>DATJPK010000090.1:0-14348 GCA_035506435.1 Methanomicrobiales archaeon
GGCATCCGCTCCCCGGACCAGGACCACCGAGATGGTACGGTCGCTCCCGTCCGTAAGGGCCTGGTGGATGAGGAACTCGCACGCGGCCTCCAGGTCCTCCCGGTACCGGTTGACGATATCGAGGATCCTCTCCTTCTTCACGACATCATGGAGGCCGTCGGAGGAGAGGAGCAGGATCGAGTCACCGAGGCCGGTAGTCGATATATCGGATTCCTTCAGGACCCGGGGCGCGCCGAGGGTATGAGAGAGCATCTGCTCGCAGCCACCCCGGCCCTTCGGGGCCCGGACCCCGGAACCGGTGTTTCTCCCGGGGGGGACGTGCTCACGGGGAGTCCTGATACGGTCCGGACCGACGAAACAGGCCCCTCCCTCCCCGGTATCGAGGAGCGTGCATATCATCTCCGGATCAATCATGCAGGCTGACAGCCTGGTGGACATCCCCTCCCTGTCCCGGGATTTCTTCGATTCCGCGCGGATCTCGGTATCGGCCCTCAGGACGGCGCTTGCCAGTATGGTCGGAGGGGGGCGGCCATTCGCGTCGTGGATCTCGTCCCGCAGGCACCGGATGGCGATGTCACTCGCGACCTGCCCGCCCGGCCGGAGGACATCGCCGCTTGCCAGGGCAAAGACATGGTACTCCCCCAGCTGTTCAGCGATGATCGCATCATCGTTTGTTGCACGGACCCCTCTCTCGGAGAGCGACGCGTACCGGATGGCGTTCATGGGCAGGGGATAACCCCTTTCTCTTATAATCCTTTCGAGGTTAAGCGGATTTTGGAACAAAGAAACCGGTTTGAAACAGGGAACGGGAGGGTACCCGGTAGCCTACCCTTCCACGAGAGCGTGGATGGCCTCCCTGAACTTATCGTATTCCAGGTCATCGAGCTGCTCGGGGAGGAGGCTCCCGCTCGATGCCTGCCGGTAGATCCAGTAGATGATCTTATCCACGACCCGGATGACGTCCTCGGGGGTCTTCACCGTGATGAGGTGCCGCCCGATCTTCGGGTGCCGGCCCCGGTGACCCCCGACGGTGATCCGGTACTCGGGCTCCTCTCCCCGGAGGATCCCGAACGGGCAGGGCATGATGCAGAACCCGCACTCCATGCACATCCCCTTGTCCATCACGATGACCCCGTCCTCGACAACGATGGCCTTCTCGCGGCAGTAGTGGGTGCAGGTCCCGCAGCCGGTGCAGAGGCCGGGGTCCCGGACGGGCTTCCGGACGCCGGTGATGCCAATCTCGTTCAACCGCTCGCTCTCGCACCCGTTCGGGCATGCCGAGATGGCGATCCTGACCTTCACCGGGAGCTCTTTCCCGAAGAACCGGCGGTCGATCTCCTTTGCAAGACCCACCGAGTCGATGTTCGCGAACTTGCAGTGCCGGGTCCCGAGGCAGGCAGTCACGTTCACCACCTCTTCGCGCTCGGCGCCGAGGGGGGTGCCGTTCGCCCCGAGCTCGGCGAGGAGCCCCTCGAGCCGGGCCGGGTCGACGTGGGGGAGCTCCACGGTCTGGCGGGTGGTCAGGTGCACGGCCTCCACGCCATGCCGCTCCGCGATTTCCCCGATCCCCTTCAGCTGGGCAGGGGTGGCCATCCCGGCCGGCATCCGGAGCCGGACGATGCAGAACTCAGGGTCCCGCTCGGTGATAATCCCCCCGCGGGTGGTGAAACCCGGATCGTATTTTTTCCGGACCATGCAGTACTCCTTGGACGATGTTAATAGATAGATATTACCAAAGGAAAATAATCATATAGAGTTATATCAACCTTAGTAGGTATGACCCGGGAATCGGAATACATGGAGGCTTTTTTCGGCGTGGAGCTCGGCGCCAAGTTCTCCGATATGGTGAACGAGCTGAAGGAACTGGAGGTGAACTTAAAGGAGCTCTCCCAGGACATGGCAAAACTCAGCACGACCATGCCGCCCGACGAGTTCCAGGGGATGCTGAAGGAGTGCAGGGCCGCGGCGTACGAGTTTGCCCAGCAGGTGAAGGACGTCAGGCAGTTCCTCGAGTTCTACCTCAAGTCCGACAAGACCGCGACCCACATCACCCTCGAGCGTGACGCGTACATGAAGATCTACCAGATCTTCAAGTGGGACGGGAACGACGTCCGGGACCTCAGGGGATGGCTCCGGGATCTCCGGGACATCACCGACAAGATCGGGCTCCACATGGAGGACCTCGTGAACTTCCAGAAACTCACGGCCCGCCCGGTCCCCGAGGACCTGTCCAGGGTGCCGGTCTATGCCATCGACCGGCACGGGTACTGCCTCATGGGGAAGGGGTACGACCAGGTCATCCACGTCGACGAGCTGAGGGAGCAGCTGGCCGGGGATACGGCATAAGACCTTCCCATGGCCTCGCACCTCTTTCTGCTCGGGAGCGCGCTCTCCGCCGAGCGCCTCTCCTGGATTGCGGACGCGCTCAAGATCTGCTTCGTTAACCGGATCCCGGAGTCCTTCCGCGGACCCCACACGGGCCAGGAACCTGCTGTCTCCTTCTTCCTCACCGGGGATGCCCTCCACAGCCTCCACGAAAGGGAGACCCTGCCTTTCTGGGAGAGCATCCTCTCCCTCCCGTCCGTCCGGGTCACCTGTGACCGGGAGGAGATGGACCTCAGGGGCCTTTCGCTTGACTCCCTGAGGATGAAGTACCCGGGGACACTCCTCGACCAGAACGGGAGGAGGATCAGCCACCCCCGTTCCTTCTGGAGGGGGCTTGTCCAGGCCGCGAGGAGGACCGTGCCCGGGGCCACCGCCCTCGGGTACCTGCTCCTGGAATCGCCCTACATGAACCGGGCACCCGTCCGCGCCATCTCCTGCCTCCTTGGCGCCCTCGAGGAGGGGTTGACCGCCGACCTCTATGCCTACCTCGACGGGGTCCATGCCGGGCACATGAACCAGAAGCCGTCGGAGCGCAGGAACATCGGGAAGGGGATAGAGGAGCTCGACGCCGTGGCCCGGAAGAGGGGGCTCCCCTTCCAGGTCCTCGCCTGCGAGAGCTGCGCCGCAGCGAGGGGTTACTGCACCTGGGATGACGGGAGGGGGATCTCGGTCTCGACATGCGCCATCGGGCCCATGAAGATCCGGAACCTCGGGACCATGGCAGGCCGGTTTTCCCAGCCCCGGGTTATCCTCGGGGAGACCGGGGGCCTCGTCTCCCTGGAGAGGGAGTCAAGGCCTGTCCCCGATGCATGGCTCGGGGACGGTACCGGGATCCCTCCGGTCCTCATCCTTGTCACCCACAGCCCGTACGAAACGGACTACAGCTTCGGCGCCCTCACCCTCGCCATCGCCTGTGCCCACCTGGGCATCCCGACCCGGGTCGTTTTCCTCGAGGACGGGGTCTATGCCCTGTCGGGTACCCATTCGACCGAGCCGGACGACCTCTCCTGCAATATCCAGGACATCGCCGATGCGGCCGACGGGACCGGGCTCCAGCTCTACGCCTTCCTGCCCTCGCTCCATGCGCGGTCGCTCGAGAAGAACCCGAGATTCACGGCCGTGTACGACATCGGTATGAAGGAGTTCGAGGAGATCCTCTTCTCCACCCCGAAAGGGGCGGGGGGGAATCACCAGCGGATCCTTTTCTTCTGACGGCAGAAGGGACCGGGCTCCGGCAGGGGATCGCCGGGACCTACTGGCCTCCCGAACCGCTCATCGCTGCCCCCACCGCGCCGACGACCTGGGGGTCGGGGGGGACGAAAACGTGCCTCCCCGTCTCCTCTTCGAGGAGGACCCGCACGCAGCCGTTCAGCGCGACGCCGCCCGCGAAGAAGATCTTTCCCTCCGGCGCGACCCGCTTTAAAAGGCCTGCCGAACGGCTCACGATGGCCTTGTGGATCCCGAGCGCGACCTCGTTCCGGTCTGCACCCTGCGAGAGGAGGGACACGACCTCGGATTCCGCGAACACGGTGCACATGCTGGTGATCTTCACGGTCTGGTGTGCCGAGAGGGCGGCCACCGCGAACTCTTCGAGGGTGAACCCGAGGGCGGTCGCCATGACCTCGAGGAAACGCCCCGTCCCCGCTGCGCAGCGGTCGTTCATCTCGAATTTGCACAGGTGACCGGAGGGATCCAGGGAAATGGCCTTCGTGTCCTGCCCGCCGATATCGAGGATCGAACTGCAATCATGGGAAAAATAGCATGCACCCAGGGCAAAAGCCGTGATCTCGCTGACCACCTGGCAGTCGAGATGCGCCCGGGCCAGGTGCCGCCCGTATCCTGTCGCGGTGATCACTTCGAAAACCGCGCCGTCCATGATGCGGCGCACCGTTTCGAGCGGGTCGGGGGAGGTGACCGCCTTGCGGGCGAGGACAAGCCTGCCGTCCTCAAGAACGGCAAGCTTGGTGGTCCGCGACCCGATGTCAATTCCTGCGCATCTCATCGCTTCTTCAGGCGTTCGATGAACGCCTCGATCCTGGTCCGGAGCTGGCCCGCGTCCTCCTGGCCGTAATCGGTCTCCAGGCGCAGGGTCGGTATGCCGGACTGCTCCAGCTCCTTCTCGACCGGGCCACTCTCCATAATGTAGGGCTGGCAGAACTGGAGGCTGTAGTGGACGACACCCTGTGCATGGAGCTTCTTTGCCATCTCCTTCACGTACCCGACCCGCGAGGGGTTCGGGGTGAAGACGGCGCAGTCGATGTTGAAGTACCGGTCGGTGATGGCATCGAGCATCTCCTCCACCGTGTCCCCCTTCACCTCGGTCAGCCACCGGTTGCCCCGCTCGCCCACGCAGGACTCCTCGCCCACGATCACCGCGCCGCTCGTCTCGATGAGCAGGGGCACCTTCCAGTTCGGGACAGCCATGGGGCATCCCGAGACGACGACCCGGGTCGTCCCCTTCGGGACAACGCCGTTCTTCTTCTTCGCCCGGAGCTCGAGCTCATCGCAGAGCTGGTTGACAGCGCCGGTGAACCGGACCGGGTCATCGTAGAAGAAGACCTGGTTCACGAGCAGGGCATCGAGTCCTGATATCGGCGCCGGATCGGCGGCGCGGATCGCGGCGAGCCTCTTCACCGCCTTCCGCTTCGCGTTCACGATCCCGACCGCCTTCTTCAGCCCTTCGGGGGTTACCTTCTTCCCGGTCGCCTCCTCCAGCTTCCCGATGAACTTCCGGTACTCCTCCTTCAGGAGTTCCTTTCCCTTTCCGGTCTTCATCTGGGGAAGGTCCATGACATACAGGTCCCGGAGCAGCGGGCCCAGGATCTCGTAGGCCTTCTTCTTGCCGTCGCAGGTGTTCTCTCCCACGACGACATCGCAGGCCTCCACGTAGGGGCAGACCTTCCCGAGCTTGAACCCGAAGGCGGACTTTATGAGGGAGCAGGTGTTCCGCGGGAGGAGTGTCTCCGCCCCTTCAAAGTTGAACTCCGCCCCGGCGCACAGCCCGACCGACACCCCGTCAACGGCAAGGATCAGTTCCTCGGGGACGAAGACGCAGTACGAGCCGATCACCTTCCGGCCCTCTGCCTTCGCGTCCATGAGCTCCTTGATCCGGAGCCCGTGGACCTCGCTCATGACGAAGTCGAAATACTTCATCCCCTCCGGCCGGCCCTTCTGCGAGAGGAAGACGTCCGAGTATCCCTTCCCGAGGGCCGCGAGGAGCACGTCATGGCTCTTCAGGTCAAGGCCCAGCGATGACCACATTTCGGTGTAATCTGACATGTCGGAATAACCTCCTGAATTCTAGCTCTTGCTGACCACTGCCTTCAGCCGGATGGCGTGGGTAATGGTGTACATCCCCATGCATCCCTTCAGGGCCCGGTCCTTGAGCTCCTGGATCTTCTTGTCAGGGACAGCCGACTTCACCTCGAGGGCGATGCGGTACTCCTCCACCAGGGGATCCTTTCCCAGGTCGAACTGGGCGAGGTAGTTGAGGTCCGCCTCCACGCGGGTCTTCACCTGGTCGATCTTCACCTGCTGCTGCGCCGCCTCGGTCATGAAGGTGCTCGTAAAGCAGGCGGCGAACCAGAAGAGCCCGAATGCCATGGGGCCGGGGAATTTCCGGGGCCCCGAGAAGTTCGGGTGCGAGGCCTCCATGGTGTACGTGCCGTCCTTCACGGGCACCGTCGCCCGGAACTGGGGGCCGTCTGCATCAAAGACCCATTCACCCTGGATCTTCGCCGTGAACTTCGCTTCCTCCGGGTCTTTCTTCATCTCGTCCCGGTACTCGATGACCTGCGCGAGGTCGATGTTGTTGAGGGGCATGGTTGAATACCTCTCAAGCATGTGCCGGGCTGGTTCATAAAATTGAGTGAACCAGGTCAATTTATTATGAATAAGTAGTTAACTCAAGATTAAACAGGTATGTTTTAACTTCGTGGAAAAGCAATGGTTCATGTGGAAACCGCAGGGGGCCGGGACAAGGAGGATCCCCGACCCGTTGACAGCCTTCGGAGTATCCCATGCCAAAGCGGTACCTTACCCTCACGTCCCTTGACGAAGCCCTCCGGATAGTCCGTACCTCCTTCACGCCACCAGAAGGGACCGGGACGGTCCCGCTCGGTGACTCCGTCGGACGGGTCGTGGCCTCCCCGGTCTATGCGACGTACCCGGTCCCCGAGGTGAGCATTGCCGCAATGGACGGGATCGCGGTGGCGAGCCGGGAGACCCGCGGGGCGACCGAGCAGGCGCCCGTGACCCTCGACCATATACTTCGGGTGAACACGGGGAACATCGTCCCCCCCGGGTTCGATGCCGTCGTCATGATCGAGGAGACCTGGGAGCGGGAGGGGCGGTTCCAGGTGAGGAGGGCCGTCGCGCCTGGCCAGCACGTCCGGATGGCCGGCGAGGACATACGGAAGGGCCAGCTCGTGCTCCCCCGGGGTCACCAGGTGCGGTCCTTTGACATCGGTGCCCTTGCGACCTACGGGATCACCGGCCTGGAAGTCCGATCGGTGAAGGTCGGGATTATCCCTACCGGGAGCGAGCTTGTCCCCCTCGGGATCCGCCCCGGCCCGGGGCAGGTCGTGGAGAGCAATACCATCATGGCCGGGGTGTTCCTCGGGGAGATGGGGGCCACGTGCACGAAGTACCCGATCATCCCCGATGACCCGGACCTCATCCGGGCGGCCCTCGCCTCCGCCGTGGAGGCAAATGATCTCGTGATCATTTCGGCCGGTTCGTCGGCGGGAACCCGGGACTTCACCGCCGGGGTCATCGGGTCGCTCGGGCAGCTCCTGTTCCATGGCGTGGCTATGAAGCCGGGGAAGCCTGCCATGCTCGGCATGATCGGGGGAAAGCCGGTCCTCGGGCTCCCGGGGTACCCTCTCGCCGCCCAGACGGTCCTCCGGGAGCTGGCTGCCCCGCTCCTCGAGTCCTGGGGCCTCCGGGGAGCTCCCCGGTGCACCATGCAGGCGCGGCTTTCACAGTCCCTCGGCTCGGACCTCGGGTTCGACGAGTTCGTCCCGGTCACGGTGGGGCGGGTGGGGGAGACTGCCTGGGGCATCCCCCATTCCCGGGGGTCGGCCGTCCAGATGGCGACGGTCCGGGCCAACGGGTACATCCACATCCCCGCCCCGGTCGAGGGCCTCGAGGCCGGGGAGGCCGTCGAGGTGTTCCTGACCACGGATCCGGCGACCATCGACCGGACCGTCCTCCTCGTCGGCACCATCGATCCGGCACTCGTTGAACTCGCCGATACCGCCTCGGGCCGCGGCCTTATCCTCCATGCAGCCGGAAACGGAACGCCCGGGGCCCTCCTTGCCCTCGAACGTGGCGCCTGCCACGCGGTCCCGCTGTTCCTCCCTGACGGGGGGCATTCGCAGAGGCTCGTGAAGGGGGGCCTCACTTTCCTCCACCTCGCTACCGTTGGGCATGATGAGTACGGCCTCGTGATCCCATCCGCCATGCGCGAGGACCCGAAGATCCGGTCCCTGCAGGATCTCGCAGGCCTGGCGGAGCTGAAAGCCAGGGTCGGCTGCCTTGAAGGCTACGACGCATCGCGGACCGGCGAGGTGCGGGACCTGTCGTGACCGGGATACTCCGGTACGATCCCCGCACGGGCTGAACGCCCGGTTATCCTTTCCCGTGCGTCCAAACCGTTATGCCGAGACTTCCCGAAGAGCTGGGTATGGTCACCGATGACGACCCCGGGAAACACCGGCATCATGATGTCTTCTCCCCGTCGCGGGCCGCCCACCTGGATTCCCGCCTGCGCCGGTTCCTCTACCGGCCGGACCGGCTCGCGCGACGGTATGTGAAGCCCGGCGACCGGGTCCTCGACTTCGGTTGCGGCCCGGGGTTCTTCACCCGGGAGTTCGCGAAGGCGGCAGGGGACACCGGGCAGGTCATCGCCGCAGACCTGCAGGAGGAGATGCTCGGGATCCTGCGGCAGAAGCTGGGGGCAGAGGGGCTCCTGCCCCGGGTCAGGATACACAAGTGCAAGCCGGATTCAATCGGCCTCTCCCCGGAGCTGGACGGGCAGATCAACGCCGCGTTTACCATCTTCGTCGTCCACGAGGTACCGGACCCGGACCGGCTGTTCCGGGAAATTGCCATGCTCCTCGTCCCGGGCGGCCTCCTCTTCATCTCGGAACCCCCCTTCGTCGTTTCAGGGAGGGAGTTCCGCGACACCATATCGCGGGCAGAACGTTCGGGCCTCCGGCTCGCGGAGCAGAGGCTCTTTTTCCTGAACCGTGCTGCGGTGCTGCGGAAAAATTAACGCGACCCGCCGCGGAATCGGAAAAAAGGGAGGGTGAACTGATCAGCTCTTGAATATATCGTAGATCTGGTCGGTCCCGGTCGAGGCAAGCCGGCCGCGCTCGGTGGGCTCCTCGACGAGGGCGAGGACGGGGAGCGACATGTCGACGCCCGGCACGTGGCCGAACATCTTCTCGAGGTCCTGCTGGATGGCATGCATGTAGAGGGAGTTCCTTATCTCCATGGGGCATGCCTCTTCGCACTGTCCGCAGTTCACGCAGGAGTCCGAAATGTGGACGAACCGGATCATGTGGAACATGAACGGGACTGGCAGGACCCCCGGTGGGACCAGGTAGGGCTTCTTCGTGCTGCACTCGACGCAGTAGCAGATGGGGCACTGTTCGATGCACTGGTAGCACTTGATGCACCGGGAGGTATCCTCCATGATCTTCTTCAGCCGCTCGTTTCCCTGCCCGAGGCCCTTGAAGTCCTTCTCCCGCCACTTGTCGGCGAGCTTGAACATGGCCTTCTCGACCTTGCTCCGGATCGCGATGGCCGGCTCGGGGGGCTTCTCGGCCTTGAGTGCCCCTGCGGCAACCGCCTTGTTGAAGAGGTCGGCGCCCTTGTCGCTGCATATCTCGACGAAGGTGGCCTTCCCGGCCTTGTCGCCGATGACGCCCCAGTTCCCGCAGGCGAGGTCCGCCTGCCGGGTGACCTTCAGCTTGCATCGGCGGCAGTTGGTCCGCCGGCCGAAGCCGTGCTCCTCGAGCTCGTCCACGGAGATCCCCTTGTGGCCTCCCTCGTACTCGATGATGAACTGGCCCTTGTCGATCTCCTCCTTGTGGACCTTGTCCGGGTCGACGCCGTACTTCTCGGTGATCATCTTCCTCGCCATGACGGGCGAGACCGAGCCGCCGCAGTTCACCCCGATCATGACGAGGTTGTCCAGGTTCACCTGCTTGCGCTTGGCGAGCTCGTACAGGCCCATCATGTCGCAGCCCTTGATGGTGATCCCGAGTTTCATGTCGTTCGCCCCGTTGAAGTACTTCTTCACGAGCTTCGACATGAGCAGGGTCCCGCAGTGGAGCGAGCCTGCCGTCGTGCCGATCTCCTTCGGGTCGGTGATGATGGTCGGGACCGCGTCATAGAGGTCCTTCCCCTTCTTCACGGCGAGGACCGCGTCCACGATCTTGTTCTCGAGGGCAAACTTCATGAGGCCGGTCACGGCACCCCCGCACTCGGCCTTGTCCGCGAGGTCCTTGTTCGTGGTCCAGGCGTAGAACATGTCGCCCTTTGCAGCCATTTACTTCGCCTCCGTTATCTTCTCGACGGCAACAGCGCTGTGCTTCAGCTCCGGCATCTTGGACAGCGGGTCGAGGGCGGTGTTCGTGAGGGCATTTGCGCCCTGCGGGAAGTGCATTGCCATGAAGAGCACGCCGGGCGCCACCTCGTCGGTGATCCGGGCAACGGGGAACGATTCCCCGCGCCGGCTGCGCACCCTGACATGCTCCCCGTTCTGTATCCCGAGCCGGGCCGCGTCCTCGGTGTTGATCTGGACATAGCCTTCCGGCACCTCGTAGTCGAGGACCTTTGACCGCCCGGTCTGGGTCCTCGTGTGGTAATGGAAGATGAGCCTCCCGGTCATCAGGGTGAACGGGTACTCCTTGTCCGCAACCTCGGCGGGTGGCCGGTACTCGAGGCCGAAGAAGGTGCCGAGCCCGTCGGGGGCCGAGAACTTCTCCTTGTGGAGGATGGGGGTCCCCGGGTGCTCCTCGGTGGGGCACGGCCAGTGGACCGACTCGGGCTTCTCCATTTTCCCGTAGGTGGCCCCGAACATCGACGGGGTGCAGGCCCGCATGTCGTTCCAGACGTCCTCGGCGGACTTGAACTCGAAGCCCTTCAGGCCCATCTTCTTTGCAAGGGCCACGAAGATCTCCCAGTCTGCCTTTGCCTCGCCGGGCGGCTCGACGGCCTTCCGGACCCGGTTGATCCGCCGCTCGCCCGAGGTAAAGGTCCCGTCCTTCTCGGCAAAGCAGGCGCCGGGCAGGACAACGTGGGCGTACTGGCAGGTCTCGTTCCAGAAGATATCCTGGACGACGAGGAAGTCCAGCTTCGGGAGCTGCTTCATGACGTTGTTCGAGTCCGGGTACGAGACCACCGGGTTCAGCCCGAGCATGTACATGGCCTTGATCGGCTCCCCGCACTGGTTGATCTGCTCGGTGAGGGTGACCCCGTACCAGTCGGGCAGGGAACCGGCCGTCATGCCCCAGGCCTTCTCCATCTTCGCCCGGTTGTCGGGAACTTCGCACTTCTGGTACCCGGAATAGACGTTCGGGTACGCACCCATGTCGCAGGCGCCCTGCACGTTGTTCTGGCCCCGGAGCGGGTTCACGCCCACGCCGGGCCTCCCGATGTTCCCGCAGAGCATGGAGAGGTTCCCCAGGGACCGGACGTTGTCCGTGCCGGTGGTGAGCTCGGTGATGCCGAGGCAGTAGATGATCACCGCGTTCTTCGCAGCGGCGTACTTCTTCGCCATATCCTTCACGGTGTCGAGCTTCACCCCGTGGATGGCTTCAGCGTCGGCGTACTTCTCCACGACCTTCATCATGTCCTGGAAGCCCTTGGTCCGCTTCTCGATGAACTCCTTGTCCTGTCCGCCCTCCTTGACGATCCAGTACATCATCGAGTTGATGAGCGCGATGTGGGTCGAGGGGTTGAACCGGACATAGGTATCGGCGAGCCTCGCCGTCGGGGAGTACCTCGGGTCCACGACCATGATCGGGATCCCCTTCTTCTTCGCCTGGACGATGCGCCGTCCCGCGAGGGGGTGGGCCTCGACGGCGTTGCTCCCCCAGATGAGGATGAAGTCCGAGTTGAGGACGTCCTCGAAGGGGTTCGTGGCCGCGCCCGACCCGAAGGAGAGCGAGAGGCCGGCGACCGAGGGGCCGTGGCAGATCCGGGCGCAGTTGTCGACGTTGTTCGTCTTGAACGCGACCCGGGCCCACTTCTGCATGATGTAGCAGTCCTCGTTCGGGGTCCGGCAGGAGACCTGGAACCCGAGGGACTTCGGGCCGCTTTTGTCGCTGATCTCCTTGAACTTCTTCGCGATGAGGCCGAGGGCCTCGTCCCAGCTCGCCTCCTCGAATTTCCCGTTCTTTTTGATCAGGGGCTTCGTGAGCCGGTCAGGGCTGTGGATGAACTCCCAGCAGGTGACCCCCTTGGGGCAGAGCTTTCCCTCGTTGACGGGGGTCCGGCGGTAGGGCTCCACCCCGACCACCTTCTGGTCCTTCACGACCAGGTTCAGGCCGCACCCGACCCCGCAGTAGGGGCAGGTGGTGGGCACGTACTTCAAGCTTGGTACCTTGGCATCTCCCATGGAAACACTCCTTTCATCGCTCCGGCAGGGGTGCCGGTAGCTCGATCTGTTGTTTTTGCAACACCTCAGCTTAACAACATTCCAGCTATAAAAAAAGGATCAATTGACTTACGTCTGAAGTTCAGGTTTTCCCTGAAAATTCCACCACTAATAATCATATTTGGTACCGGCAGGCCCGGGACCTGCCGTCGGAGCCTTCTGAGGTGCGCGCCTCCTGCCGGCCTGCCAGTCGGACGAAAATGAAAATGATTAACCCGTAGCCCGATCCACTCCTCCGGCATGCCTTCGGATCCCCTCGGCCCGACCATCAGGAAGATGACCATGCTTATGAAACGGCTGGACATCGACCCGCGGATCCAGGACTGGGTGGCCCGGTCAATCCGGTTCCACACCCATGCCGCCCCGGGGGTGATCATCTCGGTCTTCATGGTGGACCTCGCCCTCGAGCTCCTGGGCGCCCGGCCAGGCGAGCGCCTGTACTCCGTGTGCGAGACGAAGAAGTGCGCCCCCGACCCCCTCCAGGTGATCCTCGGCTGCACCACGGGGAACAAGCGGCTCCAGGTGGTCCCCATCGGCCGGTTCGCCCTCACCCTGAACCGTGCGTCCGACAAACCCGTCACCGAGGGGGTCCGGGTCTTTGTCGATCCGGAGAAGCTCGCTGCATTCCCCGTCATCCAGGCATGGTATTCCCATGTGAAGGGGTTCGACAAGAAGGGACAGGAGGATGCGTTGTACGAGGAGATCATCCGGGCCGGGAAGGGGATCCTCTCCCACGAGAGGGTGCGGCTGAAGGTGTCACTGAAAGGGGAGTGGGACTCCGCGACATGCGCGTGCTGCGGCGAGATGGTGCCTGCCGACCTCCTCGAGGGGGATGTATGCCGGGCCTGCGGGTCCATGGCGTACTACGAAGAGATCTGAAGGATCCTTCTTCTCAGGCGTCCCCCGGCAGGATGATCCTTCCGGGGCAGCTGTAGAGGGTGACCCTCGGGGGCCGGGTGAAACCGGCGAGGGTCATGTTCACCTGCCGGGCAAGGCAGATTCCCGTCGAGAAAGGTGCGGTGTTGCTCGCGAGGATGGTGATCCCCGCCCGGTAGACCTTCGCGACCATCCCCGCGGCGAGCCGCCCGGTGAGGACCATGAAGCACCGGGACAGGTCGACCCCGTCGAGGAGCGCCCTGCCCACCGCCTTGTCCACGGAGTTGTGCCGCCCGATGTCCTCGATGGCTGATACCACCCTTCCCTGGCCGTCCAGGATGATGCTGCAGTGGGTCCCCCCGGTGACCTTCCAGAGAGGTGCCAGCTCGTTGATCTTCTTCATGCCCTCGAACAGCGTCGGGAGATCGATGGTGATCCCCTCGCCGAGGGGCTCGGTCAGCGAGGCCCATGTCGTCCTGATCCCGACGCAGCCCGAGCTGCGGATCTCGGTCGCCTCCGGGGTGATGCCGGGGGAGATGGACGATACCGTGGTATGGATATCGGGGTACTCGATCCGGACTTCGTCGATGGAACCCATGCCCGGCACGATCCCTTCGCAGACCAGGTACCCGTACGCGAATGCCTCGAGGTCCCGGGGGGTGATGGTGAGGCTCGCGAGCCGGGTCCCGTTTACGAACAGGTTCACCGACTCCTCGACGCAGACATCCGCCCGGGTCTCGGCGATGTTCTCACCGTCGACATCAATGATGTCATAGTCCTGGGTCACGGGAGGGACGGGGAGGCCTTTTCCGGTGCCGGCTTCGTCAGGTGGAACAGGCATGGGATTGCTCGCTCGGGTCAATTGCTGGAGGTTGATTTGCATCCAAGGTACATATGCCATTGGATTTTACGCCCACGAAATCCCGGGCAGGACAGCCCGAAGGCCTCCGGAGCTCTCTCGCGGAACGGTCCTCGTCCTTCCATCCCGGGAGAAATCCCTATCCCCTCCCGGGGCCAGGTTCCCCCATGAAACTCCTGAAACTCCTCTCGCAGGGCATCATCGTTGCCGTGATCGTCATCCTTGCCATCCTGTTCTCAGGCCTGTCAACGTCGAGCGTCCAGGCTTCCGACGGGACCTACCGGACCTTTACCACCCTTGCACTCGGGGGAACCGAGTTCATCGTCCTCATGGTGGCGGTTGCCTTCTTCTCGGTGGTTGCCTCGGGGTACCTCCTCGTTTCGCTGGGAAGGAAGAAACCCTGAACCGGGCCGGATCACCCGAGCCCGTCGAGGAATAACCGGTGCAGCCGGCTGTCGCCCGAGAGTTCCGGGTGGAAGCAGAGCCCGAGGTGCTTTCCCTGCCTGACGGCAACCGGTTTCCCATCAACCTCGGCGAGCACCTCGACCCCCTTCCCCA
>DATJPK010000091.1:0-2862 GCA_035506435.1 Methanomicrobiales archaeon
CGCCACCGGGAAACTCGTCGCCTGGGTCAAGGTCCCGACACTCCCCTCGGGCAGCAATACCGATCTCTACCTGTATTACGGGAACCCCTCGGCATCGAACATGCAGGACCGGCACGGGACCTGGTCGAACGGGTACTCGGAGGTCTGGCACCTCGGCGAGTCCTCGGGGAACGTGTTCGATTCGGCCCCCGCCGGCTACACCGGCACGGTGAGCGGAACGCTCAACAGGAACGTCGCGGGCCAGGTCGACGGGGCGGACGAGTTCCTCGGGCCGTCGACCTCGACCTGGCTCACCCTGAACGACGGGGACCTCGGGAACAATGCTCCCTTCACCATGAGCGCCTGGTTCTACGTGGACACCCCGACGTCCTGGACGGGCATCGTAACGAAGGGCCGGGAACAGGGCGTCGACTGGGTCGGCCTCTGGGCGGCCGGTAGCCAGTACCAGGCCGGATGGGACTGGTCGGGAACCCCGGGCAAGGGAGGGAACCTCGTCGGGTCGAACCTGATCTCCCACTCCTGGTACTATGGGGTCCTGAGCTTCGACGGGACCAACCGGTTCCTCTACCTGAACGGCTCGCTGAACGCCGGCCCGAGCGCCGGCTACTACAACAAGATGAACCTGACCTGGACGAGCGTCGGGAACGACCGGGCGAGCACCAGCGCAAACTCATTTGACGGGATCATCGACGAGGTCCGGGTCTCGAGCGTGAACCGGTCGGCGGGATGGATCCGGACCGAGTACAACAACCAGAACAGCCCCGGCACTTTCTTCTCCTCCATCGGGAGCGAGGAGGCCTCCCCCTGCGGTGGCGGGTCGGGGACCTGCACGGGGGTCGTCTCCGTGGATGCCACCTCGTCGGGCCAGAACACCACGCCCACCTCCGGTATCACCATATCCCATACCACCTCGGGCGACTACCGGCTGATGCTCGTCGGCGTCTCCATCTCGCCGAGCGGCCAGGCCGCCACCCAGTACGTGAGTTCCCTGACCTACAACGGGGTCGCCCTGACCAGGGTAGGGACGGTGCTGAACAGTGACGACGCCAGGGTTGAGATCTGGAAGCTCGTTTCCCCCGATACCGGGACCCACAACGTCGTCATCGGCTTCAACGCCCCGTTGACCCTCCCGGCAGCCGCGGGGGTGATGACCTTTACCGGCGTGGACCAGACAACGGTCAACAGCTCCTGGGCCACGGCGACCGGTAACAGCGATACCCTTCTTGATCTCACCATCCCGTCAACCACGGGGGAGCTCGCCTACGGGGTCATTACCAACGAGTACAACTCCATCATCACCGACCCCGGCCAGACAGAACGATGGAACGTCCACATAAACAACCCGGTGGAATATATGAACGGTGCCGGAAGCACCAAGGCTGGCGCCGCATCGGTAAACATGAGATGGACCTTCAGCAGCACCTACAATCACCAGGCCGCGGCCGGGATTTCCATCAGGCCCTGCAGCTCTATCACCCCGACCCCGACCACGCTCCTCCCCACCCCGACACCGACCCCGCGCTCGGACTGGTACCCCGGCTGCGGCTGGTCGTACCGGAAGAACATCACCATCGATAAGGCAAAGGTGACGGGCTCGCAGTCCAATTTCCCGGTTCTCATCTCCATCCCTGCTGACACCGACCTGATGAACCACGCCCGGACCGACGGCTTCGATATCCTCTTCACCTCCGATGACGGGCAGACAACAATCCCCTACGAACGGGAAGGGTACGACAGCGCAACGGGGGCGCTTACCGCATGGGTGAACGTTCCCTCCCTCTCTTCGGCGTCGAACACCACCATCTACATGTACTACGGGTTCCCCTCGTCACCGGACGCGTCGCACCCGGAACTCACCTGGGACGGAAACTACATGGGTGTCTGGCACATGAGCGCGGCCCTCGCCGACAGCACCACCTATGCGAACACCGGGACGAACCAGGGCTCGACCGATGTCTCCGGCTTGATCGGCAGGGCCCGGAACTTCGCCGGTGGATCGAAGCAATACATCGATGTCACGAAGATCTACCCGAAAGGCACCGGCCTCAACATCACCGGCTCCGGGGTCACCATCGAGGCCTGGATCAAGGCCGCCAGCTGGGCCGACTGGTACAGCCTCGGCTACATCGCGGGCAGGGACGACTGGGCGAACAACTGGAGAAACGGATCGGTCCTCAGGGTCGGACACAACCCCCCTCACACAGGAAACGGGGCGGTATCCTTCAATATCGGGAACGGGACCAAGGGCGGGACCGGCTGGACCGAGGCCTATACCCGGGGCTCGATGACCCTGAACACCTGGTACTTCGTCGCCGGTACTTACAACGGGTCATATGCCGCCGCCTTCATCAACGGCACCTCCCTTGTGAACATGACCTACCCGCTCCAGAACCCGGCGGGTGCGGCCATCAACGCCTCCAATTACAACACGAACCTCGGGGACTCGGCCTATTCCCGGCTGAACGAGGGCGCCTCGGGCGGCAGGTATTTCGACGGGATCATCGACGAGGCCCGGATCTCGAACATCGCGAGGTCGGATTCATGGATCAGTACCGAGTACGCCAACCAGAAGAGCCCTGCCACCTTCGAGTATATCGGGAAGGAGGAGACCTACCTCTGCGGCGGCGTCCCGGCTCCCGTGTACGTCCAGAGTAAGAGCCAGAGCTACGGCGCGGTGAGCCAGGCCCAGATCACCCTGCCCGGGACAAGCACCACCGGGGACCTGCTCGTGCTCAGCTTCGGGTATGACAACTCGGCCCTCACCTATTTCTCGGTCAGCGACTCCAAGAACAATGCCTGGGCCCAGGCCGTCGGTCCGACCGACGTCGCAGGAGGGAGGGCCTACACCCTCTATGCAAAGAA
>DATJPK010000092.1:0-4663 GCA_035506435.1 Methanomicrobiales archaeon
AGAATGCGTTCATGCTCTGATCTACCAATTAATCGTCCATGTATATAATTCAATCGCTTTTTGTTTACTTCCACATTGAGTCATTTCTGCTTAATTAACAGTTATGAAATGATATTAACAGGGTATCAGCCTTTTCAGCCCTCCACTCTCCCCGGGTCAGGCGGAGGTTGCCCGGCCATGGCCGAAAAACCGGGCCGGCAGCCCGGATCGGCCCAGGAAATTCGCGTTCCGGGAGGAGAAATAGATTTATGGTGAGGCTTCCTTGTTTTTCTTATGCACCGGGGAGACCTTATCGCTGTCCTCGTCGGCCTCGCGCTCGTCGTCGTGCTCACGGCCGCCCTCTCCCCGCCGGCCCGGTCCCCGGTCCAGGTCCCCGCGACCCTGCCGCCGACCACGGTACAGGCAACCCCCGTCACCCCGGTCCCCGGAACACCTGAAGAGACCGTGACCCCCGGGGTTACCGGGACCACGCCGTTTCCCGTGAAACGGATAGTCTACACCACGAACTATGCCCTCCTCCCGGTCCGGTACCTCCCGAACGACATGGCCATCTACGGGTTCTCCGACGCCCAGTGGAAGTACACCACCGCGGTCCCGTTCGCGTTCGTCGAGGAGAACCATGGCGGGATCACCGAGACCTTCACCGTCCCCTATGCCATCTGGCGGATGGTCGCGACCGTGAACGCAGAACGGACCCCGGAGAAGGCAACCTTCCGGATGGTCCTCATCGACGAGGAGAGTGGGCGCATCGTCGAGGGTGCCGAGATCCACTTCCCGGGGACGGTGACAAAGACGGTCGTCGTTGCAGGGAGGCCGCTTTACATGGTCATCGAGACCGAGGACGTGGACAGCTTCATCATCACGCTCGAAACCCCGTCGGAACTGATCAAATAACCCGCGGGCCTGCTGCCCGGAGCGGCTCCGCCTGCGGGGCAGCCGGTCCCTCCCGGGACCATTCAGAGCTTTTCGATGGTGACCTTCACCCGGTCGCCGGGCCTGAATCCGTGGCCCTTGGGGAGGTCGATATTGAACCAGAGAGCGTCGGGGTCCTGCGATGCAGGTTCCTGCGAGAGGATGCAGTCCTTCTTTTCGTCGATGCCCGCGACAAACCCGATCCGTCCCGTGATCTCGACCCTGGTCATGGCGGAAAAAAGACGGGGGATCAGGCCGGCCGGCTCGTGACGAGCCAGGTCGTGCTGTTCGAGTAGCTCCAGCGGATGATGGAGAGCTCCTCGCAGATCTCGGCGAGGATGCCCATGTTCGTCCCCACCTCCTTCGGGGAGAGGCCCAGGTCCTTCGCGATGTACTTGGACTTGAAGTAATGTTTCCCTTTCCGGATACCCGAGCTCAGATAATAGAGGATCTTGCGCTGGGTGTCGTTGTAGCTGTCCCGGAGACGGTTCACCGTGGTCACAAGTCCACCTCCTGTTTGATCCACAATGTAGCTCACGCGCTCTATAAAAGGATTCGCTTTTTCGGCAGGCAGTTCCTGCCTTCACCGTGGCTGGACGGGCGCCGCGCCGATTTTCCCGATGAGGGCCTCGAGGACCGTGTCACGCATGCCCTCCACGAACTTGATGGAGCCGACCACGAGGTGCCCCCCGCCGGAGACCCCGCCCCCGACGATCTCCTGCCTGAGCTCCCGCACCATCTTCGGGATGTTCATCATCACGCCCCGGGACCGGAGAACGGCGAAATCAGGCCCCATGCCGATGGTCACGACGGGGGCGCCGGGGTTCGCCTGGATGAGCCGGTCATGCACCTCGCCGGAGGTCTTCCCCGGCGGCGGGAAGGTGAACTTGTGGGCATGGAGCTCCACGTCGAGGAGAAAGAGCCGGACGCCGTTTGCGAGCCTCCGCTCCTCGACGTGCGGCATCGAGGCCTCCACCTGCTCGGCGATGGCGAGGTTCGCCTGCTCGACCATGTGGGCGACGAGGGCCCGGTGCCGGTCGGGGTTCCCGTTCAGGTCGAGGAGATCCTTCACGAGCTCCCGCCCGTCGTTGAACCGGAGCCAGAACTGGAGGTAGTCGAGGGCAAGGGCGATGTCCTTGCAGTGCGTCTCGGGGTACGCCTCGCCGGCGATGGCGAGGTACCGCTGCCGCTCGGGTGCCTCGGACCGGTCGCCGACGGCCGAGACCGCGGCGATGTGCCGGACGAGCGGCTCGACCGGCGCATGGACGAGCCGGGCGAGTTCCACGCCGAGCATCCCGCTCGTCACCCCGAAGTCCCCGCCGACGTGGTACGGGTTCACGTGTCCCTCGAGGAACGGGTCCACCACCTCGTCGGGGTGGTGGTGGTCAACGACGAGCATTGAGAGGTCGTACACGGCGGCCATGCGGAGGGAGGGGATGTCCTCCTCGGTGGACCCGTTGTCCATGAGGATGATGAGGGGGAGCTTCTGGCCGAACCTCTGGAGGTCCTTGAGCGCGAAGTCCAGGTCCCGGGTGATGTCCTCGATCTCGTAGAAGGGGGCCTTCGACGGCGACCGCTTGAAGAGGAAGGAGGCGGAGTCATAGTCCCCGCCGTTCTCCCGGATGAGGCCCACGACGGCCTGCTCGAGGGCGACGGCCGCCGAGATCCCGTCGGCGTCGGCATGGTGCCGGACGAGGATGGGCTGGCCCATGAAGACCGCCTTCCGTACCCTCCGGGCGACGGTGCGGAGAGCGGGGAGAAGAGCGGTGAGCACGTCGCTCTCGACGAGGAGCGGGAGCTCGGGCGGCTCGGCCCGGGCGTCGAGCGTCGTATCGATCTCCTCGCGGGCATGAAGGGCCTCGTCGCCGGTGAGGACGGCGAGGGAGGAGACCTCGACCTGCAGCTGGGAGTTCCGCTGGCCCACCTCGCCCATGATGGAGACGATGTCGCCGAGCTGCACTTCGGGGTACGCCCGGACGCCCGCCTCGACGAAGGCCGCGGCGCTCGCGATCCCGTCCCCGTCCACGAGCGTGAAGATGGTCGGCCCGCTCGTCTGCTTGATCTGGGAGATCTCGCCATGGATCCGCACGACCCGGCCGATGAATCTCTGGAGGTCCTTCAGCCGCACGGGCGCCGACTTCTTCACCACCACCTCGGTGTGAAAGACCGAGGGGGTCACCTCCTCGAGGTCGATGTTCCCGTTCGGCCGGATGTTTTTCACGAGGACAAGGATCGGGTCCTGCTCCTTGTGCTTCTGCTTGATGTTGGACTTGTGGACGAGCCCCTTCACCCGTTCGTTCAGGAGGACGAATGCCCCGAAGTTCGCGAACCCCTGCACCTTCCCGCTGTAGATCTTGCCCTCCTCGACCTCCCCGGTGTCGCAGGTCGCGCCGAGCCTGTACACGATGACCTTGCTTTCCCCTTCCATGTCCGTCTCCGTTTCCTGCCGTCGGTGTGGTATCCATCCCCGCCTGCAGGCAGGGAGCCGATCTCTACCTAGTACTTGCGTTTCCCCCTCTTATGGGTGCCTCAGGACCGCCCGGTCAGTCCCGGAAGGGGATCTCGATCATGGTGAGGTCGGCCGGGGCGATGACCTCGCCGGAGAACGACCGCTTCGCGTCCTCGACGTGCCCCGCGGTCGTCGTGTACCGGGGGCTGATGTGGACGAGGGCGAGCGTCTTTGCCCCGAGGGCCGCCGCCGCTGCCCCGGCCTCACCCGCCGTCGAGTGATGGACCTCGACGGCCCGGTCCCGGTCCCGGTCGTCGAAGGTTGCATCGTGGATCAGGAGGTCCATCCCCTCCGCGACGGTCCGGATCCTGTCCGCGACGGGCCTCGTGTCGCCCGTGTAGCAGACCTTCCGGCCCGCCCTCGGGGGCCCCATCACGTCGCCGGGGCACACCTCCACCTCCTGGCCGTCCCGCTTCACCCGCACCGTTTCCCCACGCTGGAGCCTGCCGAAGAGGGGACCCGGCGGGACGCCGAGCGCCACGGCCCGTTCCCGATCGAACTTCCCCGGCCTCCCGTCCTCCACGAGGAGGTAGCCGAGGGACTGGATGCCGTGCAGGGTCGCGAAGGCATGGACCGCGTACCCGCTGAACGGTACCACCGACCCGTCACGGAGCTCGACCGACTCGACGGGAAACCGCACGTTGTTCCGGCAGAGCTGCGCAACCTCCCCGGCAAAGTCATGGACGCCGGGCGGTCCGTAGATGGTAAGCGGGGCGTCCCTGCCCATGAAGGAGAGGGTCTGGGCGAGGCCGAAGGTGCCGAGGAAGTGGTCGGCGTGCCAGTGGGTGATGAAGACTGCGTCCACGGTGAAGCCGGTCCGGGCCCGCATCATCTGCTGCTGGGCCCCCTCGCCGCAATCGAAGAGGAGGGTGTCGGGGCCCCTCCGGATCATGATGCAGGGGAGGTTCCGCTGCGGGGTCGGGAGGGCTCCCGCCGTGCCGAGGAAGTGGACGTGGAGCGTCTCGCCGGTCACACGAAGCACCTCCGGAACACGGCGAGGCTCCGCGCCGCCTCCTCGAGGTTCCGGCCCTCCACGACCACGATGCCGCGGTAGTCCCTCGCCACCGCCCGCCCGACCTCCTCCCAGGGGATGGTGCCGTCACCGAGCGCGAGGTGCTGGTCGGCGGTGCCGTGGTTGTCATGGATGTGGATGTGGTTTACCGATGAGAGGACCTTCAGGAACTCCGGGACCTTTCCCACGGTGTGGGCATGGCCCACGTCGAAGGTGAAGCCGATGCCCGG
>DATJPK010000093.1:0-9989 GCA_035506435.1 Methanomicrobiales archaeon
TCGGGGGCCATCATCGAGGCCGAGAAGGAGGCCGTCGAGATCGCCTTTTCCACCCTCTCCGACCTCCGCATCCGGGTCCATACCTATGCAATAAGGAAGCACCTCGCCGGGAAGTCCATCGCCGAGCTCGCGGTGCGGACAAAGACGGGAGCGACGGTCGTCGCCGTCTCCCGGAAGGGGAAGAATATCATCAACCCCCTGCCCTCCTTTACCTTCGAGGACGGGGACATCGTCGTTGCCATCGGTGACACCGACCAGCTGGACGAGTTCGAGCATACCATCCTGGGGAACTGATGGAAGAGATCGCGCTCGCCCTCTTCGTCTGCCTCATCCTCGCCCTTGTCTCGAAGAGGTACTCCCTCCCGCCCATCCCCTTCTACATCATCGCCGGGATAGCCATAGGGAAGAGCGGCCTTAACCTGGTCCCCTCGGACGCCTACTCCCAGTACCTCTCTTCGCTCGGGCTCATCTTCCTCCTCTTCTATGTCGGCCTGGAGATGCGGCCCAGGTCCCTCCGCGAGCGCGGGCGGACCATCCTCTTCTCGGGAGGCATCGACCTCGCCGTGAACCTCCTCATCGGGTTTGCCGCGGCGATCCTCCTCGGGTTTCCCCTTCTCGAGTCCTTCATCCTCGCGGCCGCCTTCTACATCTCGAGCTCGGCGATGGCCATCGCCTCCCTCGTCGAGAACCGGAGGCTGATCCTCCCCGAGGCCGAGACCATCGTCTGGATGATGGTCTTCGAGGACGTGCTCCTCATCCTCCTCATCTCCCTCTTTTCCCTCCAGGGAGGGAACCTCCTCACCTACCTCCTCCTCACCATCGCGGTGCTCGCGGCGACGGTCGCCATCGTACGGCTCCTCGAGCGGCCGATCCGGGGGATCCTCGCCCGGACCGACGACCTCCCCTCGCTCCTCACCTTCACGCTCGTCATCTCCACCACCTACCTCGCGAAGCTCCTGAAGATCCCCGAGGCCCTCGTCGCCATCATCCTCGGCTCCTCCCTCGCGGCGACGAGCGGTCCCGCCCTCGACCGGCTCTCCCAGCCCTTCCGCGAGGTTTTTCTCGTCCTTTTCTTTGTGTTCTTCGGGATCACCATCGACTTCTCGGGCGGTTTCTCCCCCGTTGTTGCCGCGATCCTCTGCCTCCTCGCCATCGGGAGCAAGGTGGCCTCGGGCACCCTCGTCGGCTGGGGGCTGCACGGTTCGGTCCTCTCGGGGATCGAGATCGGTGCCGACACGCTGGGGCGGGGCGAGTTCTCCATCGCCCTTGTCGCTATCTTCGGTTCGGCCACCCTATCGGCAACCGTGGCCATCCTCGTTGTCGTGACATCCCTCGCAGGGTCGTTCGCTGCCCGGTACACCGACGGGATCAAGGGATGGGTGGGCGGCCGGGAGGATCTCCCCCTGCCCGTGGCCGGGGCGGAGCCTGAATAAGGGCGTCCGGTGGGGGTAAACCTCATCTCTTCACCGGCCGATACACGATCCGGAGCTCGCTGCCGTGAGGGGCTGACATGAAGATTCTCGTCGTGTATTACTCGATGTTCGGCCACGTCCACCGGCTCGCGGGGGCGGTAGCGGCCGGGGCCGCCGGGGTGGAGGGGGTCACCGTGGAGATGCGGAGGGTGCCCGAGACCCTTCCCCTGGACGTCCTCGAGAAAATGGGGGCGCTCGCGGCGCAGCAGTCGTTTTCCCATGTTCCGATCTGCTCCCGGAACGATCTCGGAAGCTATGATGCGATCATCTTCGGGACCCCGACCCGGTACGGGAACATGTGCGGGCAGATGCGGCAGTTCATGGACGCGACCGGATCCCTCTGGCTCCAGGGGGCGCTCGCCGGGAAGGTGGGCTCGGTCTTCACCTCGTCGAACACCCAGCATGGCGGCCAGGAGTCGACCATCCTCTCCTTCCACACGACGCTCCTCCACCACGGAATGATCGTCCTCGGGCTCCCCTATCTGTTCACGGGCCAGAGCAGGAGCGACGAGATTACGGGATGCTCCCCGTACGGCGCCTCCACCATCGCCGGGCCGAAAGGCGAGCGGTGGCCGAGCGAGAACGAACTGGCAGGGGCCAGGTTCCAGGGGAGGTACGTCGCCCTCGTCGCGTCGAGGCTCGCCCCCCACCGGGATGCCATCATCGCCTCCCTCACCCGGTGACCCGGTCCCGCCGGGAACCGGGGACGACATCGAGGTCAGGGAACGGGACGTCCGTCGTGCGACCATCCAGGTACTTCCCTCGGGGAGGGTAAGGGTCACCGCCCCGCCGGGGACCCATGTCCCCACCCTGATCGAACGAAACGCAGGCTGGATCGAGCGCAAACAAAAGGAGATGGAGGAGGTCTCCCGGGACCGGGCCGGGCAGGAGGGCAGGATCCTTCTCGACGGGAGGTTCTACCGGCTCGAGCCCGGCGAGGCCTGCCGGGTGGACGAGGAAGAGGGGATCGTTACCTACACGAGCCCGAGGGATCTCAAGCGTTTCCTGAAGAAACGGCTCAGGGAGGACCTCGGCAGGAGGCTTGAAGCCCAGGCGGCAAGGATGCGCCTCCGGGTCGGGAGGCTCTCCATCCGGGAGCAGCGGGGCCGGTGGGCGAGCTGCTCACCGGGCGGGGGGATCAGTGCAAACCTCAGGGTGCTCGCCCTTCCCGGGCCTGTCCGGGACTACCTGGTTGTCCATGAACTCGCCCACCTCCTCGAACCGAACCACTCGCGCCGGTACTGGAAGAGGGTCGGCGAGTTCTTCCCGGACTACGAATACGCCGAGAGTGAGCTGAAGCGGTACTGGATCCTCATCGAGCGGGACAGCATCTGGACGGTCCTGAAGGACGTCTGAAAACCGACCGAAGGGAGGCAGAGAAACGGGATCTCAATCCCGTTTCGAGACCGACCGAAAGGAGATTGAGGAAAAGGACATCAGTCCTTTTTCGAAAAGAGACTTTGAAAGGAGAGAGGGAGGGGGGTTCCTAATCCTTCTTTGAGATGGTCCGCTCGAGCGACTCCCTGACCGCCCGCTGGATGGACTCGTCCTCGTCCTTGAGGGCCTGGATGAGCGGCTCGACGGCCCGGCCGTCGCCGATATCCCCGAGGGCCACCGCCGCCCCCTTCTTCACGCCCTTGTCCCGGTCCTTCATGGCTTCGATCAGGGGTTCTACCGCACGCCGGTCGCCGATCTTCCCGAGGGTCCAGGCCGCGACGTACCTCACGCCCGCGTCCTCGCTCCCGAGGGCCTCGATGAGCGGCTCGACCGCCGGTTCACCGATGTGGACGAGGACGTCAGCGGCGCCCATCCGCACGAAGACGCTCTCGTCCTTCAAGACCTCGATCAGCGGGGCGATGGCACGCTCGTCGCTCATCGCCGAGAGGGCCGCCGTCACGCTCTCCCGGAGCTCGGGGTTCTTCAGGCTCCCGATGAGGGGGGCAAGGGCCCTGATGTCCCGGATCTTCCCGAGGGCCACCACCGCCTCCCGCTGGACCTCGAGGTCGTCGTCGGAGAGGAGCCCGACAAGGGAGCTTACTGCATAGGGCTCCCCGACCTTCCCGAGTGCGATGGTCGCTTCCTTCCGGACGCCGGCCGAGTTGTCACCGAGTGCCTTGATCAGGGGCTCGACCGCCCGCCGGTCCCCGAACCGCCCGAGCACCCGTGCTGCCGACCTCCTGACCTGCTCGTGGGAGTCCCCGAGGGCCGCGATGAGCGGCTCGACCGCGGGCTCCCCGATCTCGAAGAGGACCTCCTCGGCATCGGTGGCAAGGGCCCCGCCCTCCTTCTTCAGGGCGTCGATCAGGGCGGGGACCGAGAGATCCCCGGCCATCGCGAGCACCCAGGCGGCGCTCGCCTTCATCTCTTCGTCGCCCTCGGAGAGGGCCCCGATGAGTGGCTTGATCGCCGGCTTCCCGATCCCGGTGAGGGCCCGTGCTCCCTCGCGCCGGATCCCCTCGCCGCCGGACCTCATGATCGCGATGAGCGGCTCCACGGCACGCCCATCTCCGATCATCCCGAGGGCCTCGACGGCGTACCGCTGGACCCACGGGTCGTCGGAGGTGAGGGCCTTGAGGAGGGCCGGGACCGAGGCCTTGTCCCCGATCTTCCCCAGGGACTCCGCCGCCATGCTGCGGAGGAACCGGTCATCGCTCTCGAGGGCCTCAATGAGCGCCCCGGCCGCCTCCGAGTCTCCGAGCCGGCCGAGGACCGATGCGGCCTTCCTGCGAACGTACCGGTCCTCGTCAGAGAGGGCGTTCGTGAGAGCAGGGACCGCCGCGTCGCCGAGCTTCTCGAGCTCGTCCCAGGAGCCCTTCGAGAGGAGGAAGTAGGCCCGCTCCTCGTCGGTGAGGGGGCTCCAGCCGAAGCTGCCGAGCACCCGGATGATCTCCTTCTGGGCCGCCCAGTTGGCCTCCTTGAGGATCCCGACGAGGGCATCCACCGACCGCTCGTCGCCGATGTCCTCGAGAACCTTTGCCACCTGCCGCTGCACGTCCCAGTCCTCGTCCCGCAGGGCCCGGATGAGCGGTTCTACGGCGGGAGCCTTGATGGTGACCAGGATCCGCTGTGCCTCCTTCCGGATCGCCCAGTCCTCGTCCCGGAGCGCCCGAATAAGGGCCTCGACCGCCCGGTCCTTCATCCCCGAGAGGGTGTTTGCCGCCCGCTCCCGGACGTCGTCGTAGTCGCTCTTCAGGGCCTGGATGAGCGAGTCGAGGGCAGGGGTCCCGATGGTCCCGAGGGCGATGGTGGCATAGCACCGGACATAGGTATCGACGTCGCGGAGCGACTCGATGAGGGGCTGGAGGGCCCGCTCGTCCCCCATCTTCCCGAGGGCCCGGGCCGCTTCGCCCCGCACGTCCTCGTCACGGTCCCTGAGGATGCCGATGATCGGCGCAACAGCCTGCAGGTCCCCGATTTCGCCGAGGGCCCGGGCAGATGCCCCTCTGACCCTCGCGTTCTCGTCCTTCAGGGCGCGGATGAGGTGGTCAACTGCGAGGGGGTCGCCGATCCGCCCGAGCGCCTCGGCAGCCTCTGCACGCACGAGCTTGTGCCGGTCCTTCAGGGCACGGATGAGCTGGTCGACGGCCTTCGGGTCACGCATCTCCCCGAGGGCGCGGGCCGCCTGGGACCGAACCATCTCGTCCTTGTCTGACAGGGCCTTCAACAGGTGGTCGACCGCCTTCGGGTCCCGCATCTCTGCCTGGGGGGCCGGCTGCGCCCGGGTCACCTTCTCGAGCCGGGATGATTCCTTCTCTCTCTTTGACTTCAAAGCTATCCTCTCCTTACACTCGTTTGGTACAATTTATATTCGTGCCAGCACTCTCATTTCCATACTATTAAATCATGAAAGGGCGTATTTTACCCGGATAATGCCGTTACTCTCGGATTTCCTTGAGCGGTACCGGGCCAAAACTACCCGTGCGATGTATGTGAGTGCATGGGTAAAATTCCTTTCCCTTCTCTACGGCGCCCGGCTTGGGGGCGCCTCGCCGGAGACCCTGGACCCCTGGGTCGCGAAGTACGTGAACGACCTTCGGAACGGCCGCCGGGACCTCGCGAGCGACCTCCGGGCACTGGGAGAAGTCTGCCGGACCCGGAAGACCGGTCTCGGGTACCAGAGCGCCGTAAGGACCCTTCTTGCCGGTATCGATCCCCCGCTCCTCCCGACCGGAAAAGCCCGCGTTCCCCCGCTCCCGGGACCTCCTCCTTCCCGGGCCCAGCAGGACCCCCTCACCCCGGGCATGGTCCTCAGGATCCTGGAGCACCTCGATACCCGTGGCAGGGCGATCCTGTTCGTGCTCGCGAGCAGCGGCGCCCGCCTGGGGGAGGTCCTCGCCATCCGGCTTTCTGACCTGGACCTCGATTCGCGCCCGGCCCGGTTCCGGATCAGGGACCCGGAAGGCGGCGTTGCCCGGGTGGCATTCATTTCCCGGGAGGCTGCTGGTGCGATCCGGGTGTACCTCATCGTCAGGGACCGGTTCCTCTCCGCCGCCCGGTCGCGGGGTGGGAAGGCGGCCGAAGACCTCCTCTTTCCCCTCGGAGGCCGGACCTTCGGCGCGATCTGGGCGCTCGCCCTTGCAAAGGCGAGGCTCGAGCGGTTCGACCCCGTTACCGGGAGGAGGACCACCACCCCGGGTGCCGCCCGCCGGTTCTTCGCCGCACGAATGGGAGAGGTGCTCCCGGTGCCTCTCCTCCGCGAGCTCATGGGGGATACCGGGCACCGCCCCGGGCAGCCTCCCCGCTACACCGATGAGGAACTCGGGGAGGCATATCTCCAGGCGGAGCAGGCGGTCACCCTCCACCGGAGCCACCGGAAGGAGGCTGTCGCCCGGAAGATCGCCGAACTCGAGAGGGAGGTCGCCGGCCTCCGGGAGCGGGTCGGTGAGCGGGAGGAGGAACTCGCCCGGATCAGGGAGAGCCTTTCCTTGGGCTGACGTTTCGCCGGCTGGAACCGGGAGGAGGGCTTATATCCCGGTTGTTACTCTCCATTGAGATGAGGTCATCCCATGAGAGCTCATTCCCGCAGCCGGATCACCCCGGGCATCCTTGCCGGGGGAATCCTCCTCCTCCTGCTTTCCGCCCTCGCGGTGTGCCCGTCCGGTGCGCGGACGGACATCCGGCACATCGGGGTCGGCGATACGATCTTTGTCTATGAGCAGAACATCGACATCACGGGCCTCCGTACCGGGGCGAACCCGGTCACGGCTCTCCGGAAGTACCAGGACGATAACCCGACCATGGTCCTCCTCCGCGAGGTCGCGGTCACCGACGATACGAGTTACACCCCGATCCCCGAGTCCTTTGGAGGCACCTACGGGGTGTACTATGCGTGGAATTCTGCGAACGGGGTCATGAACTCCGCCCTCGTCGCCGTGCCCACGGTCTCCATCGATGCCGTGCTCGCAAGCCCGAATCATTCCGATTCCATAGAGGGGCTCTCCATCTCCGAGAGAACCCCGATCGCCTTCAAGATCGTCTCGGTGGACGTCGGGGCATACTACCATGCCGGTGCCCTGTACCCGGCAACGGTGGACGTCGTCCTCACGACCCCGGGCGGCGCCCAGCTCACGAACATCCAGGGGCTGGACTTCTCCCGGATGAACGTGAGCGCGCAGGTGTTTTACACCGACGACCCCGGAAGGCCGGGGGCCATTACCCTTCAGAACCTCGGGTCCGGATCTTTTACGGTGCAGGCAAAGTGGCATGACCCGGCGAACTTCGACATGATGGCATCGGACTCGAACATCCTCGGCTTCAACATCGGGGGCGCCGTTGTACCCACGACCGTTCCCGTGCCGCCTGTGACGGTGCCCGTGACAACCGTGCCGATAGTGACCACCATCCCGGCGACACCACCTCCCACGACTCGGCTGCCCCCGGTCACTACCACGGCGCCGGCGACCCTGCCCCCCACCACCGCCGTTACTACCCCACAGCAGTCACCCGCACCTGCACCCCTCGGTGCATGGCCCGGGGTCCTCTCCATCGCCGTCGCCGCCCTCCTCATCGGATCGAGGCGCCTGAGATAGCGGCTCAGGCCTCAATCCCGGAATTCCCTTTTTTCTCCTCCGGAAAACCGGACCCTGCAGGTCACCCTCTCTGGTAGGTACCGACGATCTCGCCCTGGGCGAGGATATGCCCTGCCATCGCCTGCACGAGCGTCCTGCCGTCCTGCCGCCCCCCGGGTGCAATCGTCATGTCGAGGGCAGATACGGTGAAGTGGTAATGATGCGGCTTCCCCGGCGGCGGGCATGGACCCGCATAGCCCGTCTTCCCGAAATCGTTCGTTCCTTCGAGCGAGCCTGCGGGGAGCGCTCTCCTCCCCGGTGCACCGGCCGGAATTTCCCGGGTTCCCGGTGGGATGTTGTACGCGGCCCAGTGGACGAACGGCCTTCCGGCGGCGTCTGGATCAGTGACGACCACAGCGATTGACGCCGTTCCCTCCGGGACACCACCCCACGAGAGCGGTGGCGAGATGTTCGCCCCGTCACAGGTATAGGCCACCGGGACCTGGCCGTCGCGGGGGAATGCACCCGAAGAGACATTGAGCGCCGGTCCGCCCCCCTTCCCCGCAGGGACGAGGCACCCCGAGAGAATGAGGAGGATGACGAGGCCGAGCTGCCTCGATACCTGGGCAAGGTCGTCCCGGGCCCGTTGGACCAGTCGGAAAGTTCTCATAGCAGCCACTGATGGGCTTTACCCTCATAACGGTTTGGATGGAAAAAAAGGGGGGGGCGGGCAGGTTCAGATCTTCAGCTGGGCGAGGGCGTCATACACCATCTTCCGGTAAACTGCGGGATCGGCATGGTAGTGCTCCTGCGCCCTTTTTGAGTCCTCGCTCTTTCCCAGCTCGTCGAGGCGCCGGAGGGTGGCCCTCGCGGCGTCCAGCACCCACAGGTCCCGGGTATCCCGGTCCACCGTGGTCACCGATTCCGCCCTGACCGAGACGAGTGTCGTCCCGGGCTGGGACTCGAAGAGGTTCGGCTTCCCGATGACCGCGACGAAGGCGGGAGGCTCGATCCGGGCGATCTGCTGCATCGCCTCGGGCTGGTAGCTCCCGGCCATGAGGAAGAAGGTGCCAGTCGGGTCTGCGATGCGTGCCCGGTAGAACACGTTCTGGTCCCCGCGCCGGTCCTTCTCAGTGAGGGTGCCCACGAGAAAGATCCGGTTGCACCGCTCGCCCGTCGGGAGGAGGACGAAGCTCGGGCTCTTCTCGTCCTCACCCTCGCGGAACTGGAGCCTCACCTCCCTGAGCTCGGAGGCGAATACCCGGCGGGCCGGCTCGCGCTCGAAGGTCTGGCCCGGCCGCAGCCCCTGCACCTTCCGGCCGTTCATCATCGGGCCTCACCCCCGGCCTGGTTCAGGAGCGTGGCAAGCTCGGCAGGGTCGAAGCTGATCTTCCGGCATTCCTTGACGAGGATCCTCCCGTCGATCTCGCTCCCCCGCACCTGGAAATACCTGCCGAGGACACCGTCCCGGATCCGGTAGAAGACCTCGTCCATGCCGAGCGGGCTCGACTCGGCGAGGGCGACCGCCTCATCGAGCTTCATGCCCGAGAGGGCCTCCACGATCTCCTTCTGGACGAGGAGGTTCCTCGTCCGGGTCCCGTCGTCGAGCACGCCCTTGATCCGGAGATCGTACCTGAAGTCCTTCTGGATCTCGTGGACCGGGCAGTAGTTCTGCCTGGAAAGGACCCGGTTGCAGCCCTCCACGGGGCACCGCTTGATAAGGCCCGATCCCGGGGCAAGGTGGACGATGACCCCGCGGGCATCCTCTCCCTCCTGGACCCGGATATCTCCCTCTTCGGGGATGCAGATGGCCGTTGCGAGGTTGAGCTGGAGCCTGCCGTTGAACTCGTCCACGAGGGCATAGTAGATGGAATACACGCTCCCGGGAACGAGCTTCTCCTTCCCCTCCTCCTTCCAGATGGTGAACCTGACGGTTCCCGTCTCGTCCCCGAGTATCCCGGACTGGAGCATCCGCTCATGGCTGGACTCCCACTCCTGGACCACCTTCACTCTCACCGATCCCACGCCGACCCGGAGATCCCGGACAGGTACCAGCTTCGGAATGAGGGGGGCTTCGTTCTCGAACCCGGTGATGGTTGTCCCGCTGTGGATCTTCAGTGATTCGACACCGCGGAACTCGTCCACGACCGCCGACTCCATCCGGTACCATTTCCCGGCCTCCAGGGGCAGGGCCTTCGCCCGGGCCCAGACGGTAAACCGGATAGCTCCCGAGGCATCCGCAAGGATCCCTGACTGGGCGATGGCTGGGCTCCTGGGGGTGGTGAGGGCGACCACCTTTCCCTGCACTGTCACCCATTCTCCCGGCGAGAGGCCCGCGATTTCCCGTTCCTCTGCACGCGTACCCGGGGAGGGGAGCGAATGCTCCCGGGCGAGCTCGTTACTCACCGTGCGCTCTGCCTCTGCGAGCGGCACGCTGAATTCCCCTGTGAGACGCCGTATCTTGGATTCGATCTGCGCACGGTCTACGGCGATTCCCCTTGCTTCCATT
>DATJPK010000094.1:0-27770 GCA_035506435.1 Methanomicrobiales archaeon
GTCCGGTGGTAGTTGTTCCGCTGGGGCCGGAAGTCGATGGCAAACGGGGGGTCGGTGACCACGAGGTCGACGGAACAATCGGGGACCCCGGCGAGGAGGTCCCGTGCATCCCCGAGGTAAATCTCGTCAGCCTGGAACGGGCCGCAGCCGCCGGTCACCTGCACTCCCCGGCGGCCTCCCGCCCGAGCTGGAAGGCGCGCAGGTTCATCTCGATGGTCTTCTTCGGCACCGACCGCCGGATGGCCTCTTCGAGCGATTGCCGTTCCAGGGGGATCGCGAGAGACCCTGCCCCGACCATGACCATGTTCTGGGTGAGGGGGCTCCCTGCCTCGGTTGCCTTCGTGTCCGCGTCGAGGACGCAGGGGGCGAGGTCCGCGAGCTGGCCGACGATTTTCGCCTCGGTCGGCGCCTCGAGTTTCTGCATGTACACCGAGGTGGGGACCTGGACGAGCCGATTCGCGACGAGCCTCCCGCCCGGTTTCAGGTAGTGGCGGTACCTGAGCGCCTCGATGAGCTCGAATGCCATGAGAAGGTCGGCGTTCCCCGGCGGAATCAGGGGCCCGAACCGCCCGTCGATGCGCACGTGGCACTCCACCGATCCCCCGCGCTGCGCCATCCCGTGGGTCTCGGCGGCCTTCACCTCGCGACCCTCGATGATGCACGCCTCGCCGATGACATTCGAGGCAAGGATAACCCCCTGCCCCCCGGTCCCGACGATGAGGAGGTCGAAGGACCCGGTCATGGTTTCGCCTCCTTCGCTTCCTTCTCCTTCGGCCCGATGGCCCCCGACGGGCAGATCTGGGCGCAGACCCCGCACCCGGAGCAGAGCTCGTTTATGGCCGCCCGGTCGTCGATCATCTCGATGGCAGGGCAGCCGAACCGGATACAGGTCCCGCAGACGGTGCAGGCGTCCCGGTCGACGGAGTAGGACACCCGCTTCACCCCCGCCCTCCGCGCCGTGATCACGCACGGCTGCTTCGCGATGAGGACCCTCACGCCTTTCTGTGCCTTTGCCGCCTTCATCACCTCGATCATCGAGGGGAGGTCGTAGGGAGAGACCGTCTCGACGAAGGACACCCCGCAGGCCCGGCAGATGGCCTCGAGGGAGACCGGGGCCTTCACCTCGCCGCCCGCCGTCGTCCCCGAGACCGGGTTCGGCTGGTGGCCGGTCATCGCCGTGGTCCGGTTATCGAGGATGATGAGGGTCATGTCCGCGCCATTGTACACGGCGTTCAGGAGCCCCGGGATCCCGGAGTGGAGGAAGGTCGAATCGCCGATGGTCGCGACCACCTCCCTCGGGTCTCCCGAGTGGTTGATCCCGCTCGCGAGCGAGGGGGCCGACCCCATGCAGATGGTGGTGTCGACGACCCCGAGCTGGAGCCCGAGCGTGTAGCACCCGATGTCGCTCGGGTAGACCGCGTCCCGCCAGACCTTTTTTATCGCGAAAAAGGTGGGCCGGTGCATACACCCGGCGCACATGATGGGTGGCCTCATCGGGACGTTCGGAACAGGACCGGGGGTCCCCGCTCCCTTCGGTATGATCCCCTGCCCCTCGAGGATGGCCGAAACGGCGGAGATGGAGAGCTCCCCCTCGGCCGGGACAACACCGTCGAGCTTCCCCGAGACGGGGATCCCCCCGGCAACCTGCCGGACGAGCTCCTCGATGATCGGCTCCCCCTCCTCGATGACGAGGATCTTCCGGTGACCCTTCACAAAGTCGCCGAGCGCCCCCCAGTCGACCGGGTAAGCCCCGATTTTCCCGAATGAAATCCCGTCGGGGAGGATTTCCTGAACATAGGTCGCCCCGATTCCCCCGGCGATGATCGCCGTCTTTCCTTTCCTTTCGAACCGGTTATAGCCCCTGCCGGCGAGCGTCTTCGTCACCTTCGGCAGCTTCTCGTCGAGGGCCTTGTGGAGCGGCCTCGCATTGGCCGGGATCAGGACGAACCGCTTCGGGTCCCGGGGGAAATTCCCCTTCCTCGAATCTTTCCCTGCCTCCCCGATGACGACGTCGCTCTTCGAGTGGCAGACCCGGGTCGTGGGACGGAATATGACCGGGAGGCCGAGCTCCTCGGAGAGGGCGAAGGCGTCGATCACCATGTCGTGCGCCTCCTGGACGGTCGCGGGGTCGAGGCACGGGAGGTGGGCGAACCGGGCATAGAACCGGGTATCCTGCTCGTTCTGGGAGCTGTGGGCAAAGGGGTCGTCGGCGCACATGATGACAAACCCGCCGGTGACCCCCGTGTACCCGCTCGTCATGAGCGGGTCGGCTGCCACATTCAGCCCGACGTGCTTCATCGTCACGAGCGAACGGAGGCCACACCATGCGGCGGCGAGCGCGTTCTCGAAGGCGACCTTCTCGTTGACCGACCACTCGACGTAGAGAGGGCGCTCCTCCTGGACCCGGAGGATGTCGATAACCTCGGAGGACGGGGTGCCGGGATAGCCGCTCACGAAGTCAGCCGAGGCCTCGACAGCCGCGTGAGCGATGGCCTCGTTGCCCAGGAGATACCGTTTCGCCACTGGAACCACCTCGGCCGCCCTGCCCCGGTTCCTCCGGCGCAGGATGGCATCACTGATCCTACATTCATAACCTATAAAAACCCGGATGCTTTAGGTTATAGGGTCAATCTTCTTCCGGGCCCGTAGCATAGCCAGGTTGTGCGCCCGGCTGATAACCGGGAGGTCATGCGTTCGAATCGCATCGGGCCCATTCCAGTCCCGGCCGGAAGAGAGGTGTTCCATGGAAGGACGTGAGACCGGAGTCCTCGTCGGGGGCCTCGTCATCGCGGGAGCCCTCTTCTTCTTTGACCCGTACCTCGCGGGGATCGCCCTCATCATCGATGCCGCCCTCGCGATGTCGTTCTTCATTATGGGGGAGACCCACGACCTCCCTGACCTGTCCTGCTCCCTTTCCGAGGACGCGAAGTCGGTCCTGCTGCTGAACCGGGGGAACGATGCGGCGGTCAGGATCCACATTACCCTCGTCCCGCTCGACCGGGAATTCGACCTCACCGAGCTGCCCGCCGACGGGAGGTACGCCTTCCCCCTCCCGTCAATGGTCGCCGAGGCAAAGGCGCTCGTGACGTACGAGAACCGGACCGGGAAGAAATTCTCCCGGAGCTTCAGCCTCTCGGCGACGGCGAAGAGCGAAGAGGATCTCCTGAAGCCCCTCTTTCCCACCTTCGGGTGGAAATGACAAGGGTGCGAGCTGAAAGCGAGCAGCCTTTTTCGCACCGCTCAAGGTCCCTCTTTTCCCCCTTGGCGGGACGAGGGTTATTCCTTGCTCCGCTCGGAATCCCCTCTTTCCCACCTTCGGGTGGAAATAACGGGTTCGCGAAGCGACCACGTTTCTCTCGCCGCAGGTGAGAGTGAATCCCCGCTGTCTACTACCCGCCGGCGGGCCCCTCTTTCCCGGCTTCCGGGGGCAGTACCGGCCCTGGCGAATCACCGAACACGAACACGAGGACCTTTCCGAGTGCCTCGACGAGATCCCTGTTCGATTCCAGGTAATCCCTCATCGCCCGGTACAGCATGAACATGATCTCGAGGCCGTAGATATCGAGGACCTGCTCGGGGGTGAGGGGGTTCAGGTACGAGTCCATGAAGACCGGGTCCGAGCTGTACATGAGCTCGAAGAACTTCCCGTCCTCGGAGATGACGCAGAACTGGTCGGCAATGGGCCGGCTCACGTTGTCGGGCCTGAACTTCGCCGGCTCGGTCTTCCCGAGGACGAGCATCTTTCTCGGGTAGTACTCGGCGTTGTACGGCTCGCCCTTGCTATCAAGCTTTGCCCGGTTCACCATAGAGAGGCCGACCCGGGCCACGATCGGGGCCGCCTCCCCGGCCATCTTCCCGAGGAGCACGGCCTTCCCCTCGAGGATCTGCCCTGCCTTCGCGTCCCGTTCCTTCTCGAGTTCCGTGAGCTGCTCGAAGATCAGGTCGAACCCCTTCTCGATATCGTCCATGTGACGCCTCCCGCTCAGGGAATGGAGCCGCGCCCCTTCTTAACGGGATCGATTGATGGTTCTCTCACCCCCCGCCACCGCCAGGGCGGGGCGTCAGGTCAGTAGAGGGAGGGTTCATCAGAGGGAGGGTTCATCAGAGGGAGGGTTCATCAGAACCCGACCTCGAGCGGCGAAGTCGCGAAGAACCCGACCTCGAGCGACGACGACCATTCCCCGAGGGAATGGGAGTGCCGCGACGACGGCGATTTTCGAAGGAAATCGACGTGCGGCGACAGAGTCGCCGAGAAGTCGCGAGCATAACGCTTAACCACCGCGAGTGCCATCCTGTTAGTAATGATCCGGGTCGGCCTCCTGGGATGCGGGAACGTGGGGAGCATCATCGCACGGGAGCATGTCGGGGTGGAGATCGCTGCCCTGTACGACCGGATACCCGGGAGGGCGGAAGAGGTCGCAAAGCTCTGCAATGCGACGGTCTATTTCGACTTTTCCTCATTCGTCCGTGCAGACCTCGACGTGATCGTGGAGGCGGCCTCCGTCAACGCCGTGAGAGACCATGCCGTGGAGATCCTCTCGAACGGGAAGGACATGGTCATCCTCTCGGTCGGGGCCCTCTCGGACGCGGGGTTCAGGGACCGGATCACCGCCCTTGCCCGGGAGAAGGGCCGGAAGATCCGCATCCCGAGCGGGGCCATCCTCGGCCTCGACAACCTGAAGGTCGGGCAGATCGTGCCCTTAACAAGGCTCCTCCTCCGGACCACGAAGAGCCCCGGGTCCCTGAACATCAGGGCCGACCGGAGGATGATGATCTTCTCGGGAAAGGCAAACGACTGCATCCGGGAATTCCCGAAAAACATCAATGTCGCGGTCGCCCTCGGGCTCGCGGCCGGCCGGGAGGCCGACGTGGAGATCTGGATCGACCCCGGGGTGGACCGGAACGTCCACGAGATCGTCGCCGAGGGAGTGTTCGGCGAGGTGTCCATCCGGGTCTCGAATGTGCCGAGCGCCGACAACCCGTCCACGAGCTACCTCGCTGCCCTCTCCATCCTCACCCTGCTGAAAAACCTCGACGAGCCCCTCGTGGTGGGCACCTGAGATGGCCCCCGGCCTCCCCGTCGCCGACCTCCTCAGGTTCATCGGCGAGGACGCCCCCTCGGGGGACCGGACCACCGATGCGCTCGCCCCCCTCGGCAGGTGCCGGGCGGAGATCAGGGCGAAGGCGGCCGGTGTCGTCGCAGGGATCGAGGAGGCCTCCGCGCTCTTTTCCCACTACGGCCTCCTCGTCACCCCGGATCTCAAGGACGGGGATGCCTGCAGGGCCGGGTCCCGGCTCATGGTCATCGAGGGGGAGGCGGCCCCCCTCCTCCTCGTCGAGCGGACGGCCCTGAACCTCCTGTCCCGGATGAGCGGGATTGCGACCGCCACCCGGGCGATGGTCGTCGCGGCGGCCGGGATCAACCCGTCCCTCCGGATCGCAGCGACGAGGAAGACCTGCCCGGGGATGCGGGCGCTCGACAAGAAGGCGGTCGTTGTCGGTGGCGGCGAGGCCCACCGGGCCACGCTCTCCGACATGATCCTCATCAAGGACAACCACCTGAAGCTCGTGCCGCTGGGGGAGGCCGTCCGGAGGGCCCGGGAGACCGCCCCGGCTGAGCAGGTCGAGGTTGAGGTCACGACCCCCGACGAGGCACTTTCGGCCGCGAAGGCCGGGGCGGGGGTCATCATGTTCGACAATATGGACCCGTTCTCGATACGCGAGGCGGTCCGCCAGCTGAAGGCAGAAGGTCTCAGGGGAAAGGTCCTGCTGGAGGCATCGGGGGGCATCGGGCCGGGGAACCTCGCCGGCTATGCCTCTCTCGATATCGACCGGGTATCGGCGGGTGCCCTGACCCATTCCGTGCGGGGGCTGGACATGAGCCTCGAAATCATCAGCCGGCTGGACTGACAGGGGTCACCGGACCCGCCGGCCCCCGACCCCGGTTTCCGGGTCACCGGACCCGGAAACCCCATACGGCGATATATCCCGTGATGAGCGCGAGGGCAAGCATGCCGAGGCCGACCTCGACCGCGACCGGGGTGGAGAGACCGGCGAGGAGGCCCATCGCAATGGCGAAGATACCCGCCGGACCGGCGGTAACAAATGCCCTTCTTACGGCGAGGATGAGGAGCAGGAGGAGTAGGAGGCTGAACCCGAACAGGTAAAGGTCATTCTGGAAGAGGTTCTCGATGAGAACCTTGAACCCCTTGAAGATCCCTTCCTGGGGGTTGAACCCGACGGCCATGAACAGCCCCGTACCGTACCCGAAGACGACTACGAACTCCTCCAGGAACCGTGCCGCCCTCCGTTTCATGGTCCGTCCCCCCGCCAGAACCTCTATAGAGAGCTCGGGGTGCCCTTCATAAAGCCTTTCGGTGCCGGGCGGATCCCGGGCCCCTCCCGCATGGGGAAAAACCGCAAACCATTAAAACGAGAGAGGCGATACTGCGCATATCCGAGGTCCGTTCATGGCCGACCCCGAGACGCCCGGTAAACAGGATGAAACGGCAGAACAGGCCCAGCCGCTGCAGGAGAAGCCTGACGAGGTACCGTTCTTCATCGACCTCCTCCAGCATCCCGAGCTGAACGTGCGCTGGCGGGCCGCCGAGGCTCTTGGCGAAGCCCGCGACCCCCGGGCGGTGGATGGGCTCATCGCGGCCCTGAAGGACCCCTTCCAGGACGTTTCCTGGATAGCCGCAGAGGCCCTCGGAAAGATCCGGGACCCCCGGGCGGTCGACCCGCTCATCACGGCGCTCAAAGAAGGGCAGAAATGGCTCAGGCAGGGGGCAGCCTGGGCCCTCGGGAAGATCGCGGATCCCCGGGCCATCGGCCCGCTCATCGCCGCGCTCTCGGACCCGAAGGCTGACGTGCGCAAGAACGCCGCGTGGGCCCTCGGGCAGTTCGCGGGGGACCAGGTCCTCGCGGCCCTTGCCGAAGCGGTAAAGGATCCTGACCCCGGCGTCCAGCGAGCGGCGGGACTTGCCATCGATGCGGTGAAGAAAAAGGCCGGGACAACGACCTGAATCCCGGTTTCCCCGCCGCCTACTATCACCTTATATCGAAACCATGCTTATTTTATAAGAAAATCAGGTGCCCGGGCCCATGGTCGACGTGTTCAGTTCAGGGATCTTCACCTGGGTGGTCCTCCCTGTCCTCATCTTCGTCGCCCGGATTTGCGACGTGTCCCTCGGGACCATCCGGGTCATCTTCGTCTCGCGGGGCTACCGGCACCTTGCCCCGATCCTCGGGTTCTTCGAGATCTCCATCTGGCTCTTTGCCATCGGCCAGATCATGCGGGACATCAACGACGTCTCCATCTATATCGCCTATGCCGCCGGGTTTGCCACCGGCACCTTCGTCGGCATCACCCTCGAGGAGAAGCTCTCCCTCGGCACCGTCCTCGTCCGGGTCGTCACGAAGCGGGACTCCTCCGACCTCACCTGCGCCCTGAAGGGAGAGGGGTACGGCATCACGACCCACTCGGCCGACGGGGCGCAGGGACCGGTCACCATCGTCTTCACCGTCGTAAAGCGGCAGGATCTCCCCCACGTCGTCGGCATCATCAGGCAGTTCAACCCCCATGCCTTCTACTCGGTGGAGGACGTCAGGCACGCGAGCGAGGGGGTCTTTCCCGCCCGCGAAGGGGGGGCGCTCCGGCGGTACCTCGACCCGGGGCGGTTCTTTGCAAAGAAAAAGTAACCGGCAGGGCGGCCGGCCTTACAGGGAGTCCACGCCCTCGGAGAGCCGGAACTTCCTCCCGCAGGACATGCAGAAGGCGAGCTTTTTCCGGTCCAGCTCACCGAGGGTCCGTGGCGGGAACATGACGCACTCAACGTCGGGGCAGTGCTCGAGGCCGAAGAGGTGGCCGATCTCGTGGGCCCCTTCCTTCGCCACCCGGCCGGCGAGGTCCGTGTCCTCGCTCGTCCGCCCGTAATACCCGTTGTCGAGCCGGGCGGTCGAGACGACGGCCACCCCCACCGACTCCCGGGCGAGTCCGAAGACGAAGTCCTGTCCCCTCATCGCGAGGTCGTTCGGGATGACGAGGAGGATCGGTTCCTTCGCACCCCGCTGCCTCTTCCAGAGCTGGATGCGCGAGAGGATCTGCTGGGCGTCGTGCTGGTCCCGCTCCCGGTTATAGCCTGCGAGGAGGATGGGACTCTCGGTCACCTCGAGGTCGCTCCCGAGGATCGACCGGATCCGCTTCTCGACGGCGGATTCGAGCCCCCGGGGCGCGTCCCGGTCCCAAAAGATTTTCACGCGCATTACAGATAGCTGTGAGTGATGGGCCCGTATAAACATATTGAGCGCCTCATCGGCGAATATATAAAGAAACACTACCGGTGCGCCGTGGAAATCGGGGTGGGCGGGAACCCCGGGGCGGCCCGGATCCTGAAGGACGCGGGCATCCTGATCCGGTGCACTGACATCCGGCCCGTCCCGGTGGGGGAGGGGATACCGGTCGCCAGGGACGATATCTTCTCCCCCGATGAGACGCTCTACGCCGGTGCCGATCTCCTGTACTCGATACGCCCTGGGGTGGAGATGGTGCCCCCGCTCATCGCCCTCGCGAAGCGGGTCGGGGCCGACCTCATCGTCTATCACCTGGGAAACGAGATCTACGAATCGGGGGGCGAGCTCATCGACTGCGGCGTGATCCTCCACCGGTATCACACGCGGGCGAAGGCCGGAGAATAAGGGTCCCCGTTTACTGCCCGCCGAAAAGGGTTGACTGGCCCTTCCCCTTCCTCCCTGTTTTCGCCGGGGGCTTTTCCTCCGCTTTCTCGTCCTTTGCCGTTAGCTTCACCCCGGCCTTTTCTTTTTCCTCCCGTTCCTTCCGTTCCGCCTCCTCGGCGAGCTCCGCCACCTGCTGGGCCTTTGCCCTGTCATGGATGAGCATGGTGAGCTCCTCGGCGTTCAGGGAGAGGTCCCGGGCGTGGGCGACCGGGTCTGCCTCGACGAGGAGGGCGAGGAGGGTCAGGTGGTCCTCGCGGAGGACCTCGGGCGGGACATGGGCCTTTTCCCCGATCTTCCGCTCGAGGGATTCCCGCACCGCCCGCTGGCGACGGTGCCCGGCGATCCTTCTCCACCGCCCGGGAGGCATGAGCCGTGCCCGGATCCCCCGGCCTGCCGCCGCGAGTGACCCCCCGAGGAGCATGACAGCGTTCGCGTACCTCCAGAGGGTATAATTCTGCCTCCGCAGGGTGAGGCCCAGGTACTCGTCGGCCCGGGCGGCCCACCGGTACGCGAGGGCCCGCGAGCAGGCATCGGGGAGGTGGACCAGGCTTGCCTCGATCCACTGGAGGATCGTGTCGGGAGGCTCGTCCGCCGCCTGCGCCTCGGCGAGGAGGGCGGAATCCTCCTGCCCCCTGAACAGGGAGACGACCAGGTCGAAGATGGAGACCCGGTCATCCTTCGGCGAGGAGACCACATCGCCCTCGGAGAGCTCCGCCCTCCCGCCTGCTGCCCCCTGGAGCATGTTGATGGAGGCCCGGAGATCGCCCCCGCCAAGCCCGGCGATGTGCACGAGCATCGCATCGGAGCAGGCGACCCGCTCGTTCGCGCAGATGAACTTCAGCCGGGGGACGACCTGCCTCGCCATGACCGCCCGGAAAAGGACCGGCTCGCACTTCGTCCGTATCTCGGGCGCGATGCCGTACAGGTCGTTCGCGATCAGGATCACCGGCTGCCGCGACGTGCGGATCAGATCGAGGATCTCCCTCGCACCGCCCCGGTCGGCGGTGCCATGGAGGTTGTCGGCCTCGTCGAGGAGGATCAGCTTCCTCCCGGCACCCGTGAGGCTCGCTGTCACGCTCGCCGCCCCCGCGACCCGCCGGATGGCGTCCTTCGTCCTCTGGTCAGAGGCGTTCAGCTCGATGACCTCCCATTTCAGGTCCGAGGCAAGGGCGAGGGCCGAGGAGGTCTTCCCTGTCCCCGGCTTCCCATGGAGGATGAGGGGCTTCTTCCCCGGGGACCAGGTCCGGGCCCAGTCGTACAGGGCCTTCACCGCTGGGGCGTTCCCGACGAGATCCGAGAGCGTCCGGGGCCGGTACTCCTCCGCCCAGTCCATACCCGATCATCGGTCAGAAATGAAATAAATTATCTGTTATGACGACCGAGATACCTTAACAGGAAGGCCGGATGGTCGAGACGAGCTGCTCCCTTGACTCGGTGAAGAAGGCGGTGCGCGAGTACGAGGGCGTGACCCGGAAGCATGCCATCGGTGAGATGATCAACGCGCTCCGGATCGACGCACCCGAGGTCATCGCCTCCTTCGGCGAGGATGCCGCGGTGATCCGGCACGACGACGAGGCCCTGCTCCTCGCCGCCGACGGCATCTGGAGCAAGCTCATGGAGGCCGACCCCCATTGGGCCGGCTACTGCTCGGTCCTCGTGAACATCCATGACATCGCGGCCATGGGGGGTCGGCCCCTCGCCCTCGTGGACGTCCTCTCACTCGCAGACGAACACATCCGGGACCACGTGACGGCCGGCATGCTCGCCGCCTGCGAGCAGTTCAACGTCCCCATCGTCGGCGGCCACCTCCACCCGGACACCCCGTACAGCGTGATCGACGTCGCCATCCTCGGGGTCGCGAAGCTCGACTCGGTCATCTACTCGCACACGGCGAAGAGCGGGGACGCGGTCATCGCGGCCATCGACCTCGACGGGAGGGTCCACCCCTCCTGCGCCCTGAACTGGGACTCGGTCACGATGAAGACCCCGGCGCAGGTCAGGGCCCAGATCCGGATGCTCCAGGCCCTCGGGGAGGCCCACCTGGTGACCGCCGGGAAGGACATCAGCAACCCCGGGGTCATCGGGACGCTCGGGATGCTCCTCGAGATGAGCGAAAAGGGGGCGGTGATCGAGCTCGATGCCATCCCGAGGCCGGACCTTTCGGCCCACGGGATCGGCTTTGAGCAGTGGGTCAGGATGTATCCCGGCATGGGGTTCATCCTCACGGCGAACAGGAAACACGTCGACGAGGTCTGCAGGAAGTTTGCCTCAGTGGGGATGACCGCCCGGGCCATCGGCCACCTGAACGGGGACAGGAACCTCTGCATCGAGCACGGGGGAGAGCAGGCCTCGGTCTTTGACCTGAAAAAGGAGAGCGTGATGGGGATCGTCACGAACCCCTGCGAGCTCAACCTATGAGGGTCGGGATAGGAGCCGGCCCCGACATCCAGAAGGTCCTCGCCGCGGCGAAAGGGGCCGGCCCCGGGGTCACGGTCACCTGTTTTGCGGGCCGGGAGCATGATCGGGACGCACCGGACCCGTCCATCCGGATCAGCGAGCGCCCCGGCGAGGATCTCGTGAAGGCGCTCATGGACGGCGAGATCGATGCCGCGGTCCGGGGTTCTCTCCCGGCGAACGAGACCCTCAGGGCCCTGCGGGAGGCGACCGGCGTGGCGAGGCTGCTCCGGATCGCCATCCTCGCGACGCCGGCCGGCAGAAAATTCCTCCTCGCCCCGGTCGGGGTGGACGAGGGGTGGACGGTGGCCGAGAAGGTGGAGCTCGTCGAGCGGGGGAGGGTCCTCGCCGGCCGGCTGGGCCTCGGGGAGGAGGTGGCGGTCCTCTCCGGGGGCCGGCTCGGCGACTTGGGCCGGCACCCCGCCGTGGACCGGTCCATCGCCGAGGCCGAGCGGGTGGCCGCGATGACCGGGGCGGTGCACCGGGAAATCCTCATCGAGGAGGCGGTCAGGGAGGCGGGCATGGTGCTTGCCCCCGACGGCATATCAGGGAACCTCGTCTTCCGCACCCTCGTCCTCGTCGCGGGAGGGAATTCTTTCGGCGCACCGGTCGTAAATATCGACAGGATCTTTGTCGATAGCTCGCGCGCATCCCCAAATTACGCGAATGCTCTCTTTACCGCGATAGATCTGACCAAAAGGTGAAACATCTCTAAAACGGGCTGTTTCAGGAAATACCCGAGAATTTCCGTTTTTCAGGGACGCCGTATTTCGTCCCCGTCCGTCGATATACGGCGTTTGGTGCCTCCTTCGAGATAAGAAATGCCGAATTTTGGAGCAAATTAAAAGAAAGGTTTAAATATTGCCATATACAGTAATTTTGTGGGTGAAATTCAATGGCTGACTTACCAATCGCAGCAGTGGTCAGGATTGCCAAGAAGAACGGTGCAGAGCGGGTCGGGAGCGACGCCGCCGCCGCCCTCGTTGGCAAGGCCGAGGCCTATATCGCGAACCTGACCAAGGAGGCGAACCGCCTCGCCCAGCACGCCGGAAGGAAGACCATCAAGGAAGAGGATGTCGATCTCGCGGCAAAGTCCGCATAAATCCATCCTTTTTCGTTCCCGAATCTCCCGGTCCACCACCGGCTTCCACTTCTGAAAAAAACGCCTCCGGGACCAGTGGGGTCCTTTATCGTTTCCGGCGAGCCCTGGCTGGAACTTGCACCTCGCACCCATTTCCTCACGGAAATGCCCGCTCAGGGGAGTTTTTTTCAAAAAACTCCCTTCGTACTCGGCACCCCTTCCCTGCCGGGGACGATGGCCACGGCCTCGCCGAGGGCCTTCCCGAAGGCCTTGAAGACCGCCTCGCTCTGGTGGTGGTCCGACCTTCCTGAGAAGCTGATGTGGGCGGTGATCCCGGCGTGAGTGCAGAGGCTCCCGAAGAAGTGCTCGAAGAGCTCAGTGGGGATGGTCCCGAGGACCGGGAGGCCGAAGGAGCCGGTGAAGACGAGGTATGCCCGCCCGCCGCAGTCGAGGGAGACCTGCGCGAGGGCCTCGTCCATCGGGACCGAGGCAAAGCCGAACCTGCCGATCCCCTCTCCGCTCCCGACAGCCTTCCGGATGGCCATGCCGAGGACGATGCCCGTGTCTTCCACCAGGTGGTGCGGGTCAACCTCGAGGTCGCCCGTCGCCCTGCATTCCAGGTCGAACCGGCCATGGCGTGCGAACGACCCGAGCATGTGATCGAGGAACGGGATGCCCGTCTCCACCGATGCCTCCCCCTTCCCTTCGAGCCCGATGCTCATGCTGATCTTCGTCTCCCCCGTCTTCCTCTCGACCTTTGCCTTCCTCATCTGCATACCTCCATCGCCCCCCTGAGATCGATCTTACCGCTGTACAGGGCCGACCCGAGGACCACCCCGGCTGCGCCCATGTCCTTCAGGGCGGCCACGTCCCCGATGCCCGAAATCCCTCCCGCGACCACGACCGGTAGACCGGTGGCCGCGATGAGTTTTTCGACGGGGCCTGCCCTGATGCCCTGCTGGAGCCCCTCCACGTCGACGTTCGTGAAGAGGAGGGACCCGGCGCCGAGCTGTTCGAACTTCCGCGCCCACGCGAGGTAGTCCCCGCCCGGGTCGGTCCAGCCCTCGACCACGACCTGCCCGCCTTTCGCGTCGACGGACGCCATCACCCGGGACGGGCCAGCCTCGGAGGAGAGCGTCCGGACCGATTCCGGCTCCCGGACTGCAAGGGTCCCGAGGATCACCCGGTCCACGCCGGTCTCCAGCCATTTCCGGGCATCGGCGAGGGACCGGATCCCCCCGCCGAGCTGCATGAAGACCCCGGTTTCCCGGCGGATCTCCCTGATGATTTCGGCGTTCGTACCCGATTCCCCGAATGCCCCGTCGAGGTTGATGACATGGAGCGCCTCGGCCCCGGCACGGACCCACCGGCGGGCGCAGTCCCGCGGGTTCCCGAATGCGGTCGCGGTCTCCCGCCTCCCCTGCACGAGCTGGACGCACTTCCCCCCGAGGATGTCCACCGCGGGAAAGACGGTCATCGGCATGTCAGCGGACCATCCGGTCGATGGGAACGACGAGGATGTCCCTCGCCCCGGCCTTTTTCAGGAGGGGGATGAGCCGGTAGATCCGGTCCTCCCCGACGACCGCGTGGACGGCCACCAGGTCCTCGGAGGAGGCCACCTCCATCACCGTCGGGCCGGAGAGCCCCGGGAGGACCCGCTTCACCTTCTCGAGGGACGGGCGGTTCACGTTCATCATCAGGTAGCACTGCCCCCGTGCCCGCACGACGCTCTCGAGCGCCACCCGGATCTCCTCCACCTTCTCTGCCTTCTCTCCGACCGAGGCCTCGTTCCCGATGAGCCGCGTGGAGGTTTCGATGATCTCCGCGATCTCCCGGAGATGGTGGGTGCGGAGGGTGTCCCCCGACGCGGTGAGGTCAACGATGGCATCGGCGATGCCGAGGTGGGGGGTCGCCTCGCAGGCCCCCCCGACCCGGACCACCGAGACCGCGATGTCCTTCCCGGCGAAGAACGCCTCCGCGAGCCGGGGAAACTCGGTCGCGATCCTCGCTCCGGCGAGGTCGGCAACCTTCTTCGCAGCCGACTCCTCCGGGACCGCGACGACGAGCCGGGCCTTCCCGACCTGCAGGTCGAGGAGCTCGGCAACCCTTACCCCGCGCTCGGCGACCATGTCATGGCCGGTGATCCCGAGGTCGGCGACGCCCGTCGCCACGTACCCGGGGATATCGGCGGGCCGGGCATAGAGGATCTCCACCTCCGGGTCCCGGGTCTGGGCGATGAGCCGCCGGTCGTTCCCCTCGGCGGCATGGAGGCCGCTCTTTTCGAGGATCTCCCTGACCGGCCCCGCGATCCTCCCCTTGTTCGGGACCGCGAGCCGGACCCGGTCAGAAGGTCTTGAGCTCACCGTTGATTACCTTCTCCGTGACGCAGGTGACGTTCTCGAGGGAGTCGTTCAGGATGGCCTCGACCTCCCGCGAGATGCCCCTGAAGGCCGCCCCGGGCTTCGGGATGATCTGGGCCGATGCCACGAGGGGCTGGTCAATGGGGTTCCCGATCTGGGAAAGGATCCGGATGTAGATCTCCTCGATTCCCTCAACCTTCGCGACGCACTCCTGCGCGACCTGCGTCGAGAGGAGGTTGTAGATCTTCCCGATGTGGTTGATGGGGTTCTTCCCCGATGTCGCCTCCATGGACATCGGGCGGTTCGGGGTGATGAGCCCGTTGCACCGGTTCCCCCTCCCGACAGAGCCGTCGTCGCCCATCTCCGCCGATGTCCCGATGACCGTGAGGAACACCGAGCCGGTGTCGGGGTCGTCCGCGGTATTCACCTCGACGACCACCTGCCGGTTCGTCGATTTCCGGGCCACCTTCTCGAGCTCCTTCTGCATCGTCTCCTTGACCTCGAGGTACTCGTGGATGCCGGAGCAGTAGCGGCCCACCATGGCGCAGGCGACGGTGAGCGTGATGGAGTCCCCGTCGCGGAGGGCCATGATCTTCACGTCCTGCCCGAGGACCGGGTACTTCTTCCGGAGGGGCCCGTCGATGTAGTCCGAGACGCTCCGGACGATGGTCTCCGCCTCGGAGAAGGGGGCATGGCCGACGCCGAAGGAGGTGTCGTTCGCCCGGGGTTTCGTCTCCTGGCAGGGCCGGAAGACGTCCCGGAGGTCGGTGGACCCCACGCCGAGCCGGCAATCGACGATGATGTCCTGGTCAAGGTCCGCGTTCGTGAGCGTGGACCGGAGGTAGTCCCTCGCCGCCTTCACCGCGATGGCGTCGGTGGGGAAGTGGATCCCGTTGAACTGCTTCGTCGCCCTGCCGACGAGGAGGACGTAGATGGGCCTGATGACCTTCCCGCCCCCGAAGGCCGGGATGGTCTCCCCGCCGACCACCTCGCCCTGGTCGGTGTTGTGGTGGAGGACCGCCCCGCACTCCTCAAGGTATGCCCGGGAGAGGGCGCGGCTCACCGATTCCGCCATCCCGTCCATCAGGCTGTCGGGGTGCCCGATGCCCTTCCGTTCGACGAGCTCGATCCTCTGCTGTTCGATGGGTGTCTGGTCGAGGGCCTCAACGCGGATGTTCCTGCTCATCGTTCGCCTCGCGAAAATCTGGCGTGATAATAGAAAAGGGTGAGGTCATCATTTAACCGTTTCCAACCGGGTACCTCCGCTCGTACGGGCGGAGGGAGATGCGGATCTCCCCGGCGCGGAACACCCGTATGGTCCCGCCGCTCTCCGAGACGGTGACCCCGACCACCGGGTGCTCGCGGGTGATGGCGGCCGTCGCCCGGTGCCTGCCGCCAAGGCCGCCGGGGAGCACCACGTCCCGGGCCGATGCGTCGAGGTACCTCCCCGATGCGAGGATGAACCCCTCGGTGTTCACCATGAATACCCCGTCGAGCTGGGCGAGCTCCTTGATGGACTCCCAGTTCTCCCGGTTTTTCACGTCGCAGACCGCCCGGTGCTGCCCCTCGTACGGGTTGAGGATGGCCTGGTGGGAGTGCCGGATGATGGTCTCCCCGTCGCCGATGATAAACGCGGTCCCGATGGCCCGCCCCTCGCGGCCCTCGACGGCAATCTGCATCGCGAGCGAGAGGACCGAGAACATCACCTCCCGGGGGACGATGTCCTCGAACTCCCGGAGCCGGATAAAGTTCTTCCCCTCCTCGATGTCGTAGAGGAGGATGGCATAGGGGAAGACCCCGACGACCATGCCCTTCTCGAGCCGGCGCTCGAGGTAGAGCTGGATGGCGGTGTCGAGCATGTGCCGCTCGGAGATCTCGAGGATGTCCGGCATCGTGAGGTCCTGCACGACGTCGATCTGGAGTTCCCGTACCCAGATGACGGGGACCTCGGTCTGGCACTCGCACCGCTTTGTGTACGAGACGATCGCCTTTGCCCCGATGGACGAGGCGATCTTCGCCGCCGCCTCCATCATCAGGTCCTCGTTCGCCATGTCAGAGGTACCCCCGGACCAGGTCGGGGATCTCCCCCGGCCGCTCGGCGACCGCGATGCCCATGTCGTCGAGCCTCCGGATCTTGGACCGGGCATCGCCCTCCCCTCCCTCGATGATGGCCCCCGCGTGGCCCATCCGCTTCTCGGGGGGCGCGGTCACCCCGGCGACGTAGGCGACGAGGGGCAGGTCGGTGGAGGCAGCACCCTCCTCCTCGAGGCGCCCGCCGACCTCGCCGATGAGGACCACCGCCTTTGTCTCGGGGTCCCCCTCGAACCGTTCCAGGACGTCGGTGAAGGTCTGCCCGATGACCGGGTCCCCGCCAATCCCGACCACCGTGGACTGCCCGATGCCGGCCCGGGTGAGCTCGTGGATCACCTCGTAGGTAAGGGTCCCGCTCCGGGAGACCACGCCGACGTTCCCCCTCGTGGCGAGCTGGGCCGGGATGATGCCGAGCTTGCATTCCCCGGGCGAGATGAGGCCCGGGCAGTTGGGGCCGATCACGACCGAGCCCTGGAGCCTCGCGTACTCGATGGCCTTCATGGTGTCGTGCACCGGGATCTGCTCGGTGATGGCGACGATGAGTTCGATACCGGCATACGCACACTCCATCACCGAGTCGAGGGCTGCCCCCGCCGGGACGAAAACCACCGCAGCCCGTGCGTCATGCTCCCCGAGCGCGTCCCGGATGCTGTTGTACACCGGCACGCCCTGCACCTGCTGCCCGCCCTTGCCCGGCGTCACGCCTGCGATTACGCCCCTGCCACCCACCTCGCGGGCATAGGCGTTCATGAGCGGGATGTGGAATGCGCCCTGGTTGCCCGTCGCCCCGGTCACGATGACGCCCGTGGTCCGGTCAGCATAGATCATCGGATGGCCTCCACCGCCGCCTGCACGGCCTCGTCCATCGTCTCGAACATGGTGTAGTCCCCGCTCGCGAGGAGCCGCCGGCCCTCCTCCTCGTTCACACCGGCGAGCCGGACCATCACCTTCTGGGAGATCCCGGCCTCGAGGATCCCCTTCGCCACCTCGTCGCACCGGGTGATACCGCCGAGGATGTTGAGAACGATGACCTTCACGGAAGGGAGCCCGGCCACGAGCTGCACGGCGTGCTTCACCCGCTCCCGGTCCGCCCCCCCGCCAACATCGAGGAAGTTGGCAGCCTTCCCGTCGTAGAGCGCGATGAGGTCGATGGTGGACATGGTGAGGCCGGCCCCGTTCCCGATGACCCCTATATCCCCGTCGAGGTCGACGTACGAGAACCCCCGGGCCTCGGCCTCGCGCTCCCGGTCCGTCTGGGCCCGGCCCTTCTCCCGCTTCTGGCGTGCGAGGGCGCTCTCGTCGATAATGATCTTCGCGTCAGCAGCGACAATACCCTTCGGGGTGACGGCGAGGGGGTTGATCTCGGCGAGGATCGCGTCCTTCTCCCGGAAGATGCGGTAAAGCCGGTTCACGACGGGAGAGAGGTCCTTTGCGATGCCGCCGAGGAGGTCGCGGAGGGCAAACGGCGGGACCTCGGTAAGGAGGGGCGAGACGGTGATCCTCCGGACCGCCTCCGGCCGCTCCTTCGCCACCGCCTCGATCTCGACCCCGCCCGACTCTGCGAAGAGGAGGAGGGGCTGCCGGGAGGACCGGTCGACGGCGATGGAGAGGTAGTACTCCTTCCCGATGTCGAGCCGCTCCTCGGCAAGGATCTCCTTCACCGGCAGGCCCTTCACCTCCTTCCCGAAGAGGGCTTCCGCCTGTGCGACTGCATCATCCTTCGGCGTGATGATGATCCCGCCTGCCTTGCCCCTCCCCGCGACGGCCACCTGTGCCTTCAGGACGACCTCATCCCGGAAGATCCCGAGATGGGGAACCAGTTCCCCCGGGTTCCGGATGAGGACCCCGGCCGGGACGGGGATACCGTACCCCTTCAGGACCTCCTTTGCCTCGTGTTCCGAGAGCCTCATGCCTTCTTCCCCCTCATGATCTCCATGCCCCTCTTCAGGGCGGAGAGGTTCAGCTTCTCGGTGCCCTTCGGGACGCTGTCGAGGACCGCCTTCTCGATAGCTGCGTCTGACACGACGCCGGTCGCCGCGACGACCGCCCCGAGCATAACGATATTGGCGACGATGACCTTCCCGAGGGTGTTCCGCGCCTCCGAGGTCGCAGGTATCTCGTGGAAGGTGCAGCCGGGCCGCCCGTCAACCATGTCCGAGTCGATGACCATCACCGCCTGCTTCGGGGCCCCTGCCCCGTACCGCTCGAACCCCTCCTGCGACATGATGACATAGATGTCGGGCATGGTCACTTCCGGGTAGAGGATGGGCTCGTCGTCGATGACCACCGCGGACATCGAGGCCCCGCCCCGTGCCTCGGGGCCGTAGACCTGGGTCTGGACCGCATGTTTCCCGTCGTAGAGGGCGGCGGCCCGCCCGAGGATCACCGCGGCGAGGATCACCCCCTGCCCGCCGAAACCCGAGAACCGGATCTCGTGCCTCACGGCGGCACCCCCATCGCGGGCCGGTTCCTCCGGACGAACTCCCCGACGGTGAACATGTCCTCCGGGACCGGCTTCCCCTCGGCGGTAAGCCGGTTGTACTTCTGGAGGAGGATGGCGTGATCCTTCAGGTACTCGACGGTGTCCGAGACCTCGCGGAGCTTGTTCCTCCTCCCGTACGCCGTGGGGCACTGGGTCAGGACCTCGACGAGGGAGAAGCCGGGGGTCTCGAGGCCGGTCTGGATGGCCCTCGTGAGCTCCTTCACGTGGTACGAGGTCCAGCGGGCGACGTGGTTTGCCCCGGCGGCGACCGCGAGGGCCGCGAGGTCGAACACCCCCTCGCCGGAGCCGTAGGGGGTCGTGGTGGTGAGGGCCCCCCGGGGGGTGGTGGGTGAACCCTGCCCGCCAGTCATCCCGTAGATCCAGTTGTTCATGCAGATGACCGTCATGTCCACGTTCCGCCGGCATGCGTGGATGAAATGGTTCCCTCCGATGGCGGCGAGGTCCCCGTCGCCCGTGAAAACGACGACATGGAGGCCCGGCTTCGCAAGCTTGATCCCCGTGGCAAAGGCGAGAGGCCTGCCATGGGTGGTGTGGAGCGAGTCGGTTTTGATATACCCGGGTGCCCTCGAGGAACACCCGATCCCGGAGACAAAGACCGTGTCCTCCCATTTCCAGCCGAGGCTGTCGACGGCATGGAGAGTGCAGTTGATCACCGTGCCGTTCCCGCACCCGACGCAGTAGATGGTCGGGAGCCGGTCGACCCGGTACCAGTCCCTGAAGCTCATCTCGAACCCTCCAGGGCCTTCCCGAGTTCCGCGGGGGTGTGCAGATCCCCGCCGATCTTCGGGACCGGGAGAACGGGCACATCGGTGTGCCGCTCGATCTCCCGGGAGATCTGCCCGAGGTTCATCTCGGGGACGAGGAAGGCCTTCGCGTCGGGGAACTCGGCGAGTGAGAACTCGGGGAAGGGCCAGACGACCCGGAGCTGGAGATGGCCGATCCCATCCTTCGGCCGGTCGTGGAGCACCTGGTGGACGGTGCGGGTCGGGGCCCCGTAGGAGATGAACACCTGCTCGGCGTCCGGGTTCGTGACCCGGTAATCGGCCATCTCCTTCCGTGCCGACTCGACCTTCCGGACGAGCCTCGTCACCAGCCGCTCGTGGGCGGGGGGGTTCGTCGCCGCCGGGTAGCCCCGCTCGTCATGGGTGAGGCCGGTCACGTGCACCCCGTACCCCTCGCCGAAGGTCGGGAACCCGGGGATGTCATCGTCACCGGCCTTGAAGGGCAGGCTTCCCGTTTCGAGCTTCTTCCTCGGGATCACCTCGACGGAGTCGGGGATGGTGAGCCGCTCCCGCATGTGGCCGATGATCTCGTCGCCCATGAGGAACACCGGGACCCGGTACTTTTCGGAGAGCTGGAATGCCTTTACCGTGAGCTCAAACATCTCCTGCACCGATGCCGGCGAGAGGGCGATGATGCTGTAGTCCCCGTGAGAGCCGAACCGGCACTGGAGCATGTCACCCTGGGCGGCGAGCGTGGGCTGGCCGGTCGAGGGACCGCCACGCTGGATGTTCACGATGACGCAGGGGGTCTCGGTCATCGCCGCGTACCCGATATTCTCCATCATGAGGGAGAAGCCGGGCCCCGAGGTTGCGGTCATGGCCCGGGCGCCTGTCCAGGCCGCCCCGACCACCGCGGCAATGGAGGCGATCTCGTCCTCCATCTGGACGAACACCCCCTTCGCCTTCGGGAGCTTGAGAGCCATGTGTTCGGCGACCTCGGTCGAAGGGGTGATGGGGTAACCGGCGAAGAACCGGCAGCCCGCCGCGAGCGCCCCCTCGGCGCAGGCAGTGTTCCCCTGCATGAACTCCACCCGGCTCAAAACTCGATCACCACCTTCTGGGGCTCGTTCTCCTTCTCGTTCTCCCAGCGGATGGCCTGGTCGGGGCAGATCATCTGGCAGAGGCCGCAGAGGGTCCGGCCGTAGAGCTTCTGGAGCCGGCAGTTGGGACAGCGCTCGGGGCGGTCGAGCTCGGGGAGGATGATCCCCCGCTCGTTCTGCTCCTTCCCCTCTTTGAAGATCCGGTAGGGGCAGACGAGCATGCAGAGGTTGCATCCCTTGCACCGGTCGCTGTCGATGACGAGCTTCATGGCCTGTATCCTACCCAGTATGAAACCGCGCCTGACATTGTGCTTTCGCTTCCTCACGGGCCTTCCGGAAGAGATCGTTCCCGTGGGCATCGATCCCTACCACGAGCGGGAGATGGTCGAGCCCGATCACCCAGACCGCCTCCGCCATCCCGAGGTCCGGGTAATGGACGCCGAGGAGGCGCATCCGGGATGCCGCGAGGGCGGCGCAACCCCCTGTGAAGGCGAAGTACACCGCCCTGCCCCGGAGAAGGTCCACGACTTCCCTTCCCATTCCTCCCTTCCCGATGATCCCCCGCACGCCGGCATCGATCAGGAACCGGGTGAGGGTGTCCATCCGTGCCGACGTGGTGGGACCGGCGGCGACGATCCGGTCCCCCGCGACCACGGGGCCGCAGTGGTAGACGACGGCGCCCCGGGGGTCGAAGGGGATGCCCTCCTCCTGCATCCGGAGATGGGCCTCGTCCCTCGCCGTGTACACGGTCCCGGACAGGGTGACCCGGTCACCCGCACGGAGGGAGAGGATCTCCTTACCGAGCGGGGTGGCGAGGTCGGTCACCGCCAGCCCTCCACGACCCTCGTCGCCCGGCGGCAGGCCCAGCACTGGACGTTCACAGCGACCGGTAGGGATGCCGTGTGGCATGCCCCTTTCTTTACCTTCACAGCAAGCGCCGTGGTGTCACCGCCGAGGCCCATCGGCCCGATGCCGAGGGAGTTCACCGCGTCGCAGAGTTCCCGTTCGAACGGGTCCATCGTATCGACGGGGAGGAGGAGGGCCTCCTTCGCAAGGGCCGCCGCCCCGTCGAAGGTCGAGCCGATCCCCACGCCGAGGATCACCGGGGGGCAGGGCTTTGCCCCCGCGAGAGCAACCGTCTCGACCACGAACTGCGCCACCTCCTTCGTCCTCGTCGGGAGGAGCATCCCGATCCGGGAGACGTTCTCCGAGCCGGCCCCCTTCGGGAGCACGGTGACCGTGAGCTCGTCCCCCGGCTTCACGTGAATCGCGGGTATCCCGGGGCCGGTGTTGTCACCGGTATTTTTCCGGGTGCAGGGGTCCACCGCGTTCGGCCTGAGGGGAATCCTCTCCGTGGCAACACGGACCCCGCGGGCCACGGCTTCCCCGATGGCGGAGGTGTATGGGACGCCGGGAGGCAGGGTCAGGTACACAACGGGAATCCCCGTGTCCTGGCAGATCAGGGTCTTTCCCTTTTTCGCAAGGGCGATATTCTCGATGATATTTCCGAGCTCTCCCTTTGCCACCGGATCCCGCTCCCTCCCGTGCGCCTCCCGGATCGCCTGTTCGACGTCCGGCGGCAGGGTGACCTCCGCCTCGGCAAGGGCACCCGCAACCGCGTCCGCTATGGCCGATACGAGAGCCGGGTCATCGGGGCGATGCATCTCATGAGGAATAGGGAACGGCGTACTATAAAGATGGATGGAAAACCCGGTGGAGTGGCCGGGAGAGAAAAGAGGGGAAAACGGGGGAGGGGAACCGGTGGTTATTTCTTCTCGTGCTTCTCGTGCTTCTCGCCCTTGCCGCCCTTCTCTGCACCCTTCTCGGCGGCCTTCTCGCCGGGCTTCCCGGCTCCCTTCTCGGGGGCCTTCTCTGCGCCCTTCTCGCCGGGCTTCCCGGCTCCCTTCTCGCCGGGCTTTGCGGCGCCCTTCTCGGCTCCCTTCTCCGCTCCCTTCTCGGCCTCCTCGGTGCCGGGGGCCGCCTCGGCCTCTGCCACCGCGGCGACGGGCGGGGCGACGACCCGCTCCTCGGCGATCTTCACATGGGTCGCCCGGATCCCGGAGACCTTGTGGGTGGCCATCTCGAGCCGCGTGGGGCTTGGCAGCTTGTGGGCCCCGTGCCTCAGGGCGTCCTTGACCTTCTCGAGGTTCGGGAGGAGGGTATAGATCGAGATGATCTTCTGGCCCGGGTACACCCGTGCCGCCGAGCCCACCGGCTTCCCGAAGGACAGGCGCATCCCTTCCGAGACCCGGTCGGCCCCTGCGCCGGTCGCCTGCTTGTTCTCCCGGAGAATGTGGTGCGGGTAGACCCGGATCTTCAGCCGGAAGTTCGCCCGGCCGAGCTCCTGAAGCCGGCGGTTGATGACCACCCGGGCCGCCTCGAGGGCCGTGTGCCGGATCTGGCACCCTTCCTCGACGATGAGGCTCATCTCGAGGGGGAAGTCCTCGGTGAGGTTCCCCATGTCGAACTGGACGAGCCTCGACCCCGGGACACCGCCCATGTATTCGCGCCTCGTATACGCCTTCTTGGCGAGGTTCCTGTACATCCTGCCCGGCTTTCTTACCATGGTATTTCCTCCGCGGAACTGTGCTTTATAAAATGGGATTATCGCTTCATAAACCTTGCTAGTCCGAGGAGCCGGCGGAGATCAGGTCGAGGACGTGCCGCCGGATCTCCACGAAGTCGCTGCAGGTGCGGTCCCTCGGGTGGGGGCACTTCTTCACGTGCACGATCTCCCTGACCCTCCCGGGCCGCTGGGTGAGGACAACGATCCGGTCGGCGAGGAAGACCGCCTCGTCCACGCTGTGGGTGACGAAGATGATGGTCTTTCTCGTCTTTTTCCAGATCTCCTGGAGCTCGGTCTGCATCAGGTTCCTCGTCTGGGCATCGAGGGCCCCGAAGGGCTCGTCCATGAGGAGGGCCGCGGGCTCGGTGGCGAGGGCACGGGCGACGGCGATCCGCTGCCGCATCCCTCCCGAGAGCTCGTAGGGGAAGCTCTTTTCAAAGGAGCCGAGGCCGACCAGCCCGAGGTACTTTCTCGCGGCCGCGAGCCGGTCCTCCCGGCTCTTTCCCTGGACCTCCAGGCCGAAGACCACGTTTTCGAGGACCGTCCGCCAGGGGAAGAGGGAGTACTCCTGGAAGATCATCGCGATCCGGCGGGACGGGCCGTCGAGGGCCTGGCCGTCCACCTCGATGGACCCCGTGGTGGGGGTCTCGAGCCCCGCGATGATCCGGAGGAGGGTGGTCTTGCCGCACCCCGACGGGCCGAGGATGCAGAGGAACTCCTCGTCCTCGACGGTCAGGTTGATCCCCTCGAGAGCCGGCACCCGTTCACCGGTGCCCGTGACGAAGACCTTCGAGAGGTCATGGACGGCGAGCTTCATCGCTCGAGCCCCCTCCATGCGAACCAGCGGTCCTCCACCGAGCGGAAGAGGAGGTCGAACGCGATGCCGATGATCCCGATGGTGATCATGGCTGCGATGGTGTAGTGCATCTGGCCGTAGTTATAGGCGTACAGGGTGAGGTACCCGAGTCCCGTGGTGGTCCCCGGGAGCCACTCGGCGGCAATGACGCACATCCATGCGATCCCGAACCCGACCCGGAGGCCGGTCCAGATGGTCGGGGCCGCGCCGGGGAGGACCACCTTCACAAGCACCTGCCCTTCCGAGGCCCCGAGGGTCTGGGCCACCTCGACCCAGGTGCGCTTGATCCCCCGGACCCCGTCGATGGTGTTGAGGAGGATGGGGAAGAAGGCCCCGAGGAAGATAATGAAGACCATGGAGTTGATCCCAACTGAGAACCAGGCGATGGCGAGGGGCCCCCAGGCGAGGGGCGGGATGGGCCGGAAGAGCTGGACGGTCGTATCAACGAAGGCGTCGAGCCGCTGCGACCAGCCCATGCCTACCCCGAGCGGAACGGCGATGGCGAGCGCGACGAGGAAACCAGCCCCCACCCGCTCGAGGGAGAGGGCGGCGTTCTGGAGGAGACTCCCCGTGCCGAGGATATTGACGGTCGGATCAAGGAGTACCGGGATGACCGTTTCGAGCCTCGGGAGGATGAACTGGTTATTGATGAGCTGCGCCGCGATCTCCCAGAAAATGAGAATGAGGATGGGGAGGATGATCCCGAGAGGTCTTCTCATGCCTCTCTAAGCCTGTACCTCCTTTACGGATAAACCGCTCTCCTCAAGGGCGTACCGGAGCATGACGTCCTGGATGGACCCCTTGCCGGGGGCGGCCATCGTGATGGGCTTTCCTGCTGCCGAGCGCTCCCTTGCCCACTGGACGAAGGATGGCCAGTCGGTCGCCGGCGAGCTCGTGACCACGACGACCCCGGAGCCCTCGTCGTTCAGGGCCATCAGGATCTTCAGGGGAGTGCCCTGGTCAATTGCCGAGATCGCCGGAGGGTTCCCGACGTAGGCCATCTGGATGGCGTTCGTTGCGGCGAGCTGCATCAGCTGGGGACCGGCATCGGCAGGGATGAGCTTCAGGGTGGCCACCTTTTGTCCCTTCACCAGGAGATCCACGACGTCCGGCCTCGCTGCAGCGGGGTCCTCGGGCTTAAGCGCGATCCCGTAGGTGTCGTTGAAATACTGCCACTTCTTCACCGCGACAAAGAGGGAGGCGTGGTGGTCCGAGAGCAGGTACCCGACGCTGACCGGGGTCGTCATCACGGCGGGAGCGGCGATGTCCTTTGCACTGACCATGGCCGCGGCACGGTTGTACGGCCCGGTGTCAAAGAGGAGCGCCCGGGTCTGGTCATCGGTGGTGTTCTTCAGTTTCCCGTTGATGGTACCAAGCTCCCGGAGCGCATAGACGAACTCCAGCTGGCCGGCCATCCACTGCTCGTCGGGATCGTTCACGAACTTCACCGTGGGGAACGACCGCTCCAGGATGTCCACCGAGGAGACGGTGATGTTCCCGTAGGTGAAGTTTCCCCTCCCCGCAAGCCAGTCCGCCGTGATGTCGGCCGCCTCTGACTCGTGTGCGTTCAGGTACTGGGTGCCGAGGATCGTCGCCGCCCCCAGCGCGTCCACGAAGGCCGGGTTGCCCGCCATGAAGTCGGTGCGTGCCGTGAGCACGCAGCAGGGGTGGTTCTTCCACCGGTCGTCGGGCGGAAGGTCCCCCGAGTACGTGATGACCTTCCCGATGCCTGCCACCGGCGCCACCTCGACGAAGGGCTGCCAGGCGATGTACCCGTCGATCTGCTTCGTGGCGAGCAGGGTGGGCATGGGACCGGTCCCCTTCGTGTAGAGGATGCCGACATCGGCGGTGGCCTGCTGGGTCGTGGTGCACGCGGCGGCGACGAGGAGGGCCGCGAGGCACCCGATGAGGAGCAGATGGAGTCCTTTCATGCCGGAAAATGCTCCCGGTGAGCTCATAAATTGTTCCATTTAGCATGCATGATGGTCACAAAAGGGACTTTTAAATTATGACATAGACACAAGGAGTATTCTTATTCTTATTATTTGTCTCAACCGGCCCCCGGGGTTCACGGGTCCGCATGCCTGCTGATTGGACAAAAAGATTTTTCTTTTATAAAAATCATCCTTTCTGTGTTCATACATGGTCCGTCTTGACCCCATCGATCGCCTCCTCAGGGCATCCATGCGCTCGGACGAGGACTTCGTCGCGACCCTGAACGAGATCTTAAAGACCGATCTCCGCATGACCGGCCGGCAGCTCTCGGAGCGGAGCGGGATCACCGCCTCCTCCCTCTACAAGATTCTCCGGGGGGAGCGGTCTCCGAACCTCTCCACCCTCCGCGCCATCGTCGGTGCTATCAGGCAGGTGTCGCACCCGGCCGGGGAGGAGGAGTTCATCGGGGTCATCGCCGCCCGCCAGACCCTCGACGGGATCGAGGAGCGGATCGCCGAGGTGGACGGGAAAAGGATCCGGGTGCGGGAGTACGCCGTCCACACCATCGAGGACGCGATAGTCGCCGCGGTCCGGGCCGAGCGAGAGGGAGCGAGGGGCATCGTCTGCGCCCCCATCGTATCCTCGACCATCGAGGAGCTGGTCTCCATCCCGGTGGCGACCATCGTGCCCCGGGAGAGCGTCCAGCAGGCCATCGAGCTCGCGGCGAGGAAAGCATGGCATTAAGGGGCGGATTACCCAAGAGATCAGGTGAAAGGATGGATGCGGATCTGATACGGAGGGGGCGGCTCGGCGGGGACCGGGGGTGCGATGTCTCCCGGTTCCTCTCCTCGATGAATGCCGACCGGATGATCGCCCGCGCGGACGTGCTCGTGGACATGGCCCACCTGCTCATGCTCCGGCGCCAGGGCCTCATCGGGAAGGAACATGCCCGGGCCCTCATGGGCGTGCTTCTCGGGTTCTCCCGTGACGGGCTCCCTGACGAGGTCTTCGACGACCGGTTCGAGGACGTCTTCGCCGGGAAGGAGGCGTACCTTGTCGGGAAACTCGGAGAGGAAACGGGAGGCCGGCTCCACACGGGCCGCTCCCGGAACGACGAAGTCGCGACCTGTATCCGGATCCGCGCACGGGACGAGATCCTCGGCATGGCGGAGTCGGTGAACCGGCTCCGCGAGGTACTCCTCACCCTCGCCGGTGAGCACGCCGGCACGGTGATGCCCGGCTTCACCCACCTCCAGCATGCCCAGCCGACCACCCTCGCCCACCACCTCCTCGCCTACGAGGAGGCCTTCTCCCGGGACTTTGCCCGGCTCGCCTCGGCATGGCCCCGGGTGAACCGGTCCCCTCT
>DATJPK010000095.1:0-41544 GCA_035506435.1 Methanomicrobiales archaeon
ACCGTGTAGTTCCCCGGGGCCAGGTAGGTATGGGTCGGGTTCCGGTCCGCACTGGTCGCCCCGTCGCCGAAGTCCCAGGACCAGCCCGTGGGGCTTCCCGAGGAGGTGTCCGTGAACCTGGCCGGGAGCGGGGCGATGCCATATGTCTGGTTCACGGTGAAGGAGACCATCGGGACCGGGCCCACCCTGATAGAGTCGGCCCGGGTCGTGTAATCTCTCCCCACGGGGCTTGATACCGTGAGGGCTATGGAGTAGGAACCGTCGGAGGCGAAGGTGTGGACGGGGTTCTCGTCAGTGGAGGTGGTCCCGTCGCCGAATTCCCAGAGCCAGTGGCCGGGCGACCCGGTCGATGTGTCGGTGAACTGGACGGTAAGGGGTGAAAGCCCGGAGGTGGTGTTCGCGGTATAGGCCGCTCCGGGGCAGGCAAGCGAGGACCCGACGGTCTCGAGGTAGATGTCCTTCTTTCCGCCGACATCCTTGTACCAGACGATCCGGTCGCCGGAGATCTTCGGCCGGTAGTTCCCTGAGCCTGCCGTAATCGGCACGGAGGGGTTTGCACCGGTGAGATCGCCGAGCCAGAGATCCGTCCCGTTCATCCACACGATCCGGTCCCCGTCGATGGCAGGGCTGGTCTGGTCTACCGGGTAATCGGCGACCAGTTTTTCGACCAAGGACCCGGAATCGGTGAAGTAGAGGTCCCGGTCGAAGTCGTCCCGGTAATCGGACCATGCGACCCGGTTCCCGGAAATGGCGGTATCGATGATGCACGGGGGGTTGGAACAGGAGGTTTGGGCGACGAGGGTCTCATCACCCGTGGAAAGGGATTTCCCGTAGATCTGTTCCGAGGAGCTGCCGTTCACCCAGGTGACCATATCCCCGGAAATCGCGGGCTGGGTCTGGTCCGAGGGACCGGTTACTACCATGCCCTGCGACCCGTCGGCAGAGTTGAACAGGGCGATGCCCGGGGTCCCGCCCGAGTCCTGCCAGATGACCCGGTCCCCGCTGATATCAGGTGAGTACCCCGAGGCCGAGAGGATCCGGGTGGTCCCCGCGGTGAGGTTCAGGAGGGTTACCTGGTACGGGGCGAACGGGTTTTCGAGCCAGGCGACGAGCGGGCCATCGATGACCGGCAGGGTATGCTGGTTGCTACCCGCGGTAAGCTCCGTCTCGATCCCCGTTGAGAGATCGAAGAGCCGGAGGTTGTTGTCGTTGGAATCCTGCCAGACGATACGGGAACCGGAGATATCCGGATACAGCTGGTCGAAGCTCGTGTTCACGCTGATCCGGCATTCCTGGGCGGGGGAGGCGACCGGAAGGGCAACGAGGAGGAGGAAGAGGGCGAGGACTGCCAGCCATCTCCCCGTTTCCCGTGCACGCGTCATGGAACCCATCCTCACCCTCCCTGTGTCCATCTGCCCTGCCCTTTTCAGGTGATGTACCCGTATCCCTCGAAGTACTTCAGGAACGCATTCGCCTCGAGCGCGAAGAGGCCGATGGAGAGATCGAATGACCTCTGGATGGTCGGCCAGCTGCCCCAGCCAGCGGGGAGCGCCGCCGGCTTCGCGGCCTGGAGATACTGGGTGTCGGTGTACGTCCAGGCCCCCGTGTCTACCATCGCGACCTTGCTCCGGGTGACTGCCCCGGACGGGTTCCGGAGTACGAGGTAATTCGCCCCGGGAAGCGAATAACCCCCGAGGACTATGTAGGAATGGAGGGGGGCAATGGCCGTTCCGGAGGTATCGAAATCCCTGTACGTCCACGCCACGGTGGGATACTTCGTCTTGCCAGACGAGACCACGTTCTTGCTGAAATCGGTGAACAGGGCATCCCCGTCCTTGTAGCCCGTCGACAATTTCGCGATCTGCTTCCACGAGGTGAGCTGGAAGAGGGAGAAGAGGGGATTCCCGTCCGGCATCTGGTTGCAGATGTCCGGTTTTCCTGCCACGCCGTCGCAGCAGCCGATCCCGAGGAAGTTTGCATAGAGTTTCTCATAGATCGCGGGCCATACCTCGTCGGGGGAATTCGACCGGGCCCCCCTGAGGGTATACGATGTCGTGTCATCGACGGGAAGGTCATCGTTCACCGTCGCGGTGAGGTTCCTGAACTTCGTCAGGTCATTCGGGTCGGACCAGAACCGGACCTTGATGGTCCCGGTGCCATCGGGGTTCTTCAGGGTCGAGGGACTGGTCCAGGCGAGCGAGCAGAGGGCGGCCATGAAGTAGCAGTCTATGGAGGCTCCCTGGACCGGGTCGAGGCCCGAGAAGTCGTCGATCTTATACTTCCAGGACCCCTTGTGCCCCCAGGTACAGCACGGGGACATTACCGTCCCCTCCGGGGTGCCCCGGGCCCGATGGACTTTGCATAGAGGGGTGAACCGGATGATGTATCAAAGAGATCCCCGAAATCCCGCTGAAAAGCCATTTCGAGAACCTCCTTTATCCCCTTGTGGTTCATTCCCTTCCAGTTGATTTTTCTCCGGAGGTAGATCTCCGCGAGGGCATTCGGGTTCCTCATCCCGACCCGGGAAAGGGCCTGTTCCTTCCCCTTTGCCTTTCCGGTTTTCGTTCCGCCAGCCTTTACCATGTCTTATCCCGCCTGAACCCCGGTTCGGCATTCTGCTTCCGGACCGAGTACATCCCCCTCTCCATGCCGAAAGGGAGACCTGGGGAGCGAGGGAGAGCCGGGTATCGATTAGAATCACTGGGAAGAGGGTTCGAGCAGGGCTGCTCGGCCTTCCTGGCACTGGTCGTAAGCTGGAACCGGGACTGGCTCCGCTCCTCGCGTCCCTACAAGGAGAACTAGGGCGGAAGGTATAAATATATTGCCTTCGGTTTGTTCACAAATCACACCGGGGACTGTCTCTGTTCCGGATGGTAAGTACCAGGTGGGAGCCGCACAGGGTTAGTACGGGATCGGTAATCCTTTCTCATCCCGAAGTGACTAAGTTCCGGGATGGCTCGGGAGGGAGATACCGGCGTCGGGGAGGAGCAGCGGCTCACCCCTGCCATGGAGCAGTACCGGTCGTTCAAGGACCGGTTCCCCGATGCGATCCTCTTCTTCCATATCGGGGACTTCTACGAGACCTTCGGGGCCGATGCCGAGCTGGTTTCCCGGGAGCTGGACATCGCCCTCACCTCCCGCTCCCGCGACCGGTCGGGGAACCGGATCCCCCTTGCCGGCGTACCCCGGGACGCGGGCCCGGGTTACATCGCGAGGCTCGTCGGGAAGGGGTACCGGGTCGCCGTCTGCGACCAGGTGGAGGACCCTTCCCAGGCGAGGGGCATTGTCAGGCGGGCGGTGGTCCGGGTGGTCACCCCGGGGACCGTGATGGACGAGGATACCGCCGGGCAGCCGGGCTCCCGGTACCTTGCGGGGATCTGGCCCGATGAGAAGGCCGGCCAGGCGGGCCTCGCGTTCCTCGACACGGCAACGGGCGAGTTCTTCCTCTCGGTCGTCGACACCGTGGGCGGCCCGGGCGATCTCAGGTCAGAGATCGCACGTTACCGTGCAGCAGAAGCGGTGGTTCCCCCCTCGCTCCCCGGCCCCCTGAAGGAACTGCTCGTATCGGAGGGGATAGTCATTACCCCTCTTCCCGAGGAGGCATTCGGGCCTGAGCGTGCGTCGCGGTCCCTGGCCGACCATTTCGGGGTCGGGACCCTCGCGGGATACGGGTGCGACCCGTACCCGGCGGCGGTCCGGGCGGCGGGGGCGGTACTCGCGTACGCGAAGGAGACGATGAACTCTCCCCTCGGCCATGTCACCGGCCTCTCGGTCCGGGTGCCATCGGACACCATGCTCCTCGACGCGATTACTCTCCGGAACCTCGAGATGTTCGGGAACATCCGCACCGGGGACCGGCAGGGGACCCTCATCGGGACCCTCGATGCCACGCAGACGGGGATGGGGAGGAGGGAGCTCTACCGCCGGCTGGCAGCCCCGCTCCTCTCGGTAGAGGCCATCAACGCGAGGCTGGACGCGGTGGAGTTCTTCATCGGCCAGGCAGGGACCCGGCGCGAGCTCCGCGATCTCCTCGGGAAATGTGCCGACATCGGGCGGATCGCGGGGAGGGTCGCCTGCGGGAGCGCCGGTCCCCGCGACCTCGTGGCCCTGAAGGAGCTCCTCGGGCAGGTCCCCCGCATCCGGGCCCTCTTCGCACGGGAGGGGTCCCACGTCGCTCCATCCATCGGGGCAGGACTGGACGCCCTCCGGGATCTCCCGGAGGTCGCGGCCCTCGTTGCCCGGGCCATTGCCGACAATCCCCCGGTATTGGCCCGGCAGGGAAACGTCATCCGGGAAGGTTTCTCCCCTGAACTGGACGGCCTCCGGGCACTCTCACGGAACACGAAGGACTGGGTGGTGGAGCTCCAGCAGAGGGAGCGCGAGGCGACGGGGATCAGGTCGCTCCGGGTCGGCTACAACCAGGTGTCCGGATATTACATCGAGGTAACGAAGCCAAACCTCCACCTGGTGCCGGAACGGTATACCCGGAAACAGACGACGGCCGGCGGGGAACGGTTCATCACGGCAGAGCTTGCCGAGAAGGGGGCCCAGATTTCATCCGCCGATGAAAAGATCCTTGCTCTCGAGGGGCAGCTCTATGCCGGCCTCGTCCATTCGCTTGAGAAGGAGATCCCGGGCTTCCAGGCGACGGCACGGGGCCTTGCCGACCTGGACGTAGCAAGCTCCCTCGCAGAGGTGGCCCGGGCGAACGGCTACACCCGGCCCGTCCCCGAGCAGAGCCTGCGGCTCGTGATCCGGGAGGGCAGGCACCCCGTCGTCGAGAGGGCCCTCGGCGGGCGGTTCGTCCCGAACGATACCCTGATGGACGGGAATGGCGACCAGGTCCTGATCATCACCGGCGCGAACATGGCGGGGAAGTCCACCTACATGCGGGGCGTCGCCCTGATCGCGATCCTCGCCCAGGCCGGCTCGTTCGTTCCTGCGGCACACGCGACGGTGGGCATCATCGACCGGGTCTTCACCCGGGTCGGGGCCTTCGACGACCTCGCGAGCGGCCAGTCGACCTTCATGGTGGAGATGGTCGAGCTCGCGAACATCCTGAACAGCATGACCGAAAGAAGCCTCGTGATCCTCGATGAGATCGGGAAGGGGACCGGGACCCTCGACGGGTACTCCATCGCCCGGTCGGTGCTCGAGTTCCTCCACGGGAAGGCGGCGCCCGGCCCGAGGACGCTCTTTGCCACCCACTTCCACGAGATCGTCGGGGTCGAGGCCGAGCTGAAACGGGTGAGGAACTACCATTTCACCGTGAAGGAGACAGGGAAGGAGGTGGTGTTCCTGAGAAGGCTTGTCCCGGGGGCGACCGACCGGAGTTACGGGATCCATGTCGCCCGAAAGGCGGGGGTCCCGAGGAAGGTCACCGACCGGGCCGCCGAGATCCTCATCTCGGTCCAGAAGGGGGAGAACGGCAGGGGAGGCCGGCCGAAGCGGTACACGCAGGTGCTCTTCGTGGATGCGCCGGAGGAGGATGACCGTGAACACCCGGCAGTGCAGGAACTCCTCGACCTGAAGCCCGACGGGATGACCCCCATCCAGGCGCTCGAGGCCCTCTATGCCCTCCAGAAGCGGGCCCGGGAAGGGGGAGGAAGGGAGGAGAAGCCGGATGGCAGCTGACGAGGGGGTTCCCACTATCCACCTCCTCGACCCGGCGGAGGCGGTGAAGATCGCCGCCGGGGAGGTTGTGGAGCGGCCCGCCTCGGTGGTGAAGGAGCTCGTGGAAAATTCGGTCGATGCCGGGTCGACCCGGGTCCTTGTCGAGGTGAGCTCCGACTCCGATCGGATCACCCGGATCAGCGTAACCGACGACGGGATCGGGATGAACCCGGCCGATGCCCGGCTCGCGTTCCTCCCCCATGCGACAAGCAAGATCCGGGCCCTCTCGGACCTCGGGAGGAGCCTCTCCCTCGGCTTCCGGGGCGAGGCCCTCGCGAGCATCGCGGCCGTGTCGCAGGTCACCCTCGTCACCCGGTGCCGGGGCCGGGGCTGCGACACCGGCACCCGGGTCACCGCGAGGGCCGGGGAGGTGACCGGGGTCTCCGACACGGGAGCCCCGCCCGGGACGACGGTGGTGGTCGGGGAGCTCTTCTTCAATACCCCGGCCCGGCAGAAGTTCCTCAAGTCCCTCCCGACCGAGCTCGCCCAGCTCGCGGGGGCCGTCGAGGCGCTCGCACTCGCCCACCCGCAGGTTGCCTTCCGGCTCGTCCACAACGGCAGGGAGCGCCTCGCGACGGGGCGGGCGCCCGGCCTCCTCGAGGCCATCCGAGACCTCTTCGGCGACGAAGTGGCTGGCGAGCTCGTCCCCGTCTCCGTCGAAAGCCCCGGAGTCAGGATCACCGGGTATGTCTCGACCCCGTTTTCACCCCGAAAGACCCCTTCAAGGGTCCAGGTCTCGATCAACGGCAGGCCGGTCTTCTCCCGGCAGATCCTGAGGGCCATCCGGAGGGGGTACGGGACCCTGCTCCCGTCCCATACCTACCCGGTAGCCTTCCTCGATCTCATGATCGACCCCTCCCGGGTGGACGTGAACGTCCATCCCGCTAAACGGCACGTCCGTATCGGGAAAGAGCCGGAGATCCTCGAGACGGTGGAAGAGGCCGTCCGGAAAGGCCTGGAAGGCCTGGACCTGGCCCCGCCGGTCCGGGACACTCCGCCCGCCGTGCCGAGAGCTGCACCGCCCGCCCGGATGCCCGGGGCAGCTTCGGCGTCCACCGTTGCCGGGGAACCGCCCTCACGCGAGATCGCAAGGCTGACAGACCTTCGGCTCCGGCAGTCCGAGCTCCCGACCGGGATCCCGGCGGTGGAGAGCACAGTCCCTGAGCTCGAGGTCATCGGGCAGGTCGCGGGGACCTACATCCTCGCCCGGACACCCGGGGACGACCTGGTCCTCATCGACCAGCACGCGGCCCACGAGCGGGTGCTCTACGAGCAGGTGACAGACCGGAGAGACTCACGGCGCGTCTCGCAGGAGCTGATCGCCCCCGTGGTGCTCCACGAGCCGCCGCGGGAGGCGGCTATCCTCCGGGGGATCACCGGCCTCCTCGGCGAGCGGGGTTTCCTCGTCGAGGAGTTCGGGAAGGACGCCTTCCTCGTCCGGGGCATCCCGTCGGTCCTCGGGCGGCTGGACGATGCCTCTGCCATCGGCGACCTCCTCGGGGACATCTTCTCCCGGGAGGCGGACACCCCGGAGGACACCGCCGAGCAGATCACCCGGTCCATCGCCTGCAAGGGAGCCATCAAGGCAGGGACGGCCTGCACCCCGGAGCAGTGCCGGCGGCTGGTCGCCCAGCTCCGGCTCACGAGGAGCCCCTGGACCTGCCCCCACGGCCGCCCGACGATGGTCTCCTTCTCCCGGGCAGCCCTCGACGCCCTTTTCAAGCGGACCTGAAGGGCAGGCCATGCCTATATACGGCCGGCAGGGTACCCTTCCTGAGATGGGGACCAGGTTCCTCGCGGTCGCTGTGTTTGTCCTCCTCCTCGTACCCGTGGCGGCGCCTGCGGCGGTCGTGGTACCTTTCGCCGGAAATGATACCCTCCTGCCGCCGGTCGGCGCAGGTGGGGCCACGGGCAACGGACTCCCGGTTCTCCCGAACATCTCGCCGGCCGACAGGGATCGCATGGCTGAGAACTGGTTCGAGCAGGGATTCGTCCTGACAAACCAGCAACGGTATACGGATGCAATCCTGGCGTACGGGAAGGCCTTGTCCTACAACGGGTCCCTCCTCAATGCATGGTACTACACCGGCGATGCATACTTCCAGGTCGGCCGCTATCCCGACGCATTGCTCGCCTTCGAAAACGCGACGGCCGTCGACCCGGACTTCGTGGACGCGTACTTCTACGAGGCCCTGGTCTTCGGGAAGCTGGGGCGGCCCGGGGACAGGGAGGATACCCTCAGGAAGGGCCTCGATGCTGCCGAGAGAAGGGAGGCGAAGGCCGGGCCGGGCTCATCTTCTTCTCTGCCGGCACCCGAGCCGATCTCCCCGGTTCTCCCGTTCCTCGCAACCGGGTTCGCAATCGGCCTCCGGAAGCTCTCGCACCGGTAACCGGATGTATCCCGGCCCCGCCTTCACGGGGTCACTGCACGGTGAGCGTGAGGTGGTCCTCGTGGGTGATCCCGTCGCCTGTCGATGTTACTACCCCGTTCACGGTGGCCCCCGGCGGGATCGTGTTCGGGACCACGAAGGGATAATCGATGGTCTTCGGGTACGGCGGCCCCTGGTACCCGAGGTCCTGCGTCTGGCTGAAGATAAAGAAACTGGCGGTCACTACCATGTGGATCTGCCCGGAGAAGCCGTTCTCTCCCTGGATTGTCATGTGGTACACCACGGTATCTCCCTGGTGGGCCGAGATCTGCTGTGGGGTGATGGTGATCGAGAAATCCGGCGGGCCGCTGTAGGTCGGTGCGGCGGTGACCGTTGGTGTGACCGAAGAGGTTACCCCGGGGGACACGACCGGGGTCAGCCTCGGGGTCCGGTGGGCCGGGGGCACGATGGTCGTTGCCGGGATGGTCGTCTGGACCGGGTGAACGGATCCTGCTGATCGCGGGGAAATGAGCCCGGGAAGGGCGGTCGCAGCAACGATGACCGCGATTACGACGAAGAAGGCGATGATCGCCCACCGGGTCCGGTCCACGGGAGCCGGGGGGGCAGGGGGAGCTGGCTCGGCCGGCGGGGCCTGGCCCGGGCTTTCTCCGGTCCCGGGGGTATCTTCCATGGTACGAGGTACTCATTTCATGGGTGATAATACGATCCCGGGCCGTTCTTCCCTCATTTCCCAGTATCCGGCTCCTGCCCGCGGCCCGCGTTCCCGCCGCAGGCATCGAGGGCGCTCCCCGTCGTCGCCCTTGCGTTCTTCATCCCGTAGAAGTAGTAGATGCAAAGCCCGATGGCGAGCCAGACGATGAACCGGAGGTGGGTAATGGTCGGGAGGGCGAGGATGAGCCCAAAACAGGCGACGATGCAGAGCACGGGGACGAGCGGCACGAGGGGGGTGCGGAACGGCCGTTCAAGCTCGGGGCGGGTCCTCCTGAGAACGAGCACCCCGGCTGCGACGATGATAAAAGCGGCAAGGGTGCCGATATTCACGAGCTCGGCGACCGCGGTGAGGGGGAGGAGGGATGCGATGGTGGCGGTGGCAGCTCCCACGAGGAGGGTCACCTTCACCGGGGTCCGGAGGACCGGGTGCACGGTGCCGAAGGTGCAGGGGAGGAGGCCGTCGCGTGCCATGGCAAAAAAGATGCGGGTCTGGCCGTAGAGGAGCACGAGGATGACCGAGGTGATGCCGCAGATTGCCCCGACCGAGACGAGGGCCGACCCCCAGGTGATCCCGATCCGGGAGAGGGCATAGGCGACCGGGGCGCTCGTGTCCCTGAACTCGAGGTACGGGACCATGCCCGTAAGGATCGCCGAGACGATGATGTAGAGCGCGGTGCAGATGATGAGCGACCCGATGATCCCGATCGGGAGGTTCTTCTGGGGGTCCCGGACTTCCTCCGCCGCGGTCGAGACCGCGTCGAAGCCGATGTAAGCGAAGAAGACGATGGCGGCCCCGGTGATGACCCCGCCCCAGCCGTACGGGAGGAAGGGGGACCAGTTCGCGGGGCTCACGTGGCTCACGCCGAGCCAGATGAAGAGGGCGATGACCGAGAGCTTCACGAGCACGATGGCATTGTTCACCCGGGCACTCTCCCGCACCCCGAGGATGAGGAGCCCGGTGATGATCCCGATGATCAGGATTGCCGGGAGGTTCACGATCCCGCCCGCCCCGGGGGCGTTTGCGAATGCCGCGGGGAAGGTGATGCCCGTACCGGCGAGAAGGTTCACCAGGTAGCCCGACCACCCGATGGCCACGGCGGCGATGGACACCGAGTACTCGAGTATCAGGTCCCAGCCGATGATCCAGGCCCAGATCTCCCCGAGGGAGGCATAGCTGTAGGTGTACGCGCTCCCGGCGATCGGGACCATCGTTGCGAACTCGGCATAGCAGAGCGCGGCAAAGACGCAGGCCGAGCCGGCGATGGCAAAGGAGACCACGAGGGCCGGGCCCGAGTAGTCTGCGGCCGCGACCCCGGTGATCACGAAGATCCCGGTGCCCACGATCGCCCCGACCCCGAGCATGACGAGCTCGAAGGGGCCGAGGACCTTTTTTAAGGCATGCTCCCCCTTCGACCGCTCGATAAGGTCGGCGATGGACCGCGTCCTGAAGATGTCATGGCCGGGGGAGGGGAATTTCAGGCGGCCCATCCCGGGTAGCTTGGCGCACCCTGCAATAAAGCCCGTGGGTGAGGCGACGAACCTGCGGGGGGTCCCGGCCCTCTCCTCCACGGCCGGGAATCCGGGTCCGGGAAATGGCGAACTGCTCAGGAAACGCCACCGCCGCCGACCCTTCAGGCGGGAGATAGAACGCAAGATTATTATAATAACATGAAAATAAGTGGGTGATACCATGCACAAGAGCATCCTCTCCATCGTGTTCCTCCTTGTTCTCATCTCCTTTGTCCCCTACCCGGCGAGCGGGAACATCCCGGTGAATATCCCCGTGAACGTCGTCCCGGGGACCGCCGCCCCGGTGACGGACTACCGGCAGTTCGAGATCACCGGGGTCACCCCGACCGAGGTGGGCCCATCGGACGTGAGGGAGATCACCATCACCCTGCAGAACATCGACGACTCGAGGGCAGCGTACTCCGTCTCGACCGTCGTGAACCCGGACCAGTCTCCCCTCCAGGTGGTCGGCGGGCTGGGGAAGTTCGGGGGCAGCCTGATCATGCCCCACGACAGCTTTTCCGTCACGTACACCGTCAATGTCAGGGACAGCACCCCCAAGGGTATCTATTACCTGAACATGACCGTGATCTGGGCTGCGGACAAGGGAAATACCGAGATCCACGAGGAGAACCTCTTCATCGGGATCAAGGTCGTCGAAAACCCCGAGATGCTCAAGATCAATACCGTGAGCGTCACGACGAGCCCCGAGCATGTCCGCCCGGGAGACCAGTTCACAGTCGGCGTCACCCTGAAGAACATCGGGAACACGAAGCTCACCCAGATCCGGGCTGTCCTCGACGCGGAGCGTCCCTTCTCGGCCATCGGGACCTCCACCGAGCAGTACATCCCGCTCCTCGAGCCTGACGAGACCGGAGAGACGAACTTCTCCCTCCAGGTGGACAAGCAGGCCGTGAGCCGGCTCTACAACTTCAACTTCACCCTCGAGTACCGGGACAGCGCGAACCGGCTGCAGACCCAGCATGGGATGTTCGGGGTGAACGTGGAGGAGCAGTCCCAGATCTACATCCAGGACGTGAGGCTCGACCCGACGACCCTGACCCCCGGCACCGAGGGGCTCCTCATGGTCCAGATCGCAAATGCCGGTACGAACACGGTGAAAAACGTCCGGATCACCATCTTCGGCGGCGAGAAGATACTCACCCAGAACCAGAACTACATCGGGATCATCCAGCCGGGGCCGACCAACTCCGAGACCACCTCATTCGGGGTGCTCGTGGGCCCCGATACTCCGCCGGCCGATTACGGCCTTTATATCCAGCTCAACTACGATGACGTGGCAGGGAACCACTTCTCGCAGTCGAACCTCTACATCCTGAAGATCAGCCAGCCGGGGTCCCTCATCCCGGTTTCGAGAACCTACCTGCTCTACATGGTCTACGCGGTCGTCTTCCTCGTGGTCGGGTACGCCATCTTCCTCGGGACGGGTTACCGGCTGGAACGGGAGAACCGGGAGGAAAAGCCATGACGAACCCGGGCGACCGGTACTCGCAGGTGGAGCCCTCGCCGAAAAGGCGGGCGGCCGGGGGCGACTTCGGGGACGTCCTCATGTGGGAGCGGAAGAGGAAGCCCCGGCAGTCCGGCCGGTGGGCCGTCCTCCTCGTGGCCGCGTACCTGCTCCTGCTCGTGCCCTACGTGATCGCGGTGAACTCCGGCGAATCCGGGATCGTGAAGGAGGTCCAGACGGTGGACGTGGCATCGCTCCCCTCCGATATCCAGGATCTCCTGATCACGAAGACCGCGCCCTACCACATGATCCTGATCGAGGACCCGATTTACAGCGTGAAGAACTCGAACGGGCAGGTGACCAAGGAACGGAAGCTCATCTTCTCCACCGACCCGGCACAGGTGGGGGACTTCGTCCGGGTGGACAACACCCTCACGAACTTCCATGCCCCGCCGACCATCGTCCCGATCGCCGGCCAGTCCTATGACACCATCATCATCGGGGACGTGAAGGAGGCGGCCTTCGGGCGCGTCGTCGAGGTGATGAACAACCTCGGGCTTGCGCCGCTCCTCTTCGTCTCGCAGATCATCTACCTCGTCGGCGGGCTCCTCCTCGTGGGGATCCTCGCATGGCTCCCGCGGAGGCTGCCCTCGCTCTGGAACATCCCGGCCCTCGTCGCCTGCTACTCCTTCCAGTTTTTCATTGCGGGCCGGATCGCGAGCATGAACCACATCGAGACCGACTTCGCCATCCTCTTCTTCGGCCTCCTCTTCATCCCTGCCCTCGTCATCACGGCCTGGGTCCGGAAGGAAGAGGAAACGCCGGAGGGGAGCCGGTTCGTCACCGGGCTCTACCGGAGGAACATGGGGTTCTTCCGGAGCGTCTCGGCACGGCTGAAGGACGTCCTCGGGATCGGGTGACCCGGTCCCCGGGGGACCGCAGCCGCACGGCGTACCGGAGGGGGTGAGATCGTGGGAGAGGGGAGCATCGCGGGAGAGCCGGCCGTTCCGGCTCCTGCCGGCGGGACGACCGGGGAGATCGTCGGCGAGTCCCTGAAAAGGACCGCGAGGGGCACGGTCATCGCGTTCATCGGGATGATCGTCTTCCTCCTCCTCGAGTTCGCGATCCGGGTCATCATCGCGAGGGGCACCTCGGAGGCGGACTACGGGGTCTTCAACATCGGCTACGTGCTCCTCTCCTTCTTCATCATGGTGGCCGGCCTCGGGCTGAACGCGGGAGCCCCCCGGTACATCGCCTTCTTCCGCGGGGCTGCAGACGAGAAGAAGATCGCGGGGGTCGTCTCCTCCTCCCTCCGCCTCTCCCTTGCCGCGGGCATCGCGTTCTTCGTCCTGTTCCTTGCCCTCTCCGGTCCCTTTGCCTCGGTTTTCCACCTGCAGTCATCGTCGGTCTTCCAGGTGTTTGCCCTCGCCATCCCCTTCGGGGTCATGACCGAGATCTTCGCGGCCATCTTCATCGGGTACGGGAGGATGGAGGAAAAGGTCCTCTTCCGTGACACGCTCGCCTCGGTGCTCCGGGTCTTTGCCGTCGCGGTCGTGATCCTCCTCGGGTACGGCCTCCTTCCCGTGATCTGGGCCTATGTCCTCGGCACGGCAGCCGCGGCAGTTCTCTTCGCCGTGCCCGCGATGCGGAGGCTTTCCCGGGTGACGGCAGCGGAGGCGGAGCCGATGGCACGGGAGATCATCCGGTTCTCTCTCCCGCTCTGGACGACGAATATCCTGAACACCATCATCTTCTACCTGGATACCCTCATCCTCGGGTATTTCACCACGGCGACTGTCGTCGGGCTCTACAACGCGGCCCGCCCGATCACCCAGTTCCTGAACATCTTCATCGTGTCCCTCTCCTTCATCTACGTCCCCGTCGCGGCCCAGCTGTACGCGGCGAACCGGATCGAGGAGATCCGGCGGAACTACGTCCTCCTGACCAAGTGGATCTTCCTCGCGACCATCCCCTTCTTCCTCGTTGCCTTCCTCTTCCCCGGGGCGGTGGTCGGCATCCTCTTCGGCGCCGCCTATGGAACGCCGGAGGTGGCCCTCACGCTGCAGGTCCTCTCGGTCGGCATCCTCGCAAACGTGATAGCCGGGCCGAACGCCCCCACGCTCATCGTGCTCGGGAAGCCGAGGCTCGTCCTCCTCGATAACTTCGTCGCGGCGGTCATATACGTCGGGGCAAACCTGCTCCTCATCCCCACGATCGGGATGGTCGGGGCGGCCATCGCGGCGACCCTGTCCCTCCTCTCCGTGAATGTAATCAAGTCCATCCAGATCTACCGGTTCGAGCGGATCCACCCCTTCTCGGCGAACTACCTGAAGACCCTCGCCCTCGCGTTCCTCTCCCTCGCGGTCGTGTACGGGCTCTCGCTCGCGCTCGGGCTCCAGCGGGCGGGTATCCTGTTCCTCCTCTCCTTTGCCGTGTGCTTCCTCGGGATCTACGCCGTCCTGATGTACCTCACCGGGAGCTTCGACCGGGAGGAGGTCCACTCGATCCGGATGATCTACAGCAACCTGTCGGGCAGGATCAGATAGGGAGCCCGCAGGAAGGGAAGGAAAGGAAAGGAAAAAAGGCCGGATCTAAATGATTCCCCGGGCCTTGAGGTCCCGGACCCTCTTCCGGACCCGTTCACTCTCGGCGGACTCCATGAACCGGGTCTCCCGCGCCGCAACATTCCCGTCGAAGATTTCGCGAAGCACCCTCCCGTCGAGGTCCCTCCCGAGCGGGAGGTCGAAGAAGTGGAGGAGGGTCGGGACGACGTCGAACATCTTCGCCTGGACGGTGGCCCCCTTCCTGATCCCCGGGCCCCAGGCGATGAAGGTCCCGTTGTGCCGGTCATGGTGGCCGCCGAACCGCTCCCTGAATATCTTCCCGTACCCGACGACCCCGCTCACGGAGTGCACGTAATCGTCGATCTCGACGACGATGTCCGGTGCCGAGGCCATGAAGTCCCCGTGGTACAGCTCCTCGCACCGGTAGGCCTTGGCCGGCACCTCCTTCAGCCCCTCGATGATCTCGGTCCTCACCCGCTCGTAGTCCTCCGGTTTCACGATCCCCAGCGGCTCCCTCCCCGCGACGTTCAGGTAGATCGTGCCGAAGGTGGCATAGCTGTAGGCCTTCGTCTGGTCCCACTGGATGGGCGTCCTCGAGGTGTCCCTCGCGAGTTTCAGGTAGAGGGGCCGCATGAAGGAGAACTGCCTCCAGAGCGTCCGGAGCACGCTCACCACGGCGGGCCATTTCTGGATCCGCAGGAGGGTTTTTGCGGCCTTCACGGTGAGGATCTGCCTCGTCTTCAGGAGGCCCCTGTTCGCGAGCCACTCGTTCACAAGGAAGGTCCGCTCGTTCGGCCCAAAACCATGGTCCGAGAACATGAAGACGGTGGTATCGTCCCCGATCTTATCGAGGACGAGGCCGAGGTTCCGGTCGATGTTCTGGTACGAGGCGAGGAGCACGTCCTTCTGGTTCCAGAAGGCATGCTGGATCCGGTCGAGCTCGGTGAGGACAAAGAACCCGAAGTCCCACTTCTTTTCGAGGAAGTGGAGGAGGACCTGGCACTGGCTGTCGGTGATCCCCCGGTGGATAGCCTGGAGCTCCGCGTCGTTCATGGACCAGAGGGTCTGGATATCGCCGATGTCCCGCTTGTACCCGAGCCCCTCGAGCTCTTTCCTGAGGTCCGGCGGCCAGGTCAGCTTGTCGTCCGAGAGGCAGATGACCCCCGAGACGAGCCAGCCGTTGATGGGGTAGGCATAGAGGACGTTCGGGGCATTGAAGACGAACACCTCCTTCCCGGCGTCGGAGAGGATATCCCAGACCGATTCCTCCTTCCGGTTGAGCATCTGGTATACCCGGAAGTCGTAGGTCCCGTACGCCTTCTGGATGAAGGAAAAGACCCCGGTTTTTCCCGAGTTCTTCCCGCTCGTCATGCAGTTCCAGGCGGGGATGGTGATGGTCGGTATCACGCTTTCGAGGGGGCCATGGCAACCCCCGTCGAGGAGTTTCCGGAAGGCCGGGAGCTTCCCCTCCTGCGACCACTGCCGGATCAGGTCGATGTTGGCTCCGTCGAGCCCTATGACGAGTACCCTCGTGCAGTCAACCCCCTGGAGTCGTACCTCAGTCTCACCAAGTTGCGGCAAATAGCTTTCGAAATGCCGCCCGGTGGCCGGTTTCAGGAGAAATACCTCGGGAGAAGCGCGACCAGGCGGGCAACGGAGGCGAGGGCGTTCCCGAGGGTCGCCCGTTCCTCGCCGGGGACGATGCACCGCGACCTGCCGCTGCAGACGAGACAGAAGGAGCAGCTCTCGGCCGACCGGGCAGGGTCGCCCAGCAGGCAGACCTTATCGCATGCGCCGCAGTCGGTGCAGGCGTCGGGGTCGATGGAGAGGGGAGCCCCACCCCCGAGGAGCCGGGTGCAGGTGTCCGACTCCGCGAGGATGATGGCCCCCGACGGGCATGCGCGGTGGCATGCGTAACATTCCATGGGTGTCATTGGAGAACGGAAACGTAAATAGGTAGCGAACCGCACCCGGGCAGGGCCCCACCCCCGGCCCTGCACGCTTATGCCCGCGGGGCGCCTACCTTTGAATCCACGGATGATCATCGAGCACCTGTTTTACACCGGCGCACTTGCCCTCGTCGTCGGGCTCGTCCTCACCCTGCGGGGTATCCCCCGCGAGAGGGCGTATATCCTCATCGTCATGGGGGCAAGCCTCTTTCCCGACATCACCTGGCCGCTCTTCGAGGCCGCTGCACGGGGCTGGATCGTCATCCCCTTCATGGCCCTGGTCCCGGACCAGGTGGCGCTCCATAACCTCGCCGGCCTCGTTGTTTTCACCCTCGTTGCCACCCTTCTCGCGACCCCGTTTCACCTCAGATCCCGGTATGTCGCGCTCTGCTGTGCCCTTGGGTACGGGTCCCACCTCCTCGAGGACGGCCTCACCCACACGACCAGGTACTTCCTCGTCTGGCCGCTCTCCACGCAACACGTCGGGATTCCCCTCTTTGTTCCATACATCCCGGATCTCTTCGGAATAGCCGAGGCAAGGGTCCTCGCGGTGGGCCTCGTCCTGCTCGGCCTCGTCATCGCGGTTCGCACGGTGATCCAGGGGCGGGGCTGGTGGAGGAACCTGGTCCGACCGGGCAATTCACCCCCCGTCGGGCCCGCAGGGTCAGGCCGGGAACGCCCGTGAAAAACGGGATCAGAGCGTGATCCGGTAGACCGAACCGACCACGAGGTCCATCTTCTGCCGTGCCCAGTTCTCGGCCTGGGGATCCTCGGCCTGCTCCGGCGTGACGTTCTCCGGAATGGTGTAAATCTCCGCCTCCACCGGGAGCTCTTCCGTGTACGCCCGGTAGGGGACGAGGTTGTACACGAGGGTGCCGGTCTCGCCCGGGTCGAGGGTGATCATGGACCGGACCGGCTTATCCGTGAAGATCACGAACTTGTCGCTCCCGAGCGCAAGGTAGTACGTCGTCCGCACCGAGCCGGTGTTCCTGATCTCGATCCTCGCCGGGTACGGGGTCCCGACCTTCATCTCGCCCGGGATGCTCTCCCGGAACAGCTCGGCGTTGATCTTCCCCCCCTGGCCCGGTTCATAGACCGCCGACTCGTTCCTCGCCACCGGGGTCACCCGTTTCAGGACGATGTACTCGAGGAAATACTCCTTGTAGTCCCGGATGATGCGGTAATCCGTGAGCAGGCGGGCCTGGACCTCCTTGCTAAAATAGAACCTGCTGTAGGACAGCTCGGTGAAGATCAGGTAGTTCGGCTGGTACTGGTCGATCTTGTCGAGGTCAGTCTTGTACTTGTTCTTCTCGAAGGGGCCCGTGAGCTCGATGATGCGGGTGCTCGCTGCGCTGAAGTCATGGTTGCGCACCGAGTACTCGGCAACCACCTCCCGGAAGGTCGTCCCGATGAGGATCGAGTCATGCAGCCCCGAGGAGTACGCGTCGTTCTTCAGGTATCCGACGATATCGTCGACGCCCGAGTACTCCCCGCGGTCCCACATCGGGGAGGTGATGCCGGTAAAGAGGGTCGCGGCGATCACGATCAGGGCGAGCACCGCGATGCAAAGGGCTACCGGGTCCCGGATCCATCCTTTCTTCCTGACGGTCTGCAGGACGAAGAACGCGATCATGAGGTAGTAGAACGGGAGCGTGTAGTTGTAGTAGTGCTTGTACGGGGAGACCACGAAGAGGAGCACGTGGAGGATGGCGACCGAGATGACGAGGAAGGTCGCCTCCCGCTCCCTCCGGGCGACCCTGAACAGGTACCAGATGATGGTAATGAGGATGAGGAGCACGACAGCGACGTTGAAGGCAATTTCGGCGGGCGGGATCAGCTTGTCCGATCCCCAGGCAAAGACCCCCGTGATGGTGTCCGTGCCTCTCTGCACGATCTCGTTGATCGGGAGCGAGGAGAGCCGGCTCTGGGCGCCGGGCTTCTCGTACTTCTCCATGGAATAGTACAGGAGGCCGTGGAACCCCACCCCCGTTGAAAAGAGGCAGATGAGGAGGGGGAGGACGAAGATGAAGGCCGAGACGAACATCACGACGATCCGTCGCTCGAACAGGGCTTTTATGTCGAATTTTGTCGTCCAGAGGACATACCCGGCGACCGCAGGGACGAGGAAGAGGGAGATGTACTTCGCGTCCACGGCAAGCCCCATCATCGCCCCGGCAAGGACCGGGTACAGGAGTCCTCTCTCCTCCCCCTGCCGCTGCATCCGCCAGAAGAAGTAGAGGAACGCCGTGATGAAGAAGATCGAGAAAGCCTCGAGCATGATGATGCGGCTGTACAGGCTGTGGTACGCCGAGAAGGCGAGGAGCACCGCCGCGAGGAACCCAACCTTCCGGTCGTACATCTCCTTCCCGAAGAGGTACAGGAACGGGACGGTCAGGCTCCCGAAGAAGACCGAGAGGACCCGGACGGTGTCGAGGTCGTTCCCGAAGATGGGAGTCGAGGCCGCCCCGATGTACGAGAAGAACGGCGAGGTGTAGTTGAAGATGTCCGGCCGGATCGGGGCGAAACTGACCGAGAGGATCCGGTGCATGTCGGTGTAGTAGATCCACTCGTCGGGGTACATGCAGGTGTTCGCCACCCCGAGATACCGGATCAGGAAGGAGACGGAAAACAACCCGACGATGATGGCGACGTCCTTTCTGTCCATTCTTCCCTCCACCGGATCCCGGGATCCGGGTGGACCAGTACTATCGATTCAGTGTGAACGCTCATATTAACTGCGAATTATGCACGGCAGGGTACCCCGCACGATTCGCGGCTCCCTGCGAAATCCCGCCCTCCCGGGTTGTTCCCGGTCCGCAGGGGCCGTATCGGACAGAAGGCGGCCCTGCATGCCCCTTTCCGTATGAAAAGGTTAAATGAGGGCCGGCGACCAAGCAAGGTTATGCAAAGGATGAGGTCCGACGTGGCGGTCATCGGGGCAGGCCCTGCCGGCTCCACGGCCGCACGGACGATCGCTCATCGGGGCTTCGATGTCCTCCTTCTCGAGAAGGACGAGTACCCGGGGTTCTCCAACGTCTGCGCCGGGGCGATGCCGGGCTCGATCATCGGGGACATGGGACTCGACCCCGGGGTCGTGGAGAAGGAGATCACCGGCCAGGACCACTACTTTCCCTGGGGGGTCGCGGGGAGCCCGCTCGAAAACGCGGTCACGGTGCTGCGGAAGGTGTTCGACCGGGCCCTCGCGGACCGGGCCGTTGAGAGAGGTGCCCGGATGCTCACCCGGACCCTCGTGAAGGACGTGACCGTCGGGAGCGACGGGGTGACCCTCGACGCAGGGGACACGGAGATCTCGTCGAAGCTCGTGGTCTTCGCCGACGGCCCGAACAGTTTCGCCCACCGGAAGTTCGGGTTCGGGTTCCGGCCCGATACCGGGAACACCTGCATATCGGCGGTCTGCGAGATGGAGTGGGAGGGGAACCCCCTCGACCGGTTCGAGTTCTACTACGGGGACCGGATCGCCTCGTGGGGGTACGGCTGGGTCTTCCCGAAGAAGGACACGGTGAACGTCGGGGTCGGCTGCCTGGCGAGCCGGTCCGGGAAGAATATCATGGACCCGCTGAACTATCTCATCCGGGAACACCCGCTCACCCGGGACCGGCTGAAGGACCGGAAGATCCTCACCCTCGCGACCGCAACCATCCCGGTCGCCCCGGCAGGGAAGATCTTCGGTGAACGGGCACTCGCGGTCGGGGACGCCGCCGGGATGGTCGACCCCATCTCCGCCGGCGGGATCCACCACGCCATCCATGGCGGGAAGATCGCCGGCGGGGTATGCGCCGACGCACTCGAAAAGGGGGACTTCTCTTCGGGCTTCCTCTCCCGGTACCAGGACCGGTGGATGCGGTCCCGGGACTACTTCTTTATCTACCGGAAGTACCTCCTCTCGAATGCATTCCTGTACCTCTCGCGCTTTGACCGGAATGCCTATGCGAAGATGACCGCATTATCACAGGGCGGCCTGAAGGGGCTGCCCGGGACGCTGGGGATGCTCGCCTGGAGGGGAAAATGACCGGAACGTGGTGTGTGAAAGCCTGGAAAATCGGTATTGTCCTGTTGATCCTATTCATCGCGGCCTCGGGGTGCCTTCGGAGGCTGGAGGGTCAGCAGACTGTCCCGACGACGACATCGGCAATGACGTCCGCGCCGACCTCTGCGGGGACCGTGGTGCCGGACTATGCGCCGACGACTCCTGGGGCGACGGCATCCGCGGGGAGCCTTTCCCGGGTGAAGGTCGCGGTGGTATATGAACGGGTGACCGACGGTGCGGTGATCGGGAGGAACATGGCGGACGTGATCAGGATCTTCCAGGAGACCCGCACCGACCTGATCTTCCGGGGGTTCTTCAGATGGGAGGCGGTCCCCGCATCCCCCGGGGCATCGATGACCGGGTACCCTGCGAGCTATGTGAGCGGGAAGGCCGACATCGGGTACACGTACTCGCAGCTCGGGGACGCGATCCGGCAGATCAAGGCCGCGGAGCCCGGGGTGATCTTCATCGGTGCCGTCGCGGCCCAGCGACTGAACCGGCTGGAGTTCAACGACGAGACCGGCGAGGCCATCTCCCAGGACGGGACATGGGCGATGGCTCTCGACCCATCCTCATCCCTTCCGAAGTACACGAAGGAGGATGGCCAGTGCACGGCGGCAAAGTTCCTCGGGTGGGTCGGTTCCGGGGTCCAGTGCCCCTCGGGATATGATGTCACGGCAGCCCCCGCTTATTTCCCCGATATAACCAATACCGGCTATCAGGAGCTGCTCGAGAGCTGGGCAGAGAAGCAGATCGATCTCGGGGCGGACGGGATATGGATCGACATGCTCTATGCCCAGGCGAGCTTCATCGCCCAGCAGACAGGGAACCCTGCCCACCCCGCGGTAAAAACCGCCTTCGAGGCCTCGTCGAAGGTCGTGGACGATATCCATGCGTACGGGGAGATGAAGTATCACAAGCACGTCTACGTCGGCACGTGGTGGACCTTCGCCCAGCTGCCCTATTCCCCGCCGGACATGGACTTCGTCACCGTGGCGACGCCCGCGGGCGAGGTGTCGGGCGGCCTGAACAGCGGGAACTGGGACTCCATCCGGAGCCAGATAACGGGAGCCATCGGGAACAAACCCGTCCTCGTGTTCATCGACTGGAGCGGGAGCGCCTCGGCCCCGATGGGGGTGTTTTCCCAGTCCCTCACCCCGGCGCAGCAGGACGCCTTCCTCACGAGCGCTGACAGCTTCTTCCCCGGGAAAGGGATGATATTCGCGTTCCCGGTCCACGGTGGCACGTTCCCGATGAACTCGGCAAGGCTGTCCTATGGCAGGTACAACGTGTACGACAGTCTTGCCCCGGAGTTCGATACGTTCGGGACCATACAGGACCTCGCACAGAAAAAGGGATGACGGCAATCACCCCTTCCATTCGCGGACCGCGTATTTTTTCATCTTAGAAGATCACAGTGGGTCGGTATGAACGGGAAAACCCTGAAAATTGGTATGGTTCTCCTCGTATTCCTCCTCGTCCTTTCCTCGTTCGGCGGATGCTTTCGGCGTGCCGTGCCGCCGGGCGTTACCCCTACCTCTGCGCCGTATACGACCAGGGCCACCCAGGTCACGCCTCCCGGGAACGGCACCCTCACGTCGGCTGATCAGGCGAGGCTCGCGATGTCGAAGATCAGGGTCGCGATCGTGTACGACAGGATCTCTGACGGCGTGGTGATCGGGCGGAGTATCGATGACGTTATCGGTATTCTTGACGACACCCGAACGGACCTGATCCTCAAGGACTTCATAAGGTGGGAACCGGTGCCGGACACTGCCACCTCGGCGGTCCCGGGGTACCCGGCTAACTATGCGGCAGGGAAAGCGAAGATCGGGTACACCTACGAGCAGCTCGCCGATGCGACGAACCGGATCAAGGCGGCGAGGCCGGGTACCATCATCATGGGGGCCATCTCGACCCAGCGCCTGAACAATCCCGAGGTGAACGACCTGACCGGCCAGGCATATCCGACAGACCAGGCCTGGGCCATGGCCTTCGATCCGGCGAAGTTCGACCTGACCGGGGCGCTCGGGTCCAAGGAGGACGTCCAGTGCAAGGCGGCAAAGGCCCTGGGATGGGTACCCTCCAGCACCACCTGCCCGTCGGGGTACAGCATGGCGGACGCCCCGGCGTTCTTCTCTGACATCACGAACCCGGATTACCAGGACCTCCTCGTTGACCGGGCCGAGAAGCAGATCGACCTCGGGGCAGATGCCATCTGGATCGACATGCTCTATGCGGAGGCGATGGCAATCTCCGAGGAGACCAAGAACCCGAACCACCCCGGGGCCAGGGCGGCGGTCGACGCGGCATCGGCGGTCATCGACCGGATCCATGCCTACGGGCAGTCTAAGGGGAAATATGTACCGGTCGGGACCTGGTGGACCTACGTCGACCTCTCGTATGCCTCTCCTGACCTGGACTTCGTGACCGCGACGCCCAAGTCCACCGAGATCACGGGCGGCCTGGATGGTGCCGGCTGGGACGACATCAGGAGGCAGGTGACGGGAAGAAGCGGGAATATCCCGATTATTGCAGTCATCGACTGGGGTGGATCCGATGGCGGGGTCGGTGCGCCCCTCACGGTCTTCAGCCAGCAGCTGACCGATGCCCGGCAGGACGAGTTCATCACCAGCGCGGATGCCTTCTTCAGGGGGAAGGGGATCATCTTCGCGTACCCTGTCCACGGGGGCACCTTCCCGACGAAGTCGGCACGGCTTGCCTTCGGGAAATACAACGTGTACGATGCCCTTGCGCCCGAGTTCCAGACGTACGGAACCATCAAGCAGCTCGCCCAGGCAGCCGGCTAGCGTCCGGATCCGGATTCCCTTTTTTGCCGACCCGGTAACCGGCAGGCATTGGGCCGGCGGGCACCTTTGTCCTGCGGCTGGAAGCGGAAGGCTTATATAAACTTGTTCAAGAGTCCACACAGGCAGGTGATACCATGAACTACCCCAGGTGCCGAGCCACCCCCTCCCGGGAAACCCCTTCCCTGGCAATCCTCGTTGCCGTCCTTGCGATGGCATTGTTCCTTCTCGTCGCAGCAGGGGCCGCGAAAACCATCTCGGTCCCGGGGGACTACCCGTCCATCAACCCGGCAATCAGGGCAGCATCCCCAGGGGATACCATCGTCGTCCACAAGGGGGTGTATCCCGAGAACCTCGTCATCGGGAAGAGCCTCACTCTCGTCGGTGACGGGTTGCCCGCCCTCAAGGCGAAGGATGACGGGAACGGGGTCACGATATCCGCCGATAACGTGGTCTTCCGGGGGTTCCAGGTCACGAACACCCGCAAGGGCTTTGCCGCGATTGCCATGGCCTCGACAGGATCAGTGATCAGGGATAATATCATCTCTGATTCCTTCACCGGTCTCAACATCACCAGGTCCAGGGATATCCTCGTGAAGAACAACATCATCGAGGGCATCCACCAGGACCCCCATTACAACGGCGACGGGATCCTCCTTAATGAATCGACGGGAGTCAGGATTGTCAGGAATGCCTTTGCGAACAACTGGATAAGTATCCACCTGAACGCCGCAGATGCGAACGAGGTATCGGGTAACACGTTCTACGGTGACAACGTGGGGATGCTCTTCGGGACCTCCTCGGAGAACACGGTGTCCGGGAACACCTTCATGAACTGCGGGCTCAACATCGAGACCGGCCCGGGCATCAGCAGCTATGGCCGGAACAACCAGGTGACAGGGAATACCGTGAACGGGAAGCCCCTGGTCTACCTCGAGAACCGGAACGACATGACGGTCACGGGTGCAGGGCAGGTCATCCTGCTCAACTGCCAGAGAATCCTCGTCACCGGGAACTCCATTTCGCGGGCCACGGTGGGAATCCAGCTCTGGGACTCAGATCAGAATACCATCCAGGGAAACCGCCTGGTCAACAATAACCGTGGCGGGATATCGCTCACCCATTCGAGCGGCAACGAGCTGTCAGACAACGTCGTGGTGCTGAACGATGACGGTATCCACCTGGCTTACTCGGATGGCAACACCATCACCCGGAACAACGTGAGCTACCAGAACCTGATCGGGATCTCACTCCTCCACTCGACGGGGAACGCCATCTCCCTGAATCTCATCCGGGAGAACAAGCGGGGGACCACCATGCGCCTTGCTCCCGATAACGTGCTTTCGCTCAACGATTACATAGACAATAACGAACAGGTCACGTCATACCAGTCGCCGAATTCCTGGAACACGATGGATCCTGTCCCGTATTCCTATAACGGGAAGAGGTATTCCAGTCCCATGGGCAATTACTGGAGCGATTATGTGACCACAGACACAAATAACGACGGGATAGCCGACAGCCCCTACGTGATAAAAGAGAATAACGAGGATTTCTACCCGAGGGCGCAGCCCCTCACCTCCTATACGTTTCCTTAATTACCCCTTTTGCATTCCCTCGATGATACGCCTGAAGTCCGTGATCCTCGGCGTGCCGAGGTCTGCCGTGCCACTGCTCCAGAACCCGTAGCCGGAGTGATCGCCGAAGATCCCGATGGCCTGCATGCCATGGTCCGAGAGGATGATCTTCGGCACCTTCACTGACGCCGCGATCTCGTCGAGGTCACGGTAGATCATCCGCATGAGCATCCGGTTGCCGAAGTTCAGGTGCCCGATCACATCGGCAATACTGAAGTACCCGAGGACGAAGTCATGGTCCCCGGCGACGGCGTCCTGGAACTTCTTTTTGATCTCCCGGTGGTGCCGGAAGGCATGGTCGTTGTACGCCTTCCGGACCTCCTCCTTCTTTCCATCGTCACCGGCCTCGAAGAAAGCCTTCAGGAGCCGGCGCTCCTCCTCGTGCTGGGCAAGGTCGTAGCTGAAGCCGGGGAGGTCGATGACGACCGGGTCCCGGAAGGCCGAAAAGAGCGTCTCCTCCGGGTCGAACCGGTAGTTCCACATCTCCTTGTCCCCGTCGGCCAGGACCACCTTCTCCTTGTTAGCTCCCGTCATGAAGGAGCTCCAGAGGACCATCGTCCGCGGGAGGGAGAACTCGGAGATGTCCGTCCTGCCATGGAACTTCTGCATCAGGTGGACGGGCTGGAACGCCTCGACGAGCGCGAGCTCGAGCGCGTCGATGGCAAGGACGACGATCACGCCGAAAACCCCGTGATGATGCCGCCGGCGCAGGTGTCCTGCCTCGCGAGGACGAACCTCCCGAGCGCCTCGGTCAGGTTGAAGTCCTCGATGACGACGTCCTTCTCGGTTTTCAGGGTGACGTCGGCCACCTCGCGGTTCCTGATCTCGCCACCGTCACGGGAGATGGTCTCGAGCGAGGACGAGTCCCGGATCGCGTGGATCGTCTCGATCCGGCAGGCGGCTTCCTGGGTTGCGCACCGGAACCTGAATACCTCGCCCGGCCCGGAGGGCCTCCGGTCCATCCAGAAGATGTTCGCCCGGATGGTGTTCGTGACCGAGGGATGGGGTGGGCCCGGCGGCACGAGCACGTTGCCCCTGTCGACGAAGACCTTCTCCGCAGTGGTGATGCCCACGGCCTTCCCTGCCTCGGCCGAAGCGGGGGTCCGGAGGAACTCCTCGATGGACTTCACGGTGGTCTTTTCCCTCGAGGGGAGGATGAGGAGCGGGTCTCCCGCCGATACCACCCCGCTCTCGACCCGGCCGACCACGATTCTCTTCGAGAAGTTGTACACGTCCTGCACGACGAACCGCATCGGGTGGTCGGCGGCGCCCGGCTTCGGCCGGAGGAGGTCGAGGGCCTGGAGGACGGTGGGACCGGTGTACCAGCCCATGCTGTCCGATCCTTTCGCGACGTTCTCGCCGTTCTTTGCCGAGATGGGGATGACCTGCCCCGGGGAGATGTGGATCCCGTCGAGGAATTTCAGGAGGTCCCTTTTTACCTCGTCGAACCGCTCCTTCCGGTGCCCGACCAGGTCCATCTTGTTGATGACCGCGATGACCTGCGAGAGGCCGAGCATGCCGAGGATGTAGGCATGCCGCTTGGTCTGCTCCCTCACCCCTTCCTCGGCATCCACGATCAGGATTGCTGCCTCGGCAAGGGAGGCGCCGGTGATCATGTTCTTGACGAACTCGACGTGCCCGGGGGCATCGATGATCACGTAGTCCCGCTTTGCTGAGTTGAAGAAGATCTGGGCGGTGTCGATGGTGATCCCCTGGTCCCGCTCCTCCTCCAGGTGGTCCATGACGTACCCGAATTCGATGTCCTTCCCGAGCGCCTCGCAGAACTTCCGTATCTCCTCGATCTTCTCGTCGGGGAGCGAGCCCGTGTCGTAGAGGAGCCTGCCGATGAGCGTGCTCTTCCCATGGTCGACATGCCCCACGATGACGAACTTGAGAGTCTCTCTTTCCATGGGGCCGCCTCACATGTACCCGAGCGAGCGGAGCTTCTGCATCATGTAGGCCCGCTCCTTGTCCTGCGCCCTGCCGCTTCGTTCGGCGATCCTCGTCGTCTTCAGCTCCTCGACAACCTTGTCGACGGTGTCGGCATTCGACTCGATGGTCGAGCAGCAGGTCTCGCAGCCGATGCTCCGGTAGCGCCTGCCGTTCTTCGCGAAGTACAGGTCGACGATGGGGAGCTGCTCCCGCTGGACGTACTTCCAGATATCGAGCTCGGACCAGTGGAGGAGGGGGTGGACCCGGATATGGTCCTCGCCGGCCTGCTGGTTCTTGTACTGGTCCCAGAGTTCGGGCGGCTGGTCCTTGTAGTTCCACTCGAACTGCCGGTTCCTCGGCGAGAAATACCGCTCCTTTGCCCTGATCCCGTGCTCGTCCCTCCTGATACCGAGGAGGATCGCCCGGAACCGGTATTTCGCGATGGCCTGCTTCAGGGCGTCGGTCTTCAGCTGCCCGCAGCAGGCGAGCTTGTCTCCTGCGGACGGGTTCATGCCCCCAGCAATGGCCTCCTCGTTCCGGGCAACGAGGAGCTTCAGGTTCCACTCCTTCGACCACCGGTCCCTGAAGGCATAAATCTCCTTGAACTTGTAGGACGTGTCGATGTGCATCACGGGGAACGGGACATGCCCGTAGAAGGCCTTCCGGCAGAGGTGGAGAAGGGTCGTAGAGTCCTTGCCGATGCTCCAGAGCATCGCGATGTCCTTGAACTGCTTGTAGGCTTCCCTGATGATGTAGACGCTCTGGCTTTCCAGCTGGTCGAGATGGTCCAACATGTGGTTCCCCCTTAGAGGTATCCCAGGCGCTCGAGGCGCTTCCGGATGGCGCTCACCTCGTCGTCGGTGAGCCGGTCGTGCCCGGTCACCGTTCCCGCAGAGGCGATGGTTCTCATGACAAAGGTGATGAACTCGGTGACACTCGTAAAACCGGTCCCCTCGATCCTCTGCTCGAGCGAATCGAAGAGCTCGCGCGGGATCTTGATCGTCACCCTGTCTCCCATGACACTCAATAGGAGCAGGCACATGATGTACTTATTGATTCCGGCCCCGGCGGGGGACCGGTAGGGGCGGAGAAAAGGAACCGGTTACCAGGTTTATTGTTTCTTCGACGGGGGCTGCACGACCTTCCGGACAAATATCGTCCCGTCCCTGAGCGCGACCCAGCGGAGGGAATCCCCCTGCTTCAGGTCGAGGAGCCTGAATATCTTCGACGGTATGGTCGTGCGGTGCCGGTACGACCTCACCGTGACCGTCGTCTCTTCGATACTGACGATATCGTCGGAACTGAACTGTGCCACCATCACACCCCGGGGGTTGCCGGTTCCCTGCTCTCCCTGTACGTGCAGGGGTTATTTCAGGTTTTCTCCGCACTTTCTCCCCGGACGTCGAAAGATGCCGCCGGGGATGGTTACCAATATCCATTGGTAGTATACCAAAACCTATATCAATCCTTCGGACGATGTGAGGTATGATCCCTATGGACAGGACTACGGGAACGATCCTTATCCTGGTCCTCGGTCTCGCGATCGTCGCTGCGGGCTGCACCAGCTCCCAGACCTCGTCGCAGGCCGGGGCGGCTGCGGAAAGCGGGAAGATCACGGTCTCGGGCGCCTTTGCCCTCTATCCGATGATGGTGACCTGGGGAGAGGAATATCACAAGCTCCACCCGGGCATCACCGTCGAGGTCTCGGCAGGCGGTGCAGGGAAGGGCATGACCGATGCCCTCTCCGGGATGGTTGACCTCGGGATGGTCTCCCGGGCCATCAGCCCCGACGAGGTGGCAAAGGGCGCGGTATATGTCGCGGTGACCAAGGATGCGGTCGTTGTGACGGCAAACGCGCAGAACCCGGTCCTCGCCCGGCTCCAGGTCACGGGCGTGAACAAGTCGGAGTTCAGGCAGGTGTTCGTGAACGAGACCATCACGACGTGGGGAACCCTTGCGGGCACGTCCGACACGAGCAGGATCGACGTATATACCCGGTCTGATGCCTGCGGGGCGGCGGACGTCTGGGCGAAGTACATGGGATACCTGCAGGAGGACCTGCAGGGGGTCGGCGTCTATGGTGACCCCGGCCTTGCCGACGCGGTGAGGACGGACCGGCTCGGCATCGGGTACAACAACATCGGCTTTGCCTATGACATGAACACCTCCCGACCGGTGGAGGGCCTCGCGATCATCCCGCTGGACGTGAACGGGAACGGGCAGGTCGATCCGGATGAGCAGTTCTACGCGACAAAGGACCAGATCCTCGCGGCCATCAACACCGGGAAGTACCCCTCGCCGCCCGCGCGAGAGCTGAACCTCGTCACGAAGCAGAAGTTCACGGGGATAACCCTCGGCTTCGTCCGGTGGATCCTCACCGACGGGCAGAAGTTCGTCCCCGAAGCGGGTTACATCACCCTCCCGAAGGAACGGATTGACGAGCAGCTGGCGAAGCTGGGAACCGTCCAGACGTAGATCCGGGTGTGGGTGAACAGGGATGGACCGCGAGCGCCGGGACAGGATCGTCAACCACGTCCTTTTTGTCCCGGCGATCCTCTCGAGCGTCGTCCTGTTCGTCATGGCGGGGATCCTCCTCCTGAAATCGGAGCAGATCCTCTCCATCACCCCCCTCCTTTCCCTCCTCCTGTCGTCGTCGTGGAGGCCCCTCGCCGGCCAGTTCGGGTTCCTCCCCTTCATCATGGGCACCATCTGGGTGACCGGGCTTGCGATGGCCATTTCCATCCCGGTCTCGCTCCTCTCCGCCATCTACCTCTCCGAGTATGCCCATGCGAAGGTCAGGGGCGTCATCCAGCCGCTCATCGACCTTCTCGCCGGCGTACCGTCGGTCGTGTACGGGCTTTTCGGGATCCTCCTCATCGTCCCCCTTATCAAGGAACAGGTCGCCCCCTTCTTCGGGACGACGAGCTCGGGGTACTGCGTGCTTGCCGGGGGGCTCATCCTCGCCATCATGGTCTTTCCCATCCTCATCTCGCTCACCTTCGAGGTGCTCCGGACCGTCCCGCTCGAGATGCGCGAGGCATCCCTCGGCATCGGGGCGACCAGGTGGGAGACCATCAAGCACGTCGTGCTCCGGAAGGCCTCGCCCGGCATCCTCGCGGTCATCATCCTCGGCTTCTCCCGGGCCTTCGGGGAGACCATGGCGGTGCTCATGGTCGTGGGGAACGTGGCCCGGGTGCCGGGCTCCGTCTTTGACCCGGCGTACCCCCTGCCGGCGCTCATCGCGAACAACTACGGCGAGATGATGTCAATCCCGGTCTACGACTCGGCCCTCATGTTCGCGGCCCTGCTCCTCCTCGTTGTGGTCGTGATCTTCAACGTCGCGGCCCGGCTCGTCCTCCTTCGGCTCAGGGCGGTGGGCTGACATGGACCCGAGGGTGCTCGAGCAGCGGTTCTTCAGGGGCCTCATGTACATTTCCCTCGCGATCGTACTCGGGAGCCTCCTGCTCGTCTTTGCCGTCATCGCCTGGAAGGGGGCGGGGGCGCTTTCGATCGCGATGCTCACCCAGGTGCCGCAGGGCGGGTACTACCTGGGGAAGGAGGGGGGCGTGCTCAATGCCATCGTGGGCTCCCTGTACCTCGCGGGAGGGGCGATCCTCCTTGCGACGGCGATCAGCCTCCCGACGGCCTGGTTCCTCCAGAACCTGAAGAAACGCTCCCGGGCCGCCTCCGCGGTCAGGATGGTCCTCGACATCTCGGCGGGGATCCCCTCCCTGATCTACGGGGCCTTCGTCTTCCTCGTCATGATCCTGCTCGGAACCCGTGCCTCCCTGTTCTGGGGCATCGTCACCGTCGGGATCTTCATCGTCCCGCTCCTCACCCGGGCCATGGACGAGGTGATGCAGATGGTCCCGTCCAGGCTCTCCGAGGCCTCGCTCTCGATGGGCGCGACGAGGCTCGAGACCATCTTCCACGTCGTGACCCGGCAGGCGCTGCCCGGGCTCATCACCGCGATCCTCGTTGCCTTCGGGCGGGGGATCGGGGACGCGGCCTCGGTGCTCTTCACGGCGGGGTATACCGATTCCATCCCGGCATCCCTCTCGGACCCGGTTGCGACCCTCCCCCTCGCGATCTTTTTCCAGCTGGGAACCCCGTTCCCCGCGGTACAGCAGCGGGCATATGCCTGCGGGATCATCCTTCTCGTGATCGTGCTCGTGATCAGCATCGGATCGCGGTACCTCTCGCGGCGGTTCACGAGGTACGTGCTCAAGTAGGTGGCTGCATGACCGAAACGACGGAAATCAGTATCAGGAACCTGAGCGTCACCATTGACCGGCGGCAGATCCTGAAGGACATCACCGTGGACATCCCGAAGAACCGGATCACGGCGGTCATCGGCCCCTCGGGCTGCGGGAAATCGACCCTGCTCCGGAGCATGAACCGGATGATCGACAACTTCGACAACGTCTCGACAGCCGGAGAAATCCGGATCGGCGGGACGAACGTGCTCGAACCCGGCCTGAACCTCTCCATGCTCCGGAAGAGGGTGGGGATGATCGCGCAGGCGCCGAACCCCCTTCCCATGTCCATCTATGACAACGTCGTATACGGCCTCCGGATCCACTGCCCCCGCGACCCTGCGATGATGCAGGAACGGGCGGAGAAGGTGTTAAAAAAGGTCGGGCTCTGGGACGAGGTGCATGACCGGCTGAAGGACCCTGCCTCGAAGCTCTCCCTCGGCCAGCAGCAGCGCCTCTGCCTGGCCCGGGCGCTCGCCGTCGAACCGGAAATCCTCCTCTGCGACGAGACCACCTCGGCCCTCGACCCCATATCGGCAAAGCACATCGAGAACGAGCTCATGAACCTGAAGGACGATTACACCATCCTCTTCGTCACCCACGTCCTGCGGCAGGCGAGGAGGCTCGCGGACCATGTCGTGTTCCTGTACCTCGGCGAGCTTGTCGAGAGCGGGCCTGCCCGTGAGTTCTTCACGAACCCGAAGGACGAACGGACGCGGGCGTACCTCGAGGGGGTCTTCGGATAAGGTCGGGATCCTAATCGATATACCCGAGGGCGCGGAGCCGCTCCTTCACCTGCTCCTCGTCCTCCTTCGAGAAGCTGACCTTCTCCTCCCCCATGCCACTCTCATCGGAGACCACCTCGTTCATCACGAAGGCCACATATTCCGAGACCGATGAAAACTCGGTTCCCGCTATCCTCTTCTCAATCTTTTGCCCGATGTGCGCCGGGATGGTGATGCTCGTGAAACCGCTCGTGTCCTTTTCGGTCATGGTATCGTTCCGGTGACTCTGTTCCCGGTCATTCCAATCTCTTTTCTCTGGTAATTAAGGTTGATACCCTGCGTCGACCGGGTGAGATAAGGAATGATTATCCGTGAAAAATGCCTACAACCGGAACCGGGACCCATGAACGCGGGAGAACTCGCCCGGTACCGGGGCTGGAAGGCATGGCAGAGCCATGACATGCACGTGAGCCTGCTTTCCATCTTCTACCTCCTCCTTGCCGACCGGCTGGCCGTGCCTTCCGTGTTCAGCCCGTGGAAGTCCCTCGTCCTCGTGCTCTCGCTCGGGTTCTACTTCATGTGCGGCTTTTTAATCAACGACCTCTTCGACCTCGCCCATGACCTGCAGGCGGGAAAGACCCGGGCGGTCCAGAGGCTTCCCAGGCCCGCCTTCGCCGGGATCATCATCTCCTTCATCGCCCTGATCATCATCATGCTCTGGTACCTCGGGAGCGCCGGGTATGCGGCGGTGTACGGCTTCTCGTTTTTCCTCGGGACCCTGTACTCGGCGCCGGGGGTGCGGTTCAAGGAACGGGGAGCTCTCGGCATCGTCGTGAACGCCCTCACCGAGAAGGCGTTTCCCGTCCTCGCGATCTTCGTCTTTTTCGGCCATTTCGGGGCAGACACCGCGCTGTTCGTGGTCACGGCTTTCCTCCTCCAGACCGTGGAGATCTTCACGCACCAGATCTACGATTACGAAGCCGACCAGGGCGCCGGGGTGAGGACCTTTGCCCGGGATGCAGGCAGGGAGCGTACCCTGTTGATATTCAGGTACCTCGTCGTGCCTCTTTCCCTCGCTGCCATGCTCCTCCTGTGCCTCCTCGTCGTGCTCCTGGTCCCCGCCCTCGTCCTCGTCATCGCCGCGGTCTGCGCCGTGTACCTCGTGCTCTATCTCGGGGTCGCCCGGGGCCGGCTCTCCATGGAGGAGAAGGTGCTCCCGCTTCCCATGTCGGTCCCGTACCTGCTGATCAACAATGCGTTCCCGGTGGTGCTCGCCTTTATCCTCGTCGCGGTATCACCGTCGAATATCCTCCTCCTCTTCTTTGCCCTTGCGTCGCAGATCTACCTCTTCAGGCAGCTCCTAAGGCTCCTCAGGGAGCGGGCCATTCCAAGGACGGAGATCGCGGACGCCTGAGGAATGGGCCCGGTGGGCCGGAGTCACGGTAGCGGTACCCGGGGAGGTGCTGGCGGGCCGGGGCCCGGTGGCGAAAACCGGGGCCGGTGGGCTGCGATACCTTAATTGAACCGGCTCCCCCACGGGTGAATAAGATGAGGGTCTGTTTTATCTCGAGCTTCTACCCCCCGCTCGTCTTTGGCGGTGCCGAGATCTATGTCCAGCGGATCTCGGAGAGGCTCGTGCGGCAGGGGATCGGGGTCACGGTTATCACCACGGGCCGGGACATCTCCCTCTCCCCGTCCGTTGAGATGGTCAACGGAGTAAAGGTCTACCGGGTCCACCCGCTGAACATCTACCCGATATACGATACTCTCTCGAAGCCCGGCATCCTGAAACCCTTCTGGTACGGGATCGACCTCCTGAACCCGCACTCGTACTTCGTGATCCGGAACATCCTCGAAAAGGAGAAGCCGGACATCGTCCATGTCCACAATTTCAAGGGCTTCTCCTACGCCTTCCGGGCGGCAAAGAGCCTTGGCCTCCCCCTGGTCTTCACGGTCCATGACTACTTCCTGGAATGCCCGAGGGAGACCCTTTTCAGTGGCCGGGACCGCATCTGCAAAGCCCCATCCCCCGGGTGCAGGGTGTACCGGGGCATCCAGGGGCTCCTGAAGGACAACATCCCTGACGTTGTCACGGCGCCGTCGCAGTTCGTCATCGACCGGTTGCATCATGACGGGTTTTTCAGGAGGTCCCGGACCATGAAACTCCCGCTGGGGATCGACCCGGCCGCCGGAGAGTCGCCCGACCGGGCCACGGATGCTATCCGGCTCCTCTTCGTCGGGAGGCTGAACGCCTCAAAGGGAGTCGGCATGCTCATCCGGGCATTTCGCGAGATGGAGCGCGGGAATGGAGAGAGGCCGGTACGGCTCGACATCGTCGGCGACGGTCCTGACCGGGACGCCCTCCGGAAGGCCGCAGAAGGCTGCGACGGCATCACCGTTCGGGGGTTCGTGAGCGAGGAGGATCTCAGGGGGTACTACCGCCGGGCACACCTCGTCATCGTCCCCTCGCTCTGGTACGAGACATTCGGCCTCGTTATCCTCGAGAGTTTCCGGCACGGGACCCCGGTCGTCGCAAGCAGGATCGGCGGGTTCCCCGAGCTCGTCCGGGACGGGGAGGACGGCCGGCTTTTCGAGGCAGGGAACGCGGCGGAACTCGCAGGGATCCTCGGGAGCCTTACCAGGGACCCCGAAGAGATGCGCCGGATGGGCGAACGTGCCATCCGGACCGCGGGTGAGTACGGGATGGACCTCCACCTCGAACGGCTGACCGCCCTCTACGGGGAGATCCTCGGGCACTGAGGGAGGGCGATTATCATGCAGGACCGTGATGTTACGAGCGATCTCCAGAAGTACTACCCCCTCTTCCACGAGGGGTACGGCACCGAGTACGAGCGGTTTGCCCTGAACCGGTTCGTGTCCCGCATGGTCGACCGGTACGGGATCCACACTGTCCTCGAAATGCCCGCGAATGGGGTGATGGGGGTCCCCGGGATAAAGAGCATGATCTTTGCGGCGGCCGGCTGCGAGGTGACGGTCTCGCACCCGTCGCAGGAGTTCCTGGACAACGCGAAGCAGGTATGGGACGCCTTGGGCCTCGAGGCAACGTTCGCGAGATCTCCGTGGATTGGTTCCGGCTTCGGATCCGGTTCCTTCGACCTTGTCTGGAACTTCTGCGTGTTCGAGCATTTCGCCGATCCCGGGGAGGTCATCGCGGAGATGCTCCGGGTCACGAAGGGGTGCATCTTTCTCCAGATCCAGAACATCCACAACATCGGCCTCCCGATCCACCGGGCCTTTCACGTGCTCAGGAGCGAACCCTGGGACCACGGGGAGCCGTCGAGCATGGACCTCTCCCGGCTCTCGGGGGTCATCAGGGAGAACCGGGGGTACATCCTCGAGACGGGTGCAACGGATATGCCTCCCTGGCCTGACATCAACATCGGCCTCCGGGACATGCTCTCGGGCAGGAAGCCGGCCCCTGACATGCCCGCCGGGCCGGGCGCCGGGCTGAGGCCCTCGGTGAGGACGAGGGACCGGGCGGCGCTCATCGGGGAGATACGAAATTTTAAGCGGCCCGCACCCAAGGATGAGATGGTGTACCAGATGTTCCGGGCCTGGTATTCCGTCATGGAGACGGGAATGCCCTTCCCCCTCAAGCGGTACCTTGCCCACCATCCCTACATCATCGCAGGAAAGAAATGACCGCACGGATCGTCAGGTGCCAGCGCTACCATGGCAGGAAGCTCGAAGAGGGGATAGATGCAGCCCTCGGTGACCTCGGGATCGATCCCGCGGGCCGGACCGTGGTCATCAAGCCGAACATCGTCATCCCCGCGAAACCGGGCTCGGCCATCGTCACCCACCCCGCGGTCGCAGAGGCGCTCGTGAACGTGCTCCGGAGGCGGGGGGCGGGAGTGATCACCATCGCCGAGGGACCCGGCCTTGGGGCCGACGAGGAGACCTTTTTTAAGGTCTCGGGATACCGGGACCTTGCGAAGCGGCTCGGCGTTCCGCTCGTCAACCTGAACCGGGCGGAGCGGGTCGAAGTCCCCTGGAAATACGGGACCATCCGCCTTCCGAAGATCGTCCTCGAAGCAGGCCTCTATGTGAACCTCCCGAAGATGAAGACCCACGGCCAGACCATGGTCACCCTCTCCCTGAAGAACCAGAAGGGGCTCCTCTCCCTCGGGGCGAAAAAGCAGTTCCACAAGCTGGGGTTGCACGAACCCCTGGTCGAGCTCGCGAAGGTCGTGCACCCGCACCTGGTCGTGATTGACGGGGTAGAGGCGATGGAGGGCGAGGGGCCCCTGAACGGGAGGCGGAAACGGGCCGGTGTACTCGTCATGGGGACGAACCAGCTGGAGGCCGATATCGTCTCGTGCGGTGTCATGGGCATCGATTACCGGCGGGTGGACCACCTCGTGTACGGGATCGGGGAGAAGATCGGGCCGGAAGTGCCCGCGGTGATCGGGGCCCCCTCCATCGCGGAGGCCCGGAACCCGTTCGTCGAGGCGAACCAGCGATACGGGAAGCTCCTGAATATCTACTCCTGGCGGGACCCCCATGCCTGCTCGATGTGTATCGATTCTTTCTCCCTCGCGGTGAAACACGCGATCCGGCATCCTGGGTATTGGTTTACCTTCATGCCGAGGTTCACGTACTATGCCCTGTTCAGGCAGCTCAATATCATCACGGGAAAGCAGCCGCAGGTCCCTGACGTGCCGGGCGAGGTGATCTGCCTCGGGGACTGCACGAGGGAACTTGCAGAGGAAAAAGGTTTCAGGCATGTCCCGGGCTGCCCGCCGGACCGGGGAGCGATCCTCGGGATCTTCTCCCGGACCGGACCAGGGCAGGCAACAACCAGGGAGAAACCTCCCGAACAGGAATAGCCGGTCACCCGACCCGGTCCACGGCAGGCGGGGGCAACCGTTCATCGTGCCAGGCACCGTACTGCGACCCTGGCAAGGGACGGGGGGTGGCACAGGATATTCGTGTAGTACGCGTTGGCGAGCGGGCAGAAGCACTCCCTGTTTCTGATTGAGGACCGGAGCCGATCCGCCTCTGCGCCGAACCAGATCTTCCGGAAATCGTACCCCGTGTTCCTGAGGTTCCCGACAGGTTCTGCCCTGACGCAGCAGGTCCAGACGTCGCCGTCCGGGGCAATCTGCGCCGAGGCGAACCCGGCATAGCACGGGAGGACCTGCTGCCTCCTCCGCAGGATCTCCTTCACCCGTTCATAGTATTCCATGCGGAATGCCCGGGTGACTCCTGAGATCCCCCTGCGCCTCTCCTCGCGGGCCTTCTCGACCAGGAAGTCGGCAGCACGGGCATATTCCCCGGGATCGGGGGTGATACCGGATCCCACCGTGTCCAGCTCGACCCGCTCCTCCGCGATCTCCGCGATGTACGAGTCAGCCCCCTTCGCAACGAAGTACGCGTAAATCTCCGGGATGGCCGGGGCGTTATACCTCGAAATGACGGTGTGGACCCCGAGGCTCAGGTTGGGGAACTCGAGGGCCTGCAACCCCTCCCAGGTCTTCATCGACCGTTCGAAGTTCCCCTCAATACCCCGGATCTCGTCGTGCTTTACGCCTATCCCGTCAATGGAGAGGTTTATGATCACCTGAGAACCTTTGCAGGCTTGGGCAATCTCCGCGACCTTCCCCGGGATGGCCCTGTGCAGGATACCATTCGTCGGGATGTTGATGATGCCCGGCCTGCACCGGGCCGAGGCACTCGCGCAGATTTCCACGATGTCGTGCCTGAGAAAGGGCTCGCCGCCGCTCATCGTGAACCAGTACGGGGAGTTGCCTATGGACCGGAAGGTCCGGTCGAACTCGTCGGCGGTGAACTCGTCGGCGCTCTTTTTCCAGACGTTGCAGGTCCTGCACCGGGAATTGCACCGGTAGGTCAGGCTGACCGTGAGGTTCAGGGGCAGCGTCCCGGGATGACCGGTGCTCCTGAAGAGCATGTACCGTGGTATGTTCAGGGCGACCTGTGCGTAGGTGTTCATGGCTGAAGGGAGGGGAGTTCTCCGGAGATCCCGGGCTTATCCAGGTTACCCGCGGGTTACCCGCGCCCGGACCCCGCCGGGGGGTCGGGAACGGAGATCCGCTTGCCGAGCTCACCCGCGGGGATCTCCTTTGTCGTTGTCGCGATATGCCAGATATTATGCCTCTCCTTTCTCACGAAGAAGTCGTACGCGCCGAGGAGCCTCCCGAGCAGTTCGAGGGACATCGCGGCCGGAGTGTAGAGCAGGCTCCTCGGGGTGAGCTCGAAGTCCTCTGCGAGGAGCTTCACGATGCTCATCTGCATGCTCGACGGCGCATACCCCTTCGTCTGGAGCAGGTGCAGGTGGCCGGCGAAGATCCTCCTCCGCTGCCTGAGAAAGTCCGAGACGTTCTCCGGGCCGCGGTTGTACATGATGGCGTCGGGTACGTACTTCAGGTCATAGCCCTTCTGCCTGAGCAGGGCCTCGATGAAGGCCTCGTCCACCGCGGTATCGACCGGGATCTCGTCAATGAGGTTCCTCCGGAATGCGACCAGCTCACCGAGCTTCGGCTTTTTCAGGGCGAGCCGGTGGTGCAGCCTCCAGAGGAGGTGGACGGTGAACCCCATGAAGGTGGAAGGGTCGTTGACCGGGACCGGGTGGGCACCCGTCATCCCCACCTTCGGGTCCGCGAACGGCCGGGTGAGGTACTCGATGGTTCCCGGGGCAGGGACGGTGTCGCCGCTTTCCAGCACCGCGATGTCTCCGGTCATGTGCGAGAGAAAGAGGTTGATGGCCGAGGCCTTCCCCTCCCTCCTCTTCTGCCGGAGCAGGGTGACCGGCGGGGTAGTGCCCGGGAATTTCCCCTCGACGATCTTATCGGTCCGGTCCGTCGACCCCGAGGACACGACGATGATCTCGCCGATGGGCACGGTGGTCTGCTGGGTAAGGAGGGCCTCCAGGAGCTGCCCGATATTCTTTTCCTCGTTATAGCAGCAGATCCCGATACTTATCGGCATGTCCCGCGTCCACCCCGGGCGGAACATGCGGGTTCCCGGCAATATGCCGGGGGAACTATTATAAATACCCGATGCTCTCGCCGCATGTTAATCTTCCCCCACCACCACTGGTTGCTCATCGCAGGCACTGGCAGATACGGTGATGCCGGAGAAAGCACCACGGGACCGAAGAATACTTTAGAGCACACTCTTCTGCACCGGAATAATATTTAAAATTAACGGTTTTTTATGAGACATGATTCGACCCCCCTGATAGAGAAAGGAGATTTAATTGACTTTATGGCGTATCAGCTTCCGAAATAATCTTATTCCCTTACCAGATGCCATTCCTTCCCCCTAAACACCGTTCCGACTCCTATACAGGTTAATCTGGATAAAATTCCATCCTTTAACTCTCCCGGGTTCCCCGCATGCCCCTGATGGGTGTTTTCTGCCGCCCTGTCCTGTAACCCTGCAGGATAATCAAAAAGCCCATCCCAAGGTGGCAGATCTTCATCAAACAAGATAAACTGCGACAAAATGCTTATCGCCTGCATTATAGAAGGATTGGTTCAAACGGAACCAATATATACTATGCCTGTGATATGCTGTATTCAGGCGATTGCATCTACCGATGCAGGTCGCCGGGGAAAAACGGGAAGTGAAGTGAACTCGATGACATCGCACGGCCTCGTGGACATGATCCTGAAGATACCGGTTCTGAATATCATCCTCCTCCTCGCGGCCGTCCTCTCTGTCGAGATCGTCGGCGACCGCGGGGTCCGGTTCCTCGTGAACCATGCAGGGGAGAATGGAGGCCGGAAGCGGTTCCACCCGTTCCCCTTCCACGTCTCAGAGGCGACCCGCGAAGGGTAACCCACCGGTAATTTCAGGCTTTTGTACCGGCTGTTTCGTTGTGGAGCCGGGAAGTGCCATGAATATGGCATGAAGTTGTTTACCCGAGGTCTCAGGGCAACCCCCCTCCTTCCGGCCTGAGGAGCACCGCCCTGATCTGCCCGCCAACGCAGGAAGAGCCGGTGATCTGCCCGCCAGAGCAGCCGTTCGCGACGATCCGGCCCAGGTCATCTATCCCTGCTGCCTCCATGAGCTCGATGCCCGTGGAGGGGGGGATGAGGTCGTTCAGGTCATGGAGGGCTCCGCCGTGGTGGAGGAAGGCATGCCTGGCCCCCCCGGCGGTCAGGGAATAGCCGACCACATCGCCACGATCGTTGATACCCCAGGCCGAACCCTCGGTGCCGCCCAGGGTCCCGAGATCGGTGATGACGGCCCCGCGGAACACGACGGGGTGCACGACCCCACCCGCATCACCCGACCACCCGGCAATCGCCCCGAAGAGGTTGATCCTGCTCGCGCCGTTCGAGCCGCCCCCCAGGGTGGGAAGGGTGGTCGCGGTACCACGGAACCAGAGGAACGGGAGGGTCGACCCCCCGGACTGGTAGTACCCGACTACCCGGCCGAGCTCGTTTATACCGGTGGCAATGCTCCACCCGTCACCCGTGCCGATGTCGGTCATGACCCCGTTCTCGGAGAGAAACGCGTGGCAGGGTCCGGAGGCGGGGTAGGACCAGCCGACGACCATGCCCCGCGAATTGATCCCGTTCGCCTGGCTGCGGTCGCCGCCAAGGGTGCCGATGTCGGTCATGGCGCCGTTCTTCCAGAGGAACGCGTGCTGGAGCCCCCCGGCGGTCGCAGAGTCACCGGCGATCTCGCCCGCCAGGCTGATGCCGTACGCATAGCTGTAATCACCGCCGAGCGTGCCCAGGGGGCTCATCGCGCCATTCCGGTACAGGAACGCCCGGTAGACCTCCCCGCTGCCGGTGGTTTCCCGGCAGGTCCCGACGACCTGGCCCCGGAGATTGATGTCGGCCGGGAAGCAGTCCCCGCCGATGGTCCCGAGATCCGTGACCAGGTAGGCCGGCGCGGCCTGTGCCGCCACGGCAAGCGTGCCGGGCCCGGGGACTGATCCCAGCGCGAGGAGGAGAATAACAACGATGGCAATCCGGTATCTCATAGCCCGCCATCCTGTTTCCGGTGAGAATATAGGTATCGGAATCCATCCCGGGCGGTCCGGGGCGCGTCCCTTCCTTACCGGCCGTTACCGGCGGGCCTCCATGAGGTCCCTGAACGCCCTTGCGTCCTCCCACATGGAGATATTGTTGAAGAGGCAGTATACCTCGCCGCCGGCTTCCCATCCGGCAATCCTGTCGCGGAGCCACCGGAGATCTTTTTCAGTATAGTGGTATGAGTACATCCGGTTCTTTGGGGGTTGGCCCGGAAGGCGGTAGCCTGAGGGCGAGGCGCCAGGCCAAGAGCCTGGTGGTGACCCGTGGAGCCGCAGGTAGAATGGCGCCCCGGTTACGGGCGATTCCCTGAACGGGTCAACGCAGTGGATGAGATCGAACCTGCGGCATACATTGAGAAGGGTGTCCCGGTCCCACGGCGACCGGAGTTCGAGGACGATGCGTTTCTTCTCCCGGTCGATTCCTGGGAAAAACGCCGCCAGGTTTCCCTCGTGCTCTTCGCTCTGGACGAACGAAGGGGGCGCCTGGAGGAGGATCATGGAAGCGCCGAGGATTTTCGCAACTTCCCGGGTTCTTTTCCAGGCTTCGAAGACCGGCTCCGTCGGCTGGAAATGGCCGAGCCGGGCCTTCACCTCGTCCGGTATATTCCCTGCCCTTCGGTACGTCGGTGACGTTCCCGGGTGCGTGATCCCCTGCCATGCCTTCACCGTGAACATAAACTTACCCGGAACGGCGGCTCTCCACCTGCGGACAGTCGCCTCCTTCGGGAGACGGTAAAAAGTCTGCTGCACCTCTGCTACCTGCAGCTCCTGTGCATACCTGGCCATGCCAACAGGGAAACCGCAGCAGCCGATGCGGAGCATGGTTGATCAGACTACCGGATCT
>DATJPK010000096.1:0-8185 GCA_035506435.1 Methanomicrobiales archaeon
TACTACATCATGGACACCGGGAGGGTGTGACAGGTATTTCAGCTCTTCTTCCATCCATGTCCCTGACGCGGCTGCGATGCTTTCAATGGCACCCCGTTCATGAAACAGGAAGCCCGAGTAGTTCCCCAGGGATAAGCCTCCGGCGGAGTGAAACCCGCCCATGAGGGCACCGAGGGGGCCAGGGATTCCTGCAAGAGGGAACACGGGCAGGTTCCTGCGGCGCGATCTGATCCACGAGAAGGAGCGCGGGGGCGCGACCTACATCATCAGCGAGGACTACTCGTACAAGACCGAGGCCTATTACCGGATCCTCTCCCTCGAGATGGAGGGCCGGGACACCATCCCGTCGACCCGGGACCTCCTCGAGGCCTACGTGGTCCCGGTCTGCCTCGCGCGGGCGGCGGATGCGGGTATCCCGGTGTGCGAGTGGGGGGTCTCCGACGAGCAGGTGCCCCTTCCCTCCATCCTCTACGGCATCTCCTATTTCGCTGATCCAGCGGAGTACAGCCTCGTGCGGGACCTGGAGACCGCCGGCCCGGTCGTCAAGTACATCACCGGGAACGGGAAGTACCCCTTCTGCTACCAGCCCATCTCTCCCGATGCCGAGATCGTCCCCTGCGTCACCATTTTCGGGAGGACGGTGGGGGCCTCGGAACCCCTCGCCGACCTCGCGATGCAGGTGTACCGGCTCTTCCGGATTCCCCTCATGGAGATCATCACGGTGTACAACGGGGGCCTGAGCCTGTCGGCCATCACCCCATGCTGGTACTCGAAGCTCACGAAGGAAGAGAAGGGTATCCTCGAGGGGATCCTCTCGGAGGAGTGCAGGTGAGCCGGCTCGGGGTCTTCGTGGACCGGCAGACGCTCGGGAACTCCGAGCAGCTGACGTCCCTGATCCGGCTCCGGGACTCCGCCGAGGAGATGGGGCACATGGTGTACTTCATCTTCCCCACCGAGATCGCGAAGATCGGGAAGGTGGACGGGCTCTTCATCAGGAGCCGGACCGACCCGATGAACATCAGCTTCGTCGCCGCGAAGATGGCGGAGATGCGGGGCATCCCGGTCATCGACGACCCGGCCTCCATCCAGGTCTGCTCGGACAAGGTGAACATGTACCTCCACCTCATCCGCGACGGTGTCCGGATACCGGACACGGTCTTCGTGAAGAAAGGGGAGCTCACCGAGCGGCGGGCACGCGACCTCTTCCGGGAACTCGGGTCGCCCCTTATCCTGAAGGAGCCCTCCACCTCCTTCTCCCTCCGGGTGGAGAAGGTGAATACCGTCGCCGAGTTCCTGAAGACGGGGAAGCGGTTCATCAAGCTCTCGGACTGGATCGTCGCCCAGCGGTTCATCGAGAGCAACTTCGACTGGCGGGTCGGGGTCCTCGACGGCGAGCCGCTCTATGCCTGCCAGTACATCATTCCCCAGGAGACCTTCAAGATCCAGGCGACGGTGAACGGCCACATCGTCTACTGCGCGGTAAAGGGCATGCCCCTCGATGGGGTCCCTGCACCCATCCTCGACATCGCGGTGAAGGCGGGCCGGGCCATCGGGAAGGGGCTCTACGGGGTCGATATCAAGGACCGGCAGGGGACCCCGTTCGTCATCGAGGTGAACGATAACCCGTCCCTCGAGGGCGGGGAGGACGAGCAGTCGCCGGGGCTCTATCGGAAGATCATCGCGCACCTGCTCGGTGACAGCGGCGGGGCCGGGGCCGGGCCGGCCAGCACCCCCTGACCGGTTATGCCCTCCGTGCCGGCGATACCGGTCATAGTTCTCATCCTCGTTTTCCTCGGGATAGCCGTCAGGCAGGTCGGCCGGTTCAGGTTCAGGATCTGGCAGGTGATGCTTGCGGGGGCGGTTGCCGTCCTCCTGACCGGGCAGGTGTCTCCTCTGGACGCAGCCCGGGCCATTAACCTCGACGTGATGGCATTCCTCTTCGGGATGTTCGTCGTCGGGGTTGCCCTCCGGGAGAGCGGGGAGCTCCAGGTCCTTTCCGGCCGGGTCCTCCGCGTGGCAAAGACCCGGGAGCAGTTGCTCATCCTGCTCATCGTCTCCTTCGGGGTCCTATCGGCGGTCCTGATGAACGATACCCTCGCCATCATCGGGACTCCCCTCTGCCTCGCCGTCGCCCGCGGGAACAGGATGTCACCGAAACTGCTCCTCCTCGCCCTCGCGTTTTCCATTACCACGGGGAGCGTCCTCTCCCCGATCGGGAACCCCCAGAACCTCCTCGTCGCCCTCGCAGGCCCTTTCGGGAACCCCTTCGTCACCTTCGCCCTCTACCTCGCCATCCCGACGGCTCTCTGCCTCGCGCTGGTATTCCTGTTCCTCCGGGTCTCCTTCCGGGAGGAGGCCTGGCACGACGGGGTCACCCCACCCTCGGGGGTGGTAACGGACGAGCGCCTTGCCCTCCTCGCCCGGGCGTCGCTCGGGATCCTCGCCGCACTCGTGCTCGCGAGGATCGCGGGTTTCTTTGCCGGGCTCGACACGGTGCTCCTCCCCCTCCCTGCCATCGCCCTCCTGTCCGCGCTCCCCATCCTCGCGCTGTCGGGGCGGAGGGTCGAGATCGCCCGGAAGGTGGACTGGGAGACACTCGTGTTCTTTGCCGCCATGTTCGTCCTCATGGAGAGCGTCTGGGAGTCCGGGTTTCTCACCTCCCTCATCCAGGTCGCCGGCGGGGAGGTCGCCACGGTCCCGGTGATCCTTGTCCTCTCGGCGGTCATCTCCCAGTTCGTGTCCAACGTCCCCTGGGTCGCCCTCTTCCTCCCGGTCATCGGGGGGACGGGGAGGAGCATCCCTGCCCTCATGGCCCTTGCCGCGGGGAGCACCATCGCGGGGAACCTGACCATCCTCGGAGCGGCGTCGAACGTCATCATCATCCAGAACGCCGAAAAGGAGGGGGAGACCATCACCTTTCTCCAGTTCGTGAAGATCGGCCTCCCGCTCACGGTGCTCCAGCTCGCCGTGTACTGGTTCTTCCTCGGAGGAACCTGAATTTCACGCCCGGTGCGGCCTGCGCTTCTCCTGCCTGACGCCCGTCCCCTTGAAGAAGGTGTAGCAGAAGGTCCCGCCCGGCTCCGCCGTCCGGTAAAGATCCCGGATGCCCTCCTCCCATTCTGCCCTGTCCATCATCCCGCGGGCGAGGACATCGTCCTTCACTCCCTCGACCATCGCGGTGAAGGTCTGCTTCGTGAACCCTTCGACCAGCCCGGGGCGTGAGTCGTCGGCGTACACCTGCCTCGGGGAGACCCGGACGTCCCTGAACCCGGCGCCCGTGAGAAGCGGGTAGAGCTCCCGCCCGATCAGGGCATTCCCGCCCGCCTCCCGCTGGAGCGCGACAAGGCAGGCGATGGCCCTCCTCGCGGCCCCGCTGTCGGGATGGAAAAAGGCCGAGCCATGGTCGCCCTCGATAACGGTGATGGTGCCCCCGGGGGCAAGGACCCGGTGCAGGCTCGCGAGGGCACGGGCCGGGTCAGGGAGGTGCTCAAGAACGAAGCAGACGAAGACGTGGTCAAAGCAGCCTTCGTCGAACGGGAGGGCAAGGATATCCGCCTGCCGGAACTCCACGTTCCGGGCGCCCGAGGCCTCCACCCTCTCTGCCGCGACAGCGAGGGAAGATCCCGAGAGATCGACGGAAGTGATCCGGGCCCCCGGGCTCCCCTTCGCAAGGATGACGGTCTGGGCGCCGATACCGCAGCCGGCCTCGAGGACCCGGCTCCCGGGCGGGTAGCGGGTGTCGTGGTGGAGGAGATCGGTCAGGGTGTGCGCCTGATCGAGGAGGCGCTCGGACTCGCGGACGGAATAACCATGTACATAGGAATTCCCCGGTTTCATCCGCGGGTAACGCCTCACATGTTCTGGAGCGCGACGATATCCGTAACGCCCGTGAGCCGCCAGAGGATGGAGCGCTCCTCGGCCGCGATGGTCTCGATGGGCTCCTGGGGCAGTATTCCCAGGGCGGCGAGGATGTTCATCGAGAGCTTCTTCTTCTTGATCATCGAGACGAACTTCTGGCGGATCTTCTTCTTCTCGATGGCGTCCTCCACCTCCTCGAGCCTTCCCTGCAGGGTGACGAACATGTAGCAGGAAAGGTCCTGGCTGTACCGCTCAACCTCCACCGAGACGTACGGGTTGGACCGGAAATGCCGGATCTTCTTCCCGTACCGGGTCGAGAGGAAGTACATGAAGTTCCCCTCAAAAACGTAGAGGAAGGGGGCGATGTAGGGGTATTTCTCGCCGAGAAACGCGATCCGCGAGACATACCCCTCGGTGATGAGGGCATCATACTCCTCCTTTTCCATCCTCGGGATTCTGACAACCTCCATGCCGACCAACAGCTTGAATACCTCATCCCGTTTGATAAAGGTTCTGGTACGTCACCCGTGAGCCGGCCATGATTCACAGGCGACCTTTTTGCAGGCTGCCTCCGGCTTTTATCCCCGGAAGGCCCAACCTGAGATCGGCATGGTCTGGCCGCAGGATCTCCGGGACGAGCTGGCAGGCATCGAGGCTTCGGTCACGCCCCGGCTCAGGAATGAGGGGCTCACCCCCGGGGTGGTCCGCCTGTTCCGCGGCCGTCTGATGCACTTTTACGCGACTTATGGGAGGGATCTCCCCTGGAGGCGCACCACCGACCCTTACCGGATCCTCGTGTCAGAGTTCATGCTCCAGCAGACGCAGGTAGGGCGGGTGCTCGTGAAATACCCGGAGTTTCTCGGGAAGTTCCCGGACATTGCCACACTCGCGGGCGCCACGCCTCGGGAGGTGCTTGGCGCCTGGCAGGGCCTCGGGTACAACCGCCGGGCCCTGGCTCTTCATGCCACTGCCCGGAAAGCCGTCCGGGAGTTCGGCGGGTCCATCCCGCTCGACCCGGTGGTCCTCGAATCCTTTCCCGGGATCGGCGCGGCGACGGCCGGGGCCGTTGTTGTTTTTTCGACGAACCTGCCCCTGGTCTTCATCGAGACGAACATCCGCAGGGTGTTCATCCACCTCTTCTTCTCCGGCGTGACCAGGGTCCATGACCGCGAGATCGAGCCGATCCTTGCCAGGACCCTGATGAGGAACCGGCCCCGGGATTTCTACTATGCCCTCATGGACCTTGGATCCCTCCTGATGGGGCAGGGAAACCCGAATACGCGAAGTGCCGGCTATTCGAGGCAGAGCCCCTTCCAGGGATCGGACCGGCAGCTGCGGGGGGAGATTCTCAGGAGACTCCTCCCGACCGGCGATATCGCATCGGGCATCCTTTCTGACCTTGAAGCTGCACGTCCCGGGCAGCTGGAACGGGTACTCGGGGGTCTCGAGAGGGACGGCTTCATCGAGAGGGTCCCGGGACGAATTCGATGCCGGGACGCATCCGGGTGATGGACGGGTGAAGACAGGCTATCCGTGAATCAACCGCTCCACCGGCTGCGGCCTTGCCGTGCCGTGCGGGTTTCCCCTCCGGCGGGGACCCGCTGACCCGGACGAAAGGAAAGGGATATGCGAAGGCATATCCATACCCACGATGAGACAGGGGGTTCTCTCATGACCATGAAGTTCCTCGTGACCGGCGGGTGCGGCTTCATCGGCTCGCACCTCGCACGGGAGCTCACGAACCTCGGGGAGGTGACCATCCTCGACGACCTTTCCTCGGGGAACACGGGGCGCATCCAGGACCTCCTCGACCGGGGAAAGGTGAAGTTCGTCCGGGGGAACATCCTCCACCGGGGCATCCTTGCCGATGCCTGCAGGGGGGTGGACGGCATTTTCCACCTCGCCGCCATCGTCTCGGTGAGCCGGTCCATGGAGACCCCGATGGAGGTCCACGAGGTAAACGCGACCGGGACCCTCTCCCTCCTTTCGGCCGCACGCGAGGCCGGGGTAAAGAAGCTCGTCTACTCATCCTCATGCGCGGTCTATGGCGATAACCCCACGATTCCCGAGGGAGAGGGGCTCATGCCGGGGCCGCTCTCACCCTACGCCGCCTCGAAGCTTGCCGGGGAGTACTACTGCGAGGTCTACCGGCGGTCCTTCGGCCTCCAGACCGCCTCGCTCCGGTACTTCAACATCTACGGCCCGGGCCAGGACCCCCGCGGGGAGTACGCGGCGGTGATCCCGAAGTTCATCGTGAACGTCCTCCGGCGGAGGCCGCCCGTCATCTTCGGCGACGGGAACCAGGTCAGGGACTTCGTGTCGGTCCGGGACGTTGTACGGGCAAACATCCTCGCCATGCAGAGGGACGCCGTCGGGCCCCTGAACATCGGGAGCGGGACGGGGACGACCGTCCTCACCCTCGCGAAGGCCCTGATGGATATTGGGGGGCTCTCCCGGGAGCCGGTCTTCGAGAAGGCACGCCCGGGGGATATCCGGGAATCGGTCGCCGACATCTCACGGGCCGGGAACGTGATGGGCTTCCGGCCGAAGGTGCACCTCGCCGACGGTCTCCGCGAGACCTTCGACTGGTTCAGGGAGCACCCCGGGTAATCCGGTCCGAACGAATCAGGACAGACAAAAAGGAAGGGACAGGGCATATCCACCGTCGAAAGTCTACGGACCCGCCTCCGATCACCGGCGAGCTTGCCGGTCGTCCCGCCCGCCAGGGGACCGCGCACCCGCGGTTTGTTTATACCTCCCCATTCATAATCACTTAACAAGGAGCAGGATGGAACCGCAGGAATCGATGAAGGAGTTCAACCGGCTGTACAGGGCCACCAACCGGCGGGTGGACGAGGTGGATGTGCCGGCCATGAAGTTCCTGATGGTCGACGGGTCCTGCGAGGGGAACAACTACAGCGACTTCCGGAGCGGGATAGAGGGGCTCTTCTCCCTTTCCCAGGCGATGAAGGCCGCGATTGCCCGGACCCACATCGGTTTTGAATACGCCGTCATGCCCCTCGAGTGCCTCTGGTGGGTAAGGGGGACGCGGGATTACGCCCAGGACAACCCCGAGGAGTGGAAATGGATCCTCATGGTGGTCCAGCCGAACTACGTGACGAGCGCTCTCGCCCGGGAGGTCCTGTCCGCGATGGATCGCGAGACGCTCCTCCCCGGGATCTCGAAGGTCAGGTTCGGGGTCTTCACCGAGGGGCTCTCGGTCCAGACACTCCACAAAGGACCGAGGTCGGACAAGTGGGCCACCATCAACCGGCTGCGGGCCTTTATCGAGCGGAAGGGAAACGAGGTCCGGGGACGGCACCACGAGATCTACATCTCCGACCCGAGGACCCTCAGCCCCGAGAACATGAAGATGATCATCCGCCTCCCGATCCGGTGATCATGTCCGGCGGGAGCCCGGTTCACAAGGAGAGGCGGTGAACCATGCCCCGAAGCTCGGTCGTCACCAGCGATCTCTTTTCCACCCACGACATGCCAGGCCATCCCGAGTCCCAGGCACGGCTCATCCAGGCCCTCGCCGGTGTTCCCGCAGGAATACCGCATCACAAGCCCCGGAAGGCCACGCTGGAAGAGGTACTGAAGGTGCACACACCAGGTTACGTCGAGTTCCTCGAGGACGCCTGCGCCCGGACAAAGGCTTTCGCGATGCTCGACCCGGACACCTACATCACCCATGCCTCCTTCGACGTTGCGCTCCACGCCGCCGGCGGGGCCATTGTTGCCGCCGAGCGGGCTCTCGCAGGAGAGCGCTGCTTCGCCCTCGTCAGGCCTCCCGGGCACCATGCCGAACGTGACCATGCGATGGGGTTCTGCCTCCTGAACAACATCGCCATCGCAGCGTCGTGGGCGCTCGGGAAGGTCGACCGGGTCGCCATCGTGGACTGGGACATCCACCACGGGAACGGCACCCAGCAGGCCTTCTACGAGTCCGACCGGGTCCTCTACTGCTCGACGCACCGGGCGCATTACTACCCCTACTCCGGCCGGACGGATGAACGGGGGGCCAGTGCTGGCGAGGGATACACCCTGAATGCCCCCCTCGCGCCGGGCTCGACCATCGCGGATTACGACGCGGTGTTCAGCAGGGTGTTCGTTCCCGCTATCCGGAAGTTCAACCCGGGCCTGATCCTCGTTTCAGCGGGGCAGGACATCCTCTTCGACGACCCCCTTGGCGGGATGAAGCTGCACCCGTCGGACTTCGGACTTCTTACATGGCGGCTGCTCAGAGCTGGTACTGATATTCCGCTTGCTTTGGTTTTGGAAGGTGGGTACGGGCCCTCGCATGGGCCGGCGATTGCGGAGATTT
>DATJPK010000097.1:0-6554 GCA_035506435.1 Methanomicrobiales archaeon
GATCGACCCGCACCGGCGCGGCATCCAGGCGCTCGTCCTCTGCCCGACCCGGGAGCTGGCCATCCAGGTCTCGGAGGAGCTGACGAAGCTCGCGAAGTACCGGCGGGGCATCACCATCCTCCCGGTCTACGGCGGCCAGTCGATGGACCGGCAGCTCTCGGTCCTCGCGAGGGGTGTCCAGGCGATTATCGCCACCCCCGGCAGGCTCCTTGACCATATCCGGCGCGGGTCCATTTCCCTCCAGGCCGTGAAGTACGTGGTGCTTGACGAGGGGGATGTGATGCTCGACATGGGCTTCATCGAGGACATCAAGGCGATCCTCGCCCGGACGCCGCGGGAACGACAGACGGTGCTCTTCTCTGCAACGGTCCCGGACGCGATCCGCGACCTCTCCCGGCGTTACATGCGGGATGCCCAGACCATCCGGGTGGTGCATGAACGGCTGACCGTCCCCGGCATCGAGCAGCGCTTCATCCAGGTGAACGAGCAGGAGAAGCTGGACGTCCTCGCCGATCTCCTCGAGGAGTTCGACCCGAAGCTCGCCCTCGTCTTCTGCAACACGAAACGCCGGACGGACGTTCTCGCCCGGCGGCTGCGGGCCCGGGGGTACCCGGCAGAGAAGCTCAACGGGGACATGAGCCAGGGCCAGAGGGAACGGGCGATGGCCGGGTTCCGGAAGGGGCAAATCGGGATCCTCGTCGCGACCGACGTGGCCGCCCGGGGGATCGACGTCGAGGGTATTGATGCCGTCTTCAACTACGACGTCCCCAATGACCCCGAGTACTATGTCCACCGGATCGGTCGGACCGCCCGGGCAGGGAGGGGCGGCAGGTCCTTCACCCTCGTGACCGGCATGGATGCTGAGAAGATCCGGGATATCAGGCGGTATGCGAAGATCGCCGTGGCCCCGGAAGAAGCAGCCAGGGGCAGAACAGAGCCGCCCGTTGAGCGGGATCCGTTCCTGGACCGGCTCGGCCCTCTCCTCAGGGAGGACCTGGACCCGTTCCGGAAGAGGATCGAGCGGTGGATGGGGGAGGGCCACAGCTCCCTGGACCTCGCCGCCGCACTTCTCAGGATTGCCGAATCGCCTGCCGGTGAACCTGCCGATAATTCACGGAGGTTCCCCGGCCGGCAGGGGAACCGGCGACGGTGAGCAGGGGTCCTGTGGAACCGGGTCACTCTCCCCTCGTTAAGCACCCGTTTTCATTCAGCATCCATATATATCGCTTATTCGTCCTTTCGCACAAAGCCCGGGAAATTCTCTTGGAGGACAGTTTCCCGGTGCCACCCACAGCCAGATAAGGTTCGGGGGCCATCCCGTACCCGGCGCAGGTGAGGAACCGATGCAGTGGACCGGGTGGCCGAGGGTGAAGATCGAGGTCCCGGACCGGGACGGATCAACCCCGACCCGGGAGGTCGAGGCCATCGCCCCTTTCATCATCTCGGCCTCCCGGTCGACTGACATACCCGCCTTCCATGGCGACTGGTTCATAGAGCGCCTCAGGCAGGGCTATGCGAGGTGGGTCAACCCGTGGAACAGGAAGTCCACGTATGTTTCCTTCGTGAACGCCCGGGCATTCATCTTCTGGTCCAAGAACCCGGCACCCTTCATTCCCTGCCTTCGGGAGATGGACCTGCTCGGGCTTCGGTACATCCTCATGTTCACCCTGAATGACTACGAGGCAGAGGGGCTTGAGCCCCGGGTCCCACCCATCGCGGACCGGATCCGGACATTCCGGGCCGTCTCACGGCTCGCCGGGAAGGGCAGGGTCGCCTGGAGGTGGGACCCGCTCCTCCTCTCGGGCTCCATCGATGTCGGGGAACTGCTGGACCGGATCGGGAAGGTCGGCGACGCGGTCGCCCCGTTCACGGACCGCATGATCATCTCGTTCATCAGTATCGCCCGGTATCCCCGGGTTGAGAGGAACCTGCAGAACCGGGGTTTCGGGGATGTCCGGGAATTCATCCCCGGCGAGAAGCTGGAGCTTGCCCGGGGGCTCGCAGATCTTAACCGGCGCTGGAATCTCGATATCTCCACCTGCGCCGGGGAACGGGATCTCACCAGGTACGGCATCGGCCCCGGCCACTGCATCTCCCGCAGGCAGCTGCTCCGCGAGCTCGGGGACGACGGGGTCCTGAGGGACTTCCTTGGTGCCGGCGAACCCACCGGGCGGGATGCCCCCCTTCCCCCGCATCTGAAAGACCGGGGCCAGCGGCGGGAGTGCGGGTGCGTCGTCTCGAAGGACATCGGTGAGTATTCTACCTGCCCACACCTGTGTGCCTACTGTTATGCAAACAGCTCCGCTGCACGGGTCGGGAAGCGGTCCGCTGCCTGGAAGGAACTTGCAGAAAAGGGAATTTTTGGCGATTCGATTTCGGGCGACTGATGATTTCCCCCGGGGCAGCACCGGGGGACATCTGTTCCGCCGATGCGATCAGGCGGCGGTGGTCCCTTCCCGGATAACGAGGAGGCACCTCTCGAGGGCCTGGACGGCAATCTCCTCCATCTCTGGGGCAAAGGTGCGGAGGGCCAGGTTCATCTGGTACACGCCGGCGACCACAGGCCCCTCTGCCCCGTTCTCTCCCTGCCCGTCGTAGAAGAAGTAGAGGATGAACAGGTCGGCGAGGTTGTCCTGGTCGAGGGCCGAGGAGGCCGAGATGAAGCTGCAGGTCTTTCTCGATATGTTCGCGCCGAGCGTGGCCCGGATCTCGCGGGAGAGAGGGGCCACGATCCCGGTACGGACTTCCTCGTCGGAATCGTCGGCCGGCCGGTAGTGCGGCTGGATGACCACCTGGCAGGAGTCCGAATCCGGGCAGTACCGCATCCTGACAATGAAAGACATCAGGTACTGGACGGTCGGTGCCGACGAGAGGAGGCCAAACGCGGTCTCGAGGACATGCTGCCGGCCGGCCCGGAACCGGGGGCCGGGGATGGCGCCCGCGGGGGACTCGTGGGACGCCGGGTGAAGGTCTGAATCGGCTGCCATAGTCAACTGAATTAGTTATTTAACAGTAGTGTTATATATAGATTCCTCATGATCATATGCTGCCAGAAATGTGATAACAGTGAATAATGACATATGCCATGTTTTATCGTTATAAATTGGGATGATACCGGTAAAAGCATTGTAAATCGTGAGAATAACGAAAATGAGACAATTAACATGATTTCGTAAAATGCAACTACATCCTCCAGGAAGGACTGCAGGGAAGTACCCGGGAGCGGCTGCCCGGGAGCAGCATCCCCTCCGGGGATGGGAAAACGGCTGTCCCGGCACGTTTACGGAACCCTTTTATCCACCCCTCTTTATACTCTTATTCAATTTGAAGCCGGAGGATGCGGAATGGCTGTGAGGGACGAGAAGTTTACCATACCCGAGGAGCTGATCATCGAGGACCTCGCGGGGCAGGACCGGAAGATCCGGCAGAACGCCCTGGACCTCCTGAACGTGATGACCTGGTACGACTGGGACCCGACGTCCTTCATCGCCGCGGGAGGGGCCCAGGCCCTTGTCACCTGCCTCGAGGACCCGGACGAGGATGCCCGCCGGCTCGCCGCCTTCCTCATCGGGTACGTCGCCGAGGCCTGCGGGGTCGAGAACACCGGCATCGCGGGCGCCGTCCCCCTCCTCATGAAGCTCTTCGACGGGTCCTCGGTGTCCCTCTCGAAGAAGCTCCTGGCCCGGGGGACCCGGAACCTCCGGGTGGCCGCGGGCAACACCCTCGTGAAGATTGGCCCCCCCGCGGTCGAGGCGCTAACCGTCGCCCTGCACAACCCGAACAAGGATGTCCGGTTCAATGCCGCCCGGGCCCTCGGTGAGATCCGGGACCCCCGGGCAGTGGAGTCCATCCTCGACCTCCTCCGGGACACGAACCGGACCGTCCGGCTCGCCGCCGCCCGGGCCCTCGGGTATATCAAGGACCCCCGTGCAGTCGAACCCCTCTCGCATGCCCTGAACGACCGGACCCGGATGGTGCGCAACTACATCGCCTGGGCCCTCGGGGAGATGGGGGACGAGCGGGCGGTGCCTGCGCTCCAGAAGGCATACAAGCATGCCCTCATGGAGGGCGACCTCTCCGGCCAGTTCGCCATCAATGCCGCGCTCGAGGAGATCGAGAGCGCGAAATACCGGAAGTACCGGGAATAAGGGCGATGGACCTTTTCGTGCCCACGGTCATGTTGCGGCCCGGGCAACCCGGCTGAGGGCCCCGCATGTCACCCCTCCAGGCCCGGCCCTTCGGGAAGGACGGCCCGGAGGTCACCATCGTCGGCCTCGGCGGCGAGGGGGTCCTGAGGACCCATGGGAAAAACACCCTCGCCCAACCGGTCATCGAGGAGGCCTTTGCCCAGGGCATCACCTACTTTGACTCGGCGCGGGCCTACGACGAGAGCGAGCGCTACCTCGGGAGATTCTGGGAGGCACAGCCCGGGGCACGGTCCCGGGTGTTCCAGACCTCGAAGTCCCCCCGGCGGGACTATGCCGGTGCCTGGGCTGACCTCGAAACCTCCCTTGCGAACCTCCACACGACCCACCTCGACCTCTGGCAGATCCATGACCTGAGGGGCTGGGACGAGGTGAAGGCCGTCGAAGGGCCCTCCGGGGCCCTCGACGCCTTCCGGGAGGCGAGGCGGCAGGGGAAGGCGAGGCACATCGGGGTCACGGGCCATGCCGACCCGGAGGTCCTCACCCATGCCGTCGGGAACTGGCCCGTGGACTCGGTGCTCCTCCCCGTGAACCCCGTCGAGGGGGCGCTCGGCGGGTTCCTCGACGGGACCATCCCCGCGGCGACGAAGAAGGGGGTCGCGGTCATCGGGATGAAAGTGCTCGGCGCAGGCAACTACCTGGCCGCCTCGGCAGGGATCTCCGCCGAGCTCCTGATCCGGTACGCCCTTTCCCAGCCGGTCACCCTCGTCATCGTCGGGTGCTCACGGCCCATCGAGGTGCTCACCCTCGCCTCGGTCGGGAGGGACTTTACCCAGCTTCCCCGGGCCGACCAGGAGGCCATCGAAAAGCGGTTCGCGCCCTATGCCGCGGATCTCGCCTTTTACCGCGGCGTGTCCTGATCCCCGGAACCCTCTTTCACCTCGAGGATGCGCACCAGGGCGTTCGCCGCGACCTGCCGCACGGCCGGGCTCGAATCCCCGTCGGCAACTTTCTTCAGCGCATCGAGGGCATGCCCGTCACCCAGCTCGCCGAGGGAAATGGCCGCCTGCGCCCGGACGTTCGCGCTCGGGTCCCCGAGGGCGGACTCGAGGGGAACGACACCCTTCGGGCTCCTCATCTCCCCGATGACGAGGGCCGAGAGCACCCGCACCTCCTCGTCGCCTTCCCTGAGGGCAGCAACGATACCGTCGAGGGCCGGTTCCCCCATGCCCGCGAGGATGTCCGCGATCTTCACCCTCGAAAGCCCGTCTTTCTCTCTCAGGGCCGCGGTGAGCGGGAGGACCGCCTCCTTCCCTATCTTTCCGAGGGCGATGGAGGCGATGGTGTGGGCCTGCTCATCCGGGTCACGAAGCCCCCGGATGAGGGCGGGGACCGCGGGTCCTCCTGCACCGATGAGGGCGTCCAGGATATCGCTCATGGTATCGGGGTCGCTCCCCTTTGCCGCGGCGAGGAGATCGGCAAAGGCCCTTTTCCTCGCGAGCTCCCCGATATCGGGCCCTGCAGCTCCGTTCCCCGCGATACGCGACCCTCCCTGCCGGGGATTGGGGGAGGGAGGAGAAAAAGGCTCGGTCGTCCCTGCTCCGCAGTTCCCGCGCGGGAGGGAAGAGTTTCCCGGAAGGGCACCCGGCCCTCGGTACCCTCGCGAAGAAGAAAAACAATCTTTATACCCGCTCCGGCCAATGTGTTAAGCTATAACATAGCAGGGAACCTCATGAAGGCAGAGCTCGTCAGCATCGCGCTTCTCCTCGTGATCCTCGCACTCTTTGCAGGCTGCACGGGAGAACAGGCATCGCAGGGAACCAACCTGAAGATCGGGGTGGTGGCATCGCTCACGGGACCGGCAAGCACGACGGGGAAAGACGTCTGGCAGTCCGCCGTCCTCGCCGCGGACCAGATCAATGCAAAGGGCGGCGTATTTGTGAAGGACCTGAACCGGAAGGTCCAGATCCAGCTCGTGCAGGGTGACGACGCCTCGACCCGCGAGGGCGGCCAGACGGCCGTGTCCCGGATGATCGCCCAGGACAACGTGGACCTTCTCGTCGGCGGGTTCTCGAGCGCCGTCGTCTCGGCCCACGAGTCCATCGTGGCCGACCACGGGGTGCCGTACATCATCACCGGCGCCTCGAGCCCCATCGTCACCCGGCGCACGGACATCAACACCTCGTACATGTTCCACCACGCCCCCACGACCGATGCCTCGGGGAGCGCGACCACCCTCTTCATCGGGGACACCATCCGGTCGGCCATCGACCAGAAATTCGGGTACCCGGCCGACCGGCCCCTGCGGCTCTCGGTCATCTACCAGGACAGCCCGTACGGGAAGGGCCAGCTCGATGCCATCAAGAACACCATCAACGCGAGCCACCTCGCGATGACCGTCGTCTCGGA
>DATJPK010000098.1:0-2672 GCA_035506435.1 Methanomicrobiales archaeon
CAGCGGCGGCCTCCCGTTCCCCGAGCTGGTCGAGGAGCATCGACCCGGCCCAGATGGTCGCCACCGGGTTCGCCACCCCGAGGCCGCGGTACTTGGGGGCGGAGCCATGGATCGGCTCGAACATCGAGGTCCCCTCCGGGTTGATGTTCCCGCCGGGGGCGAGGCCGAGGCCGCCCTGGATCATGGCCCCGAGGTCGGTGATGATGTCCCCGAACATGTTTGGCGAGACCACCACGTCGAAGACCTCGGGGTTCTTCACGAACCACATGGTGATGGCATCGACGAAGGAGAACTCGGAGGCCACCTCCGGGTACCCGGCGGCGACCTCCGAAAAGACATCCCGCCAGAGGCCGTAAATGTCGGTGAGGACGTTCGCCTTGTCCACCGATGTGACCTTCGGGGCTCCACGGCCCCGCAGGCGGGCCTGCTCGAAGGCGAACCGGATGACCCGGCGTGCCCCCTCCCTGGTGATGAGCCCGATCTGGTAGGCGACCTCCTCGGCGTCGCTTTCGGCATCGACCCCGAACTTCACCTGGTAAAGCGACCGGACGACCTCGAGCGCCTTCTTTTCTTCTCCACGGAACCGGGAGCCGATCCCGACATAGAAGTCCTCGGTGTTCTCCCGGACGACGACGAAGTCCACGTCAGCCGGCCCCTTCCCCGCAAGGGGAGTCCAGACCCCGGGGAGGAGCTTTACGGGACGGAGGTTCACGTACTGGTCGAAGTGAAACCGCAGGGAGAGCAGGATGCCCTTCTCGAGGATCCCCGGCTTCACCCGCTCGTCGCCGATTGCCCCGAAGTAGACGGCCCGGCATTTCCCGAGAGTGGCGAGGTCCGACCCGGTGAGGAGCTCGCCGGTCCGCAGGTACCGCTCTGCGCCGATGTCGAGCTCCTTCCACCGGATATCGAACCCAAACCGTTCCCCCGCCGCATCGAGGACCTTCTTTCCCTCGGCGAGAACCTCGGGGCCGATCCCGTCACCGCCGATGGCGGCTACGTCATGGCGTCGCGGCATGTCTTCACCTCCGAGAGCCCCCGGGCGTACTCGACGAGTCCCCCGGCATCCACGATCTCCCGCAGGAAGCCGGGCACGGGCTCGAGTTCGTACCGCTCTCCACCAACACTGACGAAGCCTTCCTCCAGGTTGAGCTCCGCAACCGCCCCCTCCCGGATCTCGCCCGCCCGGGCGCAGACCAGGGGGAGCATCCCCGAGTTGATGGCATTCCGGTAGAAGATCCGGGCAAAGGACCTTGCGACGATGACCCGGATCCCGGCCCCCTTCAGGGCGAGGGGGGCATGCTCGCGGGATGAGCCGCAGCCGAAGTTCCGGCCGGCGACGATGAGGTCCCCTTCCTTCGTACCCGGCGCGAAGTCATCCCTCGTTCCCTCGAAGGCATGTTTCGCGAGCTCCCGGGGGTCGTACAGCGTGAGGAACCTGCCCGGGATGATGGCATCGGTATCGACGTCGTCCCCGAACCGCCAGACCCGGCCGGTCGTCGCCGCGGGAGCTGTCCGCTCCACCATGCCCGTATCCTTCCCCCTTGTCCTTCGCGCCATGCTCACACCTCCCTCGGGTCGGTGATTTCCCCCTCGAGTGCCGTCGCTGCCGCCGTCGCGGGGGAGGCGAGGTAGACCTTTGCCTCGGCTGAGCCCTGCCTCCCCTTGAAGTTGCGGTTGGAGGTGGAGAGCGAGACCTCCCCGGGCCCGAGGAGGCCGAAGGCCCCGCCCATGCAGGGGCCGCAGCAGGGAGCCTCGACGAGAGCCCCCGCCTCGACGAACCGCTCGATGAGCCCTGCCCTGATGGCCTTCAGGTACTCTGCCCGGGAGGCCGGGATGATGATGACCCGCACCCCTTTCGCGAACTTCCGGTCACCCATGACTTCGGCGACCTCCTGCAGGTCCTCGAACCGGCCGTTCGTGCAGGACCCGATGAACACCTGGTCCACGTGGAGCCCGGCAACCTCTCCGACGTCCACGACATGGTCGACGTTGTGGGGAACCGCGACCTGGGGGGCGAGGTCGGACACGTCGTAGGAGCGTTCCTCGCGGAACACCGCATCGGGGTCTGATGCGAGGTCGAAGGGTGCCATGTCCCTCCTTCCTTTCAGGTACACCCAGGTTACCCGGTCGGGGGGGACGATTCCCGCCTTCGCGCCCATCTCGACGGCCATGTTGCAGCAGGTCATCCTGCCCGCCATCCCCATTGCCCCCATCGTCTCCCCGGTGAACTCGATGGCCCGGTACGTCGCCCCGTCGGCCCCTATGTCCTTTGCGATGGAAAGTATCAGGTCCTTCGGGCCGACCCTTGCGGGGAAGTTCCCGTTCGCTTCGGCACGGATGGTCTCCGGGATCCGGAAATAGAGTGCCCCGAACTTGAGGACAAAGCCCATGTCCGTCGAGCCGATGCCCGTGGCAAAGGCCCCGGTTGCCCCATACATGCAGGTGTGGGAGTCGGCCCCGACCACGACCTCCCCCGGGGCGGCGAGACCCCGTTCCTCGACGACCTGGTGGCAGACCCCCTCGTTCAGGTCAAGGTTGTGTATTCCCTGCTCCTCGGCGAACATCCGCATGAAGATGTGGTTCTGGGCCGCGGGGATGGAGTCGGCCGGCACCTGGTGGTCGAAAAGCATGATCACCTTTGCCGGGTCATAGACCCGGTTCCCGCCCATCTC
>DATJPK010000099.1:0-12281 GCA_035506435.1 Methanomicrobiales archaeon
TTCTTCAGCACCCAGGCCATGTTCTCCCCGAGGACCTCCATTGTCCGCATGCCCTCCGCATCCTTCTTCACGTCGCCCCTGTCGAGGCCGATGCCGACGTTCCAGTAATTCGAGCCCGGGACCACCATCTCGCTTATGAAAAAGAAGTGGTTCATCGTGTCGAAGGCATGGATGGCCCCGCCCCGCCGGACGGCAACGACGGCAGCGCCGACCTTCCGGCGGAACATGCCGTCGTTTGCCATCGCGACGAAGCCAGCCCGGTCCATGAGGGCCTTCATCTCGGCGCTCACGTCTGCAAAGTAGGTGGGGGAGGCGAGGATGATCCCGTCGGCCTCGTCCATCTTCGCGATGCACTCGTTTACGATGTCGTCCTCGACGGCGCACTGCCGGTTCTTCTCGCCCATGCACCGGAAGCAGGCATTGCATCCCCGGACCTTCTTTCCCGCGAGCTGGACGAGCTCGGTTTCGATACCCTCCTTTTCGAGGACGGAGAAAAGGTGGCGCACGAGGATGGCGGTGTTCCCGTCCCTCCGTGCGCTCCCGCTGAACGCGACTACCTTCATGATCGGTTCCCGGGAGCCCGTTGATCGTGTCCCCTCTTAATCGCTCCGGCGTGAACAGGAGGGATGCATCCGGGTGAAGGTAATGTCGGGACTTTCCCCGGTATTCCCTGTCACGGGCTTCTTCCGACGGGGGAGCCCGGTGGGGACGGATGCCCGTGCCCGGGGGCCGGGGGACCCGCGGGGTGAAGGGGGGATATGAATTTAATATTCCCGATTTGGTTTTAAGGAGAAGATATTTAAGATTCCTGAATGAGAAGGTTTAAGTAGAATTTAAAGAAAATGTTACGTGAGGTACGCGCCCGGGGGACCAGGCACGTTTTCCTTCATGAATATCGGGCAGGACAAACACCTGTGGACGTTCTGGGACTTTGTCCTCATCGGGCTCGTACTTCTCTCGGTCTTTATCGCGAACATCTTTATCTACGTCCTCTACCAGGGTACCGTCTTCGTCCTCACGAACTTCTTCTACATCCCCGTGATCTTTGCCGCGTTCCAGTACCCGAAGCGGGGGATCTTCGTCTCCTCGTCCCTTGCCCTCATCTTCTTCGGGGTGATCTACACCTTCCTCCCCTCCGACCCGACGGCCATCACCTCGGGGACGATGCAGTTCTACGTCTTCGTCGCCGTAGGCACCATGGTCTCTCACCTGTCGAACGAGCTCAGGGAGCAGGAACTCCGGTACCGGGGTATCTTCGACCATTCCGAGGCAGGGGTCTTCCTCATCGACCGGAAGGACCACCACATCGTCGAGGCAAACGAGCAGTCTGCGGTCCTCGTCGGCCATTCCCGGAGCGACCTCGCCGGGAAGGACATCGGGACGGTCTGGTACGACAGCACCGACATGGAGAATTTCTTCGGCCGGCTCTCGAAGGAGTACGCCATCTCGGGGTACGAGACCCGGTTCCATACCCGCGACGGCGGGGTGAGATGGGTGCTCATCTCGGCGGCCATCCTCGAGGACTGGGAGATCGTCTGCACCGTCGTCGACATCTCCGAGCGGAAGCAGACCGAGCGGGAGGTCATCAGGCGCAACCGGGAGCTCGCCATCATCAACCAGATCGGCACTGCCATCTCGACCGCCCCGACCCTCGAGGAGCTGCAGAAGGTCGCCCTCGAAAAGACCCTCGGTTTCATGGACTTCGACGTCGGCGCGATCTACCTTGTCCAGAACGGGGTGAAGCTCGCCGAGCTTTCCCACCAGCAGGGGATCCCGGAACAGGCCCTTGCCCGGATACGGGAGCTCCCGGCCGACAGCCCCCCGTACAGCCGCACCTTCGTCGAGGGGGTCCCCATCTACTATCAGGAGATGCCGGCGGGCGGGATGGACTGGGCCCGGCCACCCGTCGTCTCCCTCGCGATGGTCCCCCTCGTGACCAATGCCGGGGTCGTCGGCGCGATGTTCCTCGGGAACACCGAGCCCTACCAGTTCCACGAGGGCGACGCGGCCATCCTCGAGCACATCGGGAAGGAGGTGGGGAATGCCATAGCGAAGGCCCGCCTCCAGAGGCAGCTCCAGGAGAAGATCGACGAGGCGAACCTGTATATCGACATCATGACCCATGACATCCACAACGCGAACACCATCTCCATGGGCTATGCCGAGATCCTCACCGAGATCCTGAAGGACGAGCCGAAGACGTTTGCGAACAAGCTCCTCTCGAGCGTGATACAGAGCTCCTCCATCATCGACAACGTGGCGACCATCCGCAGGATCCATGCCGAGCGGCCGGTGCTCCGGGTCAAGAACCTCGACGAGGTCGTAAGGGAAGAGATCCTCCACTACCCCGGCGCCGAGATCAGCTACCGGCCGACGGGCTTCTCGGTCCTTGCCGACGACCTGATCCCGGTCATCTTCCGGAACCTGATCAGTAACGCCATCAAGTTCGGGGAGCAGCGGGCGAAGGTTGAGATCAGCGCGACGGCGGCCGGGAAGGACGAGATCGAGGTGGCAGTCGCCGATACCGGCCCGGGCATCTCCGACGACCTGAAAGGGGTCATCTTTGCCCGGTTCCAGCGGGGCAAGGGAAAGAAGAGCGGGAAGGGGCTCGGGCTCTACATCACCCGCATCATCATCGAGCGGTACGGCGGCCGGATCTGGGCCGAGGACCGGGTCCCCGGTCGCCCGGACCAGGGCGCGGTCATCCGGTTCCGGCTGAAGAAGCCGGCGTAACTGCCGGATCCGGAGTACCTTACTTTTTCAGGAGGCTTATCGCGAGGTCCACGATGGAGGCGAGGGCCTCCCCGGACCAGGCCTCGGAGTTCATGGTGATGTGATACGGGGAGAGGTCGTCGATCTCGATCCGGTAGTAGTTCCGGTACCGGGTCCGCTCGCTCTCCTCGCGCTCGAGGGTCGTTTCCCGGGCGGTGTACTCGTCCATGCCGTCCCGGGTCGAGATCCGCTTTGCCCGGCAGGCGAGGGGGGCATCGAGCCAGATCCGGAGGTCGGCGTCCTCGACCATCCAGCCCGAGAGCCGGCCCTCGACGATGATGTTGTCCTTCGCCCTTGCGATCTCCTTTTGCCGCACATCGATGAGGGCATCGATGGTGATGTCCTTCTCTGCAAGCGCCCCGAACTCGGCAAGGGTGAGCCCCTTCTCCTTCGCAAGGTCACGGAAGACCTCGCCTGCCGAGATAAGCGAAAAGCCGTGCTTCTCAGCGATGGCCCGGGCAAGGGTCGTCGTGCCGCTCCCCGGCGGGCCGCTCACGGTGATCTTCATCAGATACCCCCGATGTTCATGGACTTCCGGATGACCTGGCTGATCGCGATGGAGCAGATCATGTACCAGAGGATCCAGGCGGGGATTATCCAGATCGTGCCGGTCCAGAGGGCTTTCGAGCCGAAGTACGGGAAGACGACCTGCGCGAGACCGGCCTCGAGCGTGGTGATCTGCGGGAGCTTGTAAATCAGCCAGAGGAAGATGGGGATGGAGACGAGGAGGATGTATGCCATCGGCTTGAACTGCTCCTGCGACATCTCCAGCTGCTCCTTCATCATCTTGTCCCTCTTTGATTCGAGCTTCTTTACCCGCTTTTCGTCCTTCGAGAGCTGGGCGTCCCGGTACTCCTTCTGGAACTCCTTCATCCCCTGCTGTACCTCCTGCATCCGCTCGTAGTCGATGGTGTACTTCTGGAGGAGGGACGAGTAGAGGCCGGTGAGGGCCGAGAGGATCAGGATGATGGCAAAGAAGGGGAGGGCGATCGGCGGGGCAAGGAGCGGCCCGAGGAGGAGGTCCATCGCGGTGCCCACCAGCTGGCGCACCACGGGTATGGTCGAGAGGAAGATGATGCCCATCGCGAGCATGAGGGAGACCATGCTCCCCGACTGTTTTCCGGCCATGGTTACCTGAGGGCCTCCGCCATGTCCTCGACGGCCCGCTCGAGGAGGAAGTCCTGGTTCTTCACGATCTTCACGGTGCAGCCGGTCACCATCCCGTAGGCGGCGGCCATCGCCCGGTTGTACTCCTGGTGGAGGGCGATCTCCTTCGACGAGTCCATGTCGCGGGTCCGTGTCGGGTCCGTGAGCCGGCGTTTCAGGACCTGGTCCTCGTCCGTCTCGACGAGGATCACCATGTCGGGCACGAGCTCACGCAGCACCCACTCGGGGAGACCGGCGAGGAACCCCTTCGGGGTCTTCACCGTGCAGTGGGTGTCTATGATGACGTTCCCCTGTATCTTCCCGATGGCCTGGGCGGCCTTCCGCTGGATGTCCTTCTGGACCGCACCCGGGAGCTTCCTCATCCCGTCCCGGTCCGAGACGACCTTCTGGGCCGCTGCAACCTCGAACATGAAGCTCCCGAAGTTGATCGACTGGTAGGAGATTCCCTCCTTCCCGAGCTTTTCCAGCGCCCCGTTCACGACCGTGGTCTTCCCGACACCGGGGACGCCGGTGATGACGATCCGCTTGCCCATCCCGCATCACACCTCTCTCTGTGGGTACAGTGTATGCGTTCCTCTCTTAATATCGCCTGCATCGTTCCCCCGGTCCTCATGTTCGAAGAATCCTGCCCTGGCACCGGAGCGGCTCGTGCACAGGCACGGGGCCGGCGGGAAAAACGATGGAAAGTCGTGCGAAAAAAGAGATTAACTCCCTGCCCGGTATTTCGCGAACAGGTCCGCATCCGGCAGGGCCATCCAGTTCTGGATCTCACCGGTGGCCACACCTTCCTTCCCGATCACCCGGACGGTATCGCTCCCCTGGAACTCGTAGGTCCTGTCGTTGCTGAACAGGTTCCAGCTGACCGTGAGGACTACCTTATCGCCGGGCTGCACCCCTTCGAGCTCCGATGACCTGAAGACGGCGCCCAAGAGCTGCGGGATTACCCGGGTCGTGATAACCCTTTTTGCGGAGGCTCCCTCGCATTGCACGGAAGTCTTCACGATGTCAGTTGCCCTGTAGCCCCGGGGCATCTCCCCGAAGGCAATGAAGGATCCGGTGCCGGCCAGGTTGATCACCCGGGGATAGATGGTGACCTTCGCGGGGATGTACACCGTGAAGAAGCTCCACCGTGTCGCGGTGTTGCCTGCCTTATCGGTCGCGGTGACATAGAATGAATACGAGCCGGGGGCGGCGGTATTAACTGCGTCCCCGTCCGGCACGGTGCCGGTTACTACGTCGATTCCCGAGATGGAATCCACGGCAGAATAATCGGCGGTTATCGGATCATTCAGGCCGAACCGTGCGCCATCCGCAGGCGAGGTGATGGTGATCTGAGGCAGGCTCCTGTCGATCGAAACGGCCTGCTGCTCTGTTGCCTCGACATTCCCTGCAACATCGGTGGAGTAGAACGAGACCATGGTGGTGCCCTCGGTGCTGATGGTGAAGGGCCCGGTGTAGGGAATCCAGGTGGTACCGTCGAGGCTGTATTCGGTGGAGGCGACACCTGAACCGCCGGGGTTGTCGGTGGAGGAAAGGGATACCGTCACATCGGAGGTGAACCAGCCGTTGTTTCCAGCGATTCCCGTCAGATCGATGGTCGTCTGGGGAGGGGTCGTGTCGGTTTCGGGCGGAGGAGTCGTGCAGGCACCGGACAGGCACACCTGCCCGGCAGCACAATCCGTATCAGACGTGCATGGACCGCACGCCCCCTCCGTGCAGACCTGCCCACCGGTGCAGTCGGCCGGTGTCGTGCAGGGGGTTACCGTGGTTATGGGGCCCGATTCCGGTACCTGGACCCCGTAGGGTGTGGAAGGAATAAGCCCCACGGGAGCGTCCGTCGCCAGGTTCAGGGTGACATCGTCCCGGGTCATCGTGAGCGCGTATGTGGCGTCCGAGGGGGCTCCCAGCTTGGGAGAAACCGAAACCCGGTAGACGCCGGGCAGGGGGTCAGGGATGGTGATGACACCTTCAACATCGGTATCCCACGGGGTATTCCAGCCCACGTAGGCGGCACCGGGAATCTCGTTCACATCCTTTGAAATGAAATTCCCGGCCGGATCAGTAACGGCGATGAAGACAGGTGAATGTGCCGTGACCACTATGGAAGTCGGAATGAAAATCGAGCAATGTCCATTCATGCAGAGATCGTATGCCGGGGGGCAGTCAAAGACAGACCCGCATGGCCCGCATACGTTATCCTGCCTGCAGAACCACCACCGGCCATAGCCCCAGCAATCCCTGTTCTCGGAACAGGAGGGAGGAGTCGTGCATACGCCCGACAGGCAAAACTGTCCGGTGGCACACTGGTTATCCGCCGTACAGGCACCGCAGGCCCCGGATTTGCATACCCGGCCCGAAGGGCACTGGGAACTGTCAGTGCACGGACCACAGAGGCCCTCGTCGCATACCTGCCCGTTCGCGCAGTCTTCAAATGACGTGCAGGTCGATATGCATGCACCTTCCATGCATTCCTGCCCGGCAGAGCACTGAGCATTATCCGTGCAGGGACCGCACCCGCCGGCAATGCAGGCCTGACCGTTGCTGCAATCGGAACTCTGTGAACAGGAAGGTACGCATGCCTCACCATTGCATACCTGTCCGTTGCCGCAATCGGCATTGGATGAACAGGCGGGTACGCATGCACCGGCATTGCATACCTGCCCCGTGCCACACTGGTAGTCCGCCGTGCAGGCCCCGCACTCCCCGGTGTTAACATCGCATATCTTTCCACTGCTGCAGTCGGCATTGGATGAACAGCGAGGTCCGCATGCACCGGCATTGCATGCCTGTCCGGCCCCGCACTGATCACTGTCCGTGCACGGCTCGCACGCACCGGTGCCGGTGTTGCACACCTGCCCGTTGAAGCACCCCACATTGGGAGAAGTGCATGGTCCGCACGAACCCAGGGTTACCGGCACAGAGTCCATGCATATATCGGGACCATCAGCGACCCCGCCAACGAATACCACGTCCATGGGATTACTGAAACCCCCGCAGGGTATGAGGTTCACGGATGTGGCGACCCGGGCGCGGACGTAGGCAGGAGAATGGGAATAGGGGGGCCAGTCATTTATCCACTGCATCGGGGTGACGGGATAGGATCCCGCAGAAGGAGTTCCCATTAAAAAGTAAAAGTAGTCGGGATCATACGTGCTGGCGACAAATTGCGGCCAGGTGAGATCAACCATTGGCTGCCCGTTGTAACAGTCAGCGGTCGCTGTGACCGGGCCAAGACCGCAGGAAGGCCACGGGTAACCAGAAGGGACCGTGGCAATATTTGTGCAGTAACCTCCGTAGGTATTGGCTGACACCGATGCGGTCGTCAGGGCGATGCAAATGATTATCATCAACTGGAAGCGGCTGATTGTCTTCATGACCCGATACCTCCGAATCTTCACGGCGCTGGAGAGACCCATCTCACGCTGCAGGAGATCGATCGAGAGATAAAAACGTGGTATGGTAAATAAAACTTTTGAAATAGATTTCACGATAATAAAAAATGGTTTATTTTTCTCGTTTTGGCCGGGTTTCGCTATTGATTCTCGTTAACCTTCCTTTTCTATGCCGGCCCGGACGGGTAATCTTCAACCCGGGCCGGTTGAAAATATCAATAACGATTGCGCACGAAGGGGAAAGGGAGGATGATGCAGCCATGGATCCGGATACCGACCCTGCAACAAAGGTACCTGAAAGCGGATCTCCTTCATTCATCGGGTTCCTGTATGGCCAAAGGATTCTCGTGACCTTCCTCGTCGGAATCCTTTGTATCCTTGCAATTGTTTTCCTGCTGACCGCGTCCGGATCCTCTCCGGGCCAGTCCCCGGCCGTCCCGCCGTCCGCCTGCGCCGGGAGGGTGACGGACTACATCACCAATAACCTGGCGGCGCCAGGGACCTCCTTTACCGTCACCTCGGTTTCGGATGAGAAGGGGGTCTATGCCGTGAAATCCACGTATAATGGCCAGGCAGTTACCGTCTATACCACAAGGGATTGCACACTTCTGTTCACGAACGCCATCGACATGAACAGGAGTGTTGCCGCTGCCGCCACGCCACCCCCGAAGCAGCCGGTGAGATCCTCCCGGCCGGTCGTCGATCTCTACGTGATGTCGTTCTGCCCCTATGGAACCCAGGCGGAACAGGGCATGGTCCCGGTTGAACAACTCCTGGGTTCAAAGGCAGACTTCCGGATCCGGTTCATCACCACGGTAAGCGGGACTACCATAGATTCGGTGAGTTCCCTCCACGGACCCGAGGAAGCCAGGGAGGATCTCCGGCAGGTTTGCATACAGGCGAACGACCCCGCACATTTCTGGGGATATCTCTCCTCTTTTGACGACCTGTGCTATCCCCTCCGGGGGAACAGTTCGGCGCTGGGAAGCTGCCGGTTGAATGTTACCGCGACGTCGGGAGTCGACACGACCGGAATCGGGACCTGCATATCAGGGGCCGGGGGAATTGCCCTGTTAAAGACCGATGCAGAGGATGCAGCCGGGAACGGGGCGACCGCATCCCCGACCCTCCTCATAAACGGGCTGGAATACTCCGGGGCACGCACTCCGGAGGCGTACAAGGAGGCTGTCTGTAACAGCTTCGTGTCGGAACCCGCCGAGTGTAACACCACTCTCGCTTCGTCCCAGGCATCGGCAACCGGAGGTTGCGGGTAGGGTCCCCCGTGAACGAGCTCGGGAGGAAAGCGGTCCATATCCTGGTCGGGGCCGGCATCGCCGCCGTGATCTGGCTCCTCGGGAGGGACACGGCCCTCCCGGTGCTCCTCCTCTCGCTCCTCGCCGGCCTCATCCTCTCCGACGCGATCGCGAGGGGCCGCCGGATCCCGCTCATTTCCCGGCTGATCGAGGACCTGGAGCGCCCGGGCATGCTCCCGGGGAAGGGGGCGATCCTGTTCTTCTTCTCATCGGCGTTCTGCCTCTTCTTCTTCCCCGTCGGCGTGGTTGTCCCGGCCGTCCTCACGCTCGCCCTGCTGGACGGCATGTCAGCCATCGTCGGCCAGTGGGCCGGGAGGCACCGGATCTGGAACCGGAAAACGCTGGAAGGAACGGCCGGAGGGATCGCCGCCGCTTCCGTGCCCCTCTTCATTTTGGTCGCACCCCTGCCTGCCCTGGTCGCGGTCCTCGTCGCCGGGCTCATCGAGCTGGTCTCGCCCGTCGATGACAACCTCGTCATCCCGGTGGCGGTGTGCCTGGTGCTGACCGTGCTGGGGTGAGAAACGGGATTTCTGCATTCATCCAGTTTCGCCCCGTGCGCTGAAGGGATTTATCTGCCTGTTCCGAGTCCGGGACAGAGCTATGCGACGCCAGACCCATCTCATCCTCGGGGCGCTCGGGTTCATCGCCTACACGTACCCTCTCCACCTCGTCCTTAGCCTCCCGCCGGAGACAATGCTCGTCGGGTTCTTCGCGGCCCTCTTCGGCTCGGTCATGCCAGACGTGCTGGAGCCGGCGAGGGACTGGACCCACCGGGGACTCTGCCACAGCCGCCGGGCGATGCGGTTCGTTGCGTATGGTTTTGTTTTCACGGCGGTGATGGGCTTGTTCGAGGGATATTTCACCGATCTTTACCTGGCATACCCTGCCTCGGCCTTTTTCCTCGGTTACGGCGTGCATCTCCTTGCCGATTCGCTGACACCGGCGGGACTGCCGGGGTAATCCGGCCCCGGATCATGAGTCCAAAAATGGAAATCATCAAAATCTCTATATAGTAGTTCTCTCAATCATCAAGCATCTCCGAGGACTTGGATACAGCAGGGCAGGATGGACCTTCAACAGTTTTTTTTTACTTTCCCCGGGAAGATACGAGGTTACGGGAAAGGGGGTAAGGAAACGTGTACTATAGAATCGGACTGCTGGCCCTCGCATTCATGGTGTCCGGGGCCCTGATGGTTGCACCGGTGTCGGCGCAGTTGCATCTGCCAAGCTGGTTTCCCTGCATGGGGTGTGACTGCGACAGGGACGGGTACAATGCCATGTTTACCTGGTGGGGTCACCGGTGCTGCGTCCAGAACTGCGACTGCAATGACAGGAACCCGGATATCCATCCAGGTGCAGATGAACCGTGCGGCTCAAGCATCGACTATAATTGCGACGGCCTGAGCGGGGCGGCGGATGCCGATGGGGACGGGACGCTGGATTGTACCGACCGGTGCCCGGCCGACCCGGCGAAGACCGATCCCGGCCTTTGTGGATGCGGAGTCGCCGAAGGCTGTGCAGCAGCGCCCCCGGCACCTATACCGGAGTTCCCGACCCTCGCGATCCCTGCCCTCGTCCTCTTCGGAATGGGGCTCGTGGTCGTTCACCTGAAGATGAACCGGGGCCGGTAACGGGCCCCCCGTTCTCCGGAGTCCGGAGCAGGTTTACGACCGGTAGGTGAGGAAGAAGGCATGAAACCGCTTGTAACCTATCTGCCCTTCGCTATTGCCTGCCTTGTTGTCCTCAACGGCCTCGTTCCTGCGGCAGCCGCAATGTGCGAAGCCACGATCAGCCCGTCCAGTATCGTAGTGGAGCTGAACCCGGATGAAACGAGGTCAGTCCCGTTAACCATCACCCCGATGTGCGACCTGGCCAGCTGTAGTGAATACCCTTATTTCCTGGATACCGGAACTTTCTGGGGGCCTGTCGGCTGGTCAACGACCCCGGTTTTTTTCTCTCTTCCCTGCGGAAAACCGACGAGGGTATACCTGAACCTGTTCACGCCGGGTGAATTCCATGGCTGGTCCTGGGACGACCCGGGCATGGGCTATTACCTGGACTTTACCCTGCACCTGGTCAATAACGGACCCTCATGGGAGTCCGATTCAGCGGTCGATGTCACGATATATCCCCCGGGGCATGGCCCGCCGGGATCCATTCCGGAATTCCCGTCGATTGCGGTCCCCGCGATGGTGCTCGTGGCACTGGCGATTGCCGTGATCCTGACGGGGAAAAAAGGATCCTGATACGTTTCAGTTTTAATTTATTGGTGAAAAAAAAGGGTCGTAACCGGGATTATTCCTTCCCGAAGAACTGCCTCATCGCCGGGTACATCTCCATGAGCTGTCCGGAGGCGATCTCCTCGTAGAGACGGTAGGTAATGGACACGGTCAGGAGGAGCCCGGTCCCGCTTTCCCGCCCGATGACACCGAACAGGTTCGCGACGACCGAGATGACCCCGATGAAGACCCCGCCGATGATGGTGATACGGGGGATGTACCGGTCCAGGTACCGCTCGAGCACCTGCGGGTTCTTCCGGTAGCCGGGGATGTGCATCCCCGAGAGCTGGATCTGCCGGGCAACGTCCTTCGAGTCGAGGCCCGAGGTCTTGATCCAGAACAGGGCGAAGATGGCGCCCCCGACGACCATGACGGTGATGTCGATGCTCATCCGGAGGAGGACCTGCCAGACTGGGTGACCGAGGTCGGTGGTCCACCACATCCAGTCGGTCGGCCCCGAGATCGGGGCAAGGAAGTACATGAGCCCGCTCTGGGCGGTCTGCCCCTCGAAGGTCCCGAGGATGGTGATCCCGACATTGTTCAGGAACAGGCCGATCATCTGGACGTTCGCCTGGAGCACCCGGACGAGGATCATGGGGAGCACGCTTGCATAGATGAGCTTCACCGGGAACCGCGCCCGGATACCCCGCACGTTCGTGTGCGCGAGGGGGATCTCGACCCTCGTGGACTCCACGTAGACGATGATCAGGAAGATGGCGATCGTGGTCACGAACGCGAGCATGTTCGGGGTGAAGTACTGGAGATAGCTCCCGCCCGAGAGACCTATCGCGATGAGCCGCGGGAAGAACCCCACCGGGTACGGGTCCTGGACCGCCTCCCAGGCGAGGAAGCCGTTCACGATGGACTGGGAGATGCCTGCGACGATGAAGAGCCCGACTCCCGAGCCGATGCCGTACTTGGTCACCACCTCGTCGAGGAGGAAGATGAGCACCCCGCCGATGCAGAGCTGGAGGAAGATGAAGAAGGCGAGGAGCCCGGTATTCCCGCCGAGGAAGGTCGCGGCGATTGTCGCGTCGGGCCTCATGAACCCGCCGATCAGGTTCGGGACCGCCTCGACGACGATCATGACGAAGATCAGGAGCTTCTGGAGCCCCATGTAGATGACCTGCCCCCGTGCCTCGGTGGTGTCGATGTCGAGGAGGTCGGCACCCTTCAGCAGCTGGAGGACGATGGAGGCGGTGACGATGGGCCCGATGCCGAGGTGGATGATGGTCCCGCTCTGGCCGGCGAGGAGCGCCCGCCAGTACAGGAAGATGTCCTGCGAGGACCGGTCCAGGCCGAAGATCAGGATGTTCGAGAGGATGAAGTAGAGAACGAGGACCCCGAGGGTCCAGAAG
>DATJPK010000100.1:0-2705 GCA_035506435.1 Methanomicrobiales archaeon
AAGGTCGGGTTCATCCTCGCGCGGATCTATGGTATCATCTGCAGGACCGGTCTCCACTGCTCCCCCCTTGTCCACCGGAGGCTCAATGGCGGCCGGGGGTCGGTCCGGCTCTCGCTCTCCTGCCTGAACACCGTGGAGGACTGCAACAATGTCGCGGATGCCCTTGCAGAGGTGGCGAAGGGTGCGGGTTGAGCGGTCGCTCCAGAGAAAGGTCTGCGTCGACGGGTCCCTGATGAAGGAGTTCATCCTCTCCGGGCCGGTTACCGCGGACCTCGCCGACTACCTCGGGAACTTCGGGAAAGTGGAGATCCTCACCCTCCACGGGAAACAGCTCCTGTCCTTCGAAGTACCGCGTTTCATCAGGGTGCAGGGTGTGATCGGCGAGGACATCGTCGAGGTCCGGTACGCGGCAGGAGTCCATGACCTGGCCGCCGATCTCTTTCACCTGTTCCTGTACCACTACTCGAACGGGAAGGAGGTCGGGAAGATGAAGGAGATCCTTGCCTCGATGGAGGGGAAGATCAGGGAGCCCATGGGGTGCTGAAAGCCAGCATGTGGATGCGGTTCTCCCGGATAATTGCATTTGATGGACCTGAAACTCAAAACCGGTGGTTATATTTCGGACCGGAACAAGTGTGGACTACCGACGGGATGAGCTGATGCCTCCCGGTGTCCTCTCATGAGACCATCCACCAATACCGATATGCGTGTCGTCATCCTCATCCTTGCTCTCGCCCTGGGAACCATTCCCATGGCGGTATCGGCCGCGGTGTTCACCGATGATTTCAGTTCCGGGTTCGGGAACTGGAACCTTTACGGGTCGCCCCTTCCGGTCATTCTCCCCTCGTTTGGGGGAAGGACCGGCGTATTCGACAATAACGGGGACGCCACGTGTGACAGCGGGATCGCGACAAAGAACACCTTTTTCTTCCCGAACGGGGCGGTTATCTCCTCGGATGTATATCTTGCAGTCACTGACTGGTCCGGGTGTTGGGCGTCGTCAGAGGTCTCCATTACCCGGGACAGGGATCCGTACCAGACCCCGTCCTGCCCCGGAGAGGGATACTACGACGGGGCGTCCATCCGGCTCGCGGGTATAGGGGACGCCTGCTCGGCATCCCTTTCACAGTACCGGCGTCATGCGTATGTGCAGTGCAGCATCCTTGCAGAAGACCGTACCAGCGAGGGAAACGGGTACTCGTTCGTTGCAGACGGGTACATCAACGGCTGGCATACCCTGAAGATGGTCGTGGAACCGGACCGGCACGTGAGTTGCTTCATCGACGACAGCCTGGTATACCGGACCCAGAAGAAGCTCGATCCGCAGGTCCTTACCGACAAGAGGGTCCAGCTGGGACGGAGATCCTCCGGGGTTCTCGGGAAGGCCTACCATGACAACATCATGGTCGACGATAACATGGCCTTTGCCACACCAGGCATCACCCCCGCCGGTTCTCCTGCCCCGAATGCCGTTTCAAATTCATCCAGGGTTCCCCTCGCATCGGGCATCGTTCCCCCGCAGTACCTCCCGGCCACCGCGGTCGCCTCCGGCATCGGCCTTGCCGCCGCCGGCGCGGCAGCGAGTGGCATGTCGGGATTTGCCGGGGGATCTGCAGGCGGCACGACCACCTCTCCAGGCGGTTCGGCGCCGGGAGGAGCACGGCCGGTCGGCTGGCTCTCCCGGCAGGTCGAGCGGCTGAAGGACGTCCTCCCAGCGTTTTTCAGGGCGAGGACCCTCGCCGTTATCGGGGCCAAGGAGACCGAAGTCCGGAAACTCGAGCCGGTCCTTCGTCCCCCTGTCTTTTTGGGGTTGTCGGCCCGCGAGCTCGCCACTATCGGGGTGAGTGTCACCCTTTATGCCGGTGCCTTTGTCATCGCCGGGCGACTGCAGACGGGTCTCCAGTCGGTTGCCCTGTTCCTCGCCATGGGTATATTCGCGGTCATCTGCCACGAGTTCGTGACCATCCGGCTTGCCCGCCACCATTCCGTCAGGTCCGAGTTCCGGTTCTGGGGGCTGGGGACCGGTATCCTCGTCGGCACTTCGGCGGTATTCGGACTTGCCTTCGGGACACCCTCGCGCACCCTCCTGAAGGGGCTCGAGGCCCTCCGCCCGAACGAGGAGATTGCCATCATGGCGGCCGGCCCGCTCGTGAACCTCCTCTTTGCCGGGGTCTCCTTCCTGATGATGCCCTGCGGTGGGATCATCGGGCTTGCCGGGGCGGTGGGGTTCCCCGTGAACATCCTCAACGCCGTGTTCAGCATGATACCGGTCAGGCCCCTGAAGGGGAGGGTGATTTATGGAAATAACCGGCTGGCCTGGGCCGCGATCTTCTTACCGATAATCGCATTATACAGTATCGCGTATCTTGTGCCCTGATCGGGTTCTCCCCGGTGTGAAGGGCTCGCCAGGGCCATATCAGTGAAGCTGCCGCTCACGTTCCTGCCCGGGGAGATCGTGAGCAGGAACCCTTGCAGAGGAAGGGGGGTCAGGCCCGCCCCTTCAGGCGGTACCCCACGCCGAGCAGGGCGAGCATCCCCAGGACCGCCTCGAACCCGGGGAGCCGCTGGACGACCTTCCAGTCGCCGTTCATCCTGACCACTGGGATGGTCTGGGTCTGGGTCTGGGTATTGGAGTACCCGAAGGTGTTTATGGTGTACTTCGCTGAAACGGTGATCAGGTACTTGTCATCGTTCACCTTTTCTTT
>DATJPK010000101.1:0-6128 GCA_035506435.1 Methanomicrobiales archaeon
GGAGGACCTCCTCCACGGGGGTGCCCACAAGCTGAACAACACCCTCGGGCAGGCCCTTCTCGCGAAGTTCATGGGCAAAAAACGGCTCATCGCCGAGACGGGCGCCGGGCAGCACGGCGTCGCCACCGCCATCGCGGGAGCAGTCCTCGGGCTCCCCGTGGAGGTTTACATGGGGGAGGTGGACATGGAACGGCAAAAGCCGAATGTGTACCGGATGGAGCTCATGGGCGCGAAGGTGATCCCCGTTTCGTCCGGGACGAGGACCCTCAAGGACGCCGTGAACGAGGCTCTCCGTGACTGGGCGGCCTCCGTGGGCGGGACCCACTACCTCCTCGGGTCCGTCGTGGGGCCCCACCCCTTTCCCGTCATGGTCCGGGACTTCCAATCGGTCATCGGGAGGGAGGCCCGGGAGCAGGTCCTTGCGAAGGAGGGGAGGCTCCCCGGCGCCATCATCGCCTGCGTCGGCGGCGGGTCGAATGCCATCGGCATCTTCCACCCGTTCATTGGCGACCGGGAGGTGAGGCTCATCGGGGTCGAGGCAGGTGGCGAAGGCCTGGAGACCGGCAGTCACGGGGCATCCCTTTGCGCCGGGTCGCCCGGGGTCCTCCACGGGGCACTCTCCTACCTCCTCCAGGACGGTGACGGCCAGGTCCTCCCGACCCACAGCGTCTCCGCCGGGCTCGACTACCCCGGGGTCGGCCCCGAGCACGCGATGCTGAAGGACTCGGGCAGGGTCGAGTACACCGCGGTGGGCGACCGCGAGGCCCTCGAGGCCTTCGCCCTCCTCTCCCGGAAGGAGGGGATCATTCCCGCCCTCGAGTCTGCCCATGCCGCCGCGGAGCTTGTGAGGATGGCGGGGGAGTTCGGGAAAGACGATATCGTCATCGTGAACCTCTCGGGCCGGGGGGACAAGGACCTCGACGAGGTGGCGAGGCTGACGGGAGGGCAGGGATGAGCCGGATCGTGGATACCTTCGGGCGGCTGGACCGCCCGGCCTTCATCGCCTATCTCGTCGCGGGAGACCCGGAACCGGAGGGATTTCTCTCCGCCGCACGGGCGGTCATTGACGGCGGGGCAGACATCCTCGAGCTCGGGATGCCCTTCTCCGACCCGGTCGCCGACGGCCCGACCATCCAGCAGGCCCACATCCGTGCCCTCGAAAGCGGGATGACCGTCGACCGGTACTTCGACCTCGCAAGGGAAATCCGCGGGATCTCGGATATCCCGATTGTTCTCATGGCATACTGCAACACGATCTACCGGCGCAGGGTGGATCAGTTCTACCGGGAGTCGAAGGAGGCCGGCGCCGATGGTGTCCTCATAGTGGATATGCCTCCCGAGGAGGGGGAGCACGCCCTCGCTGCTGCCAGGGCAAACGGAATCGACCAGATCTTTCTTGTCACCCCCTCAACGACGGACGACCGCCTCGACCTTATTGCCGGTTCGGGCGGCGGGTTCCTCTATCTCGCCTCCCTCCTCGGGGTCACCGGGGCCCGGGACCGGCTCTCCGGAGATGCCGCGGGGTTGATCAACCGGGTCCGGCCACGCACCCGGCTCCCCATTGCCGTCGGCTTCGGGGTCTCGCGACCGGAACATGCGGGGGCCCTCTCCGAGGCAGGAGCCGACGGGGTTATCGTGGGATCGGCCATCGTAAAGATTGTGGGAGAGCACGCCGGGGATCCCGAACGGATGGCCTCGGAAATCCGGCAGTTCGTAGGTGGAATGCGCGAGGCCCTCAACGGCTGACCAGCCGTTGGACATCCCCGAGGATCTCCCTGAACTTCTCCTCCCGGTCGTCGCGGATCATGGTGATGACCCTCACGTCGGGCCTCGCCTTGATCCCCTCGATCGGGGGCGTCCCCCGGAGGGCGATGGTCGCAAGAAGAGGAAGGGGAGAGGCGAGGCAATCCCTGACCAGCTCCCGGAACTTCGCCGACAGGCATTCCATTTTCCCGATCTCGTCGATAACGATGACGCAGAGACCGGGTCTCTTCAGATCGAGCCCGTCGAGGAACGACTCGAAGCCCGGGATGTCCACACCGTATCTCCCGACACGGTGAGGTCCCTTCACCCGCACATGGGAGAGCATCCCCCTCCTCCCGTCGAGTCCCGCCAGCGCAAACCCGGCCCGCTCCCCCTTCTCACGAATCTCCTCGGTGCAGAAGCCCGCCATCGGGAGATCGCCGAGCCCGTCAACGACACGACGGACGACCGTGGTCTTCCCGCACCCCGGCGGGCCGGTGAGGAGGAGGTTCTTGATCATCCCTGTGCAGGGATTGCCGGTTTTCCTTCTTGAGCATTTCCCGGGCCCTTGAGAGCATCAAGCAACCGTACCGTCCCTCCCTTGTCGAGCGGCGTATTGTCGTTCCCGCACTTCGGGGAGTAGATGCAGGCCGGGCAGCCGGCCTCGCACCGGCAGTCCCTCACCGCCTCGCCGGCCATGGAGGCGATCAGGCCCATAAGCTCGTAGGCCTTTTCGGCGAGGCCAATCCCTCCCTCGTACCCGTCGTACACGAAGATCGCGGGGCCGTCGGTATCCGGGTGGCTCGTCGTGGAGAGCCCGCCGAGATCCCTCCGGTCGCACAAAACGTGGAAGGGCGCGACCCCGATGATGGCATGCTCGGCCCCATGGAGGGTCCCTGCGAGGTCGAAACCCCCCGCGGTCACCGCGTACGCGAGCTCCGGCGAGAGGGTGAACCAGAGCGCCCGGGTGCCGAACTTCAGGGGAGGGAGGTTGAGCGGCTCGAAGCCTATCAGGGCGTCATACTTCATGATCCGGTAGCCGGTGAACTGCTCGGTCACCTCCACGTCGCCGAGGTGGAGGGTGAATCCGTTCCCCTCCCGACGGGATAACTCGCGGGTGACCCGGAGATCCACGGTTTTCAGGGCGTCGGTGTAATAATCAACATCCGCCCGTTCGACCCGGATCCTCCGGGTCTCGAGGTCCATCTCCTTCACGAGGTAGGTCTCGCCCCGGTGCAGGACCACCGCCCCCTCGTGGGCCTCCCGGAAGGCCTGCCCCCGGTCCATCGTCTCGAGAATGGTGCCGTCGCAGGTCATGCGGAAGGTCTCGGATGAGATGGAGTCGAGCTTCACCGCCTCGGCGGCCCTCCCCCGGCCGCAGTAGACCACGCCGTGGGGGGTTGGCCGGAGGAGGTGGGACCCGGTGAGCGACCTGATGGGTGCATGGAGATCCCCGGGCCAGAGATCCCCGTCGCGATCCGGTTTGACCGGGAGCTCCGAGGCGGCGCAGAGGAGGTGGCCCGACACGATGTAGGGGTTCGCGAGGTCGACGATGGCATGCTCGTGGGGGCTCCCGAAGAAGGTCTCCGGGTGGCGCATGAAGTACTGGTCGAGGAGGTCCTGGAAGGCGACGAGGAACGCGGCCGAGTCGTTTCCCCTCCTGCCTGCCCTGCCCGCCTGCTGCCAGGTAGAGATGATGGTGCCCGGGAAACCCGAGATAAGCACCGCGTCGAGACCCCCGATGTCGATCCCGACCTCGAGGGCGTTTGTCGAAGTGAGGCCCCTGAGGCTTCCCGATTTCAGCCGGTTCTCGATCCCCCGGCGTTCCTCGGGCAGGTATCCCGCTCGGTACGCGGTGACCATGCCCGGGTCCCTGCCTTTCCGGGCAAGGTCTTCGTGCGCCCACATGGCGATCAGCTCCGCCATCCTCCTCGAGATGGTGAAGCACAGGGTCTGGAGGTCGTGAGTGAGGCAGGAGATGAGGAGGCCCCCCGTCTCCCGGTGCGCCGATTTCCCGTTCACACCGTCGTAGAAGGGGTTGTAGAGGACGAAGTGTTTCTGCCCGCGCGGGGAACCGTCGGCGCTGATGTGGTGGTAGGGGTGCCCGGTCAGGTTTCTCCCGAACTCGAGGGGGTTTGCGATGGTCGCGGTCGAGAGGATGAACTGCGGCTCGGCGCCATAGTGCCTTGCGATCCGCCGGAGCCTCCGGATCAGGAATGCCATGTGCGACCCGAAGACCCCCCGGTACCGGTGCGCCTCGTCGATGACGACGAACCGAAGGTTCCGGAAGAACCGTTCCCACCGGTGATGCCACGGGAGGACCTGGTGGAGCTCGTACGGGTTGGAAAGGATGACCCTTGACCGCTCCCGGATGAGCGGGCGGCGGGAGCCCGGAGTGTCGCCGTCATAGATGGCCCCCGCGATTGAAATGCCAGCACCCTCCTCGATGTCGCGGATGGCCTTCAGCTGGTCATTTGCAAGGGCCTTCGTTGGGTAGAGGTAGAGGGCGGTCGCCTCCGGCTGGACGGAGAGGGCCTCGAAGATCGGGAGGTTGAAGGCGAGAGTCTTCCCCGAGGCCGTCGGGGTGGTAATGATGATGTGCTCTCCGGCCCTGATTGCCTCGAGCGCCTCGGCCTGGTGGGTGTAGAGCCGGATCCCCTTCCGGTCCAGGTACCGTTCGAGGGGAGGCGGGAGCGGGCGGGACGGCGATCCGTACGAGGCCTCCTGCGCGGGGATGACCCGCACGTGGGCGAGCCGCTTCGACTGCCAGGGGTCCTTCTGCAGGGAGGCGATCAGGTCAGCGACGGGCATAGAGCTCCCCGAGCAGGGTCGAAAGGAGGAACCCGAGGCTGACCAGGTCCTGCCGGTTGTGGTCGACGATGGGCACCAGGGGGCCGCAGTTCCCCGTCCGGAGGAAGACCTCGTAGAATTCGGGCACGAGGCTCCCCGGGATATCCACTCCCCGGGAGATCCCGAACACCTGCCGTTCGAGAGTCGAGAGCCGGCAGTCGGGCAGATCGCTCCCCCAGCGGCGCCGTGAGAAGTGGAGCAGGTCGAAGTGGGGCCGGTCCAACCGGACGGGCATGCCATAATAGGCCGCCCGCTCGCCGATGTAGGGGATATCGAAGCTCTTACCGTTAAAGGAGACGTAGGCCGCCCCCTCCCCCGTAAGATCCTCGAGCGCCGCGTTCAGGGCGGCCGGTTCCTCGGCGATATCCCTGACGAGGTACTGGCTCGTCGCGAGGGTCGACCCGGCGAGCCTCCCGATCCCGATGAGGATGATGGGCCGGGAGAAAATGCCCAGGGTCTCGATGTCGAGGAAGACCAGCTCGTCCCGCCGGTGAAAACCGCAGGGTGCGAGGGAGAGGGGATGGGAACGGGGGTACCAGCGGGAAATCCAGCTCGCGAGGGGGCCTGTCTCGGCAAGGTCGAGGATCCCGAGGAAGTCCCGGGCCCCTTTCCCGAACCGCCGGTGATCCCTGAGCTCGAGGATAGACCGGTACCCTTTCCCCCTGAGCCGCTTCTCGGTCACCCGCCCGATACCGGAAAGCAGCTGGAACTCACCGAGGAGCCGCTCCCGGATCTGCTCCCGGTCGGGGTGGATGTCCGGGACCTGCGCCCTCGACTCAATGCACCAGGCCGGCCCGAAGCCCGTCTCCACCTCCCTCCCGGGAAGGACGTGGCGGACCGGCCTCCCCTCGTGGAGGGCCATCATCTCCCGCATGAGCCCGAGCGCCCTGCCATGCTCGGAGGAGAAGACGTACGAGTCGGTGAAGGAGGTGCGGAAGATCTTCCCGTCCTCGACAACCTCGTAGCCCGGGACCGCGTCCACGGCCTCCCGCCAGCGCCCGGCGACGCGATCGAGGGTCTGGAGCATCAGGGAGGGATAGGAGCGGGGGTATTTTAGCGTTTCACGGCGCGGGGTGAAAGTAAGCCCCGGTCAACTCCGGTGACCGAGGGTCATTTCTGACAAAATGCCCCTTCACTCGAGGAGCACGAGCCCGAGCGAGACGAGGTCCCCGTGGACGATCTTCCCGTACTCGAGGTCCTTGCACGGGATGGTCGAGAACTCCCAGCCCGCGTTCTTCGCCGTGGCAAACACGTCCATCCCCGCCGCCTCCATGCTCGGCCGGACGAGGTCCATGTGCCGGCAGAGGCGCCGGATGGACTCATCGACAGTCCCAGGCTGCTCCTCGGCGACGCAGTGCTCGCAGAAGATGCAGGGGTACGGGCCGAAACCGAATGCCTTGTAGAACCCGTCGTAGAAGGCGGTCTTCTCGAGCATGTGGATGGTCGTGTGCCCCCAGAGGATCAGGTCCTTGTAGAACGGGTGGAAGTCCTCGGGGATATCCTCGGGTTTCAGGTCCTCGTGGCCGGGGAAGCCG
>DATJPK010000102.1:0-6439 GCA_035506435.1 Methanomicrobiales archaeon
GATATTAACAGGACCGGGACCGGGATCAGGCTCAGAATAAACAGTGCCAGCGGTAGGGTAGTAATCCATGGTTATGTTGTAGCCCGTTACGTAGTTGTTATCCTGCCCACCCTGCCAGGTGACGACGTAAGAATTCCCATCCTGTATGGCGGATGCCGCCACCGTCTTCGTCTTCTGGACGCTGCCTGCCATGCCGAATACGAAGGCGGCAATGACCGCAGCGAGGATCACCGTGATGGCTACCATGAGGATGACGCCGATAACCGGTGATACTGCATCTTCTCTCTGAAAGAGCTTCATACGATCACCCCTCCAGTGGACCGGTACGGTGCGCTGGGAGGATATAGAAGATTATCGCGTGTTTTTATATAAAAATATCTATTTCGATTACTTCTTTTATGTTGGTTTATTTGCTTTTCTCATGCACGGCATTTTCATAACCTCCGAACCTTCCCCAATCGGCCCTTTCTCCCCCTGCTGACGACAACACATGTTAATGACCCGGTTTTCATCAAAAATCCATAAAACCGGCCGAATATTCAAATAAATTCAATATGGCCTGGATTGTGGTGATTTGTCAGTAATAATTGATTTCCTGAAAAGAAAAAAAAGATTAGACGTAGGTGTCCAGGACGACCTGGCCGGAACCATCGGTGAAGGAGGCGTTCACGATGACATGATTATTCGTGTTGTCCCCCTTGCCCACGAACTTGGTGGAGTTACCTACCGCGTTCCCGGTGTTCACCCAGACGAGAGCGAGCGAACCCGTATTATCGTTCAGGGTCACGCCATACCCGACCACATAGCCATTGTCCTGCCCGCCCTGCCAGGTAACGACGATATCGTTCCCGCTCTGTCTTGCGGTTGCCGCGACCGTCTTGGTCTTCGAGATTCCACCTGCCATACCGAATACGAATGCCGCGATGACCGCGGCAAGGATCACCGTGATGGCGACCATGAGGATGACGCCGATAACCGGTGATACCGCCTCTTCTTTCTTCATCATGTACATGTCCGTTTCAACTCCGAGATAGCGATCAGACGTAGGTGTCCAGGACGACCTGCCCGGAGCCATCAGTGAAAGAGGCGTTCACGACAACATGGTTGTTGGTCGCGTCACCCTTGCTTCCGAATTTCGTAGAGTTTCCAACTGCGTTTCCGGTGTTCACCCAAACACAGTTTGCAGCGACGGGACAGAGCGTGCCGGAGGCATCATTCAAGGTGACCCCATATCCCGTCACGTAGGCATTGTCCTGGCCACCTTCCCAGACGACCACGATATCGTTCGCGTTCTGGCTCGCGGTGGCGGCCACCGTCTTTGTCTTCTGGACCCCGCCGGCCATGCCGAACACGAATGCGGCGATGACCGCGGCGAGGATCACCGTGATGGCGACCATGAGGATGACGCCAATCACCGGTGATACTGCATCTTCTCTCTTGATGTGCATAGTTCACTCTCCCCCCCAGGAACCGGTAGAAGACCCCTGGTGGTTACGTAAGAGTCTTGTGTTTTAGTATATAAACATACCTATTCCCTGATTGTAATATTTAAGTATTTTCTACATTTTTCTTTCATAATATCATTCTTTTAAGGGAATTACCTTCATTTCTGGTGCCCTGTACCATTCCTTCTTTTCACCAATCTGTCCTGAATTCGACCGGGGAGTGACAAAAACCGGGCACCCATACGTCGAAAGATTCCCGGGCAGACCGTAGTTCCGCCAGAGATGGGGAAAACAGGAGGTAGAGCAGGTAATTCCTCCCGATGAGCTTTTCACCGCCCCTCCCCAACAGGTATCCATGGATCTCGAGGGGTACGTGCGCCGGCGCCTCGCGGCCGGGGTCCGGGAGGAGGAGATGACCCGGGGACTCGCACGCATGGTGGAGGAGTGGAAACAGGTCCCGAAAAAGTATGCCCGCGAGCTTGCCGGGGCGATCATCGAGGAGGTGAACCTGAGCCGGGCTGCAACAGGGGACGTCTTCGAGTTCACTCACGCCGGGGTCGGGATGGGGGATTTCGGCGTGGGCTCCCGGGGGAAGGGTGACTTCTATGCCCACCGGCAGATCGCCCGTATCATCGGCCGGACGGGCGCTGCCGTCGGGGTGGACGAGATGGACGACGCCGGGGTGGTCTCGGCGGGGGGCAGGTACATCGCCTGCACGGTGGACGGGATGCATTCCCGGCTCTCGGACTTCCCCTTCCTCGCAGGCTTTCACGCCACCCGGGCGACCCTCAGGGATGTCTATGTCATGGGGGCGCGGCCGGTCGCCCTCTTCTCGGACATCCATGTTGCCGACGACGGTGACGTGGGGAAGATCTTCGACTACACCGCCGGCATCACGACGGTCGGGGAGGCGATGGGGGTGCCCCTCGTCGCCGGTTCGACCCTGCGGATCGGGGGGGACATGGTCATCGGGGACCGGATGACGGGCTGCGTGGGGGCGGTCGGGGTCGCGGAGCACCTCACCCCCCGGCGGGCCGCCGCCCCGGGGGACGTGATCCTCATGACCGCGGGATCCGGTGGCGGGACCATTGCGACGGCTGCCATCTACTCCGGCCATCCCGGGGTGGTCGAACGGACGATCAACCTCCACTTCCTCAACGCCTGCGAGGCGCTCCTCGCAAGCCCCGTCCTCCCCGGTATCCACGCGATGACCGATGTCACGAACGGGGGGCTCCGGGGCGACGCCCACGAGCTCGCAGAGACCGCCGGGGCCCGGGTCGTCATCGAGGACGCCAACCTCCGTCGGCTCGTGGACCCGGAGGTCCTCGCGCTCCTCGACACCCTCGGGATCGACTACCTCGGGGTCTCCCTCGATGCCCTGCTCGTTGTCGCTCCTCCCGCAGCAGCCCCCGGCATCCTCGGCGTGGTTCGGGGATGCGGGGTCCCCATGGAGGAGGTCGGCCGGGTTGAAGCGGGAACCGTGGAGTCTGTGCTCGTCGTGGACGGCAAGGAGCAGGACTTCACACCCCGGTTCAGGGAGTCCGCCTACACCCCGGTAAAGAAGGTGGTGGACCGCCGTGTGAAGGACTTCGGGGCCATGAAGAAGGGAGTGGACCGGGCCGCGGAGGATGCCATTGCGAAGAAAGGGCGGGTCCTCGCCCGGCTCAGGCGCGAGTCCGGCCCCTAATCCGGCGGAACCCGGCCGCCGACAACCAGGTTATAGGCGAGCCCGGGCATTCGCTTCTCGATAAAGGGCTCGACCCTCCGGGCGATGTCGAAGATGGGCTCCTTCAGCGAGTGGTGGGCAAAGGAGCAGCGCTTTGCCTTCACGTCGACAAAGCCGGCTTCTTCGAAGATCCCGACCATCTCCTCCTCGGTGTAATACCGCTCGCCGAAATCGCCGACCCCGATCCGGCCGATCTCCATCCGCTCGCCGATGCGATAGATGGCCGGAACGAGGGAGGTGATGACGCTCCGCGAGAGTGTGCCCACCGCGAGGCACCCGCCCGGCTTCAGCACCCGGTAGACCTCGGCAAGCATCCGGCGCGGGTGTTCCAGGTACGAGAAGGCGAGGACGCAGGAGACGGCATCGAAGGTGGCGTCCCTGAACGGGAGCACTTCCGCGGTCCCCACCAGGTAATCGAACCAGCCATCCTGGGCCCTGGCCTCGCCTACCATCCCCCGGCTGATGTCGAGGCCGACCGCCGTCCCCCCGAGCTCCCCGTACCGGCGCATGAAGAGGCCGGTCCCGCACCCGAGGTCGAGGAGCAGTTTTCCCCGGGGGAGCCAGTCGAGCATGTGCCGGCATATATGAGTATGGTACACCCTTCCGCAGGAGGTGTCGTACCGGAGATCGTAGACGGGAGCCACCTGGTCGTAGTGGTCCGCGACCTTCTTCACGTGAACACCTCCCCGATGATCCTCGCGATCAGGGCGTTCACCTGGATGAAGTCGTTCCCGGCCCGGTCGAGGGCGCGATCTGCCTCGCCGATGATGACCGCGATCCTCGGGTCGTTGTACTCCTGCTTCACTGCTCCCCGGATTTCGTGGATGGTTTCCCTCCCCGACAGGCCATAGTCGATGAGGAGGGACTCCGCGGTCTTCTGTGCGACGGCAAAGTCGCCTGCCCGCATCGACCTCACGAGCTGGAGCGCGATATTCCCGGTCTCGGAGCAGCCTGCATCCGCCGTCCCGGCTCCCTTCCCCGACTCGACCAGGAGCTGGAGGAGGACCGTCGCCTTCCGGAGATCCCCCGCTGCCGTGTGGACGATCATCTCGACCTCCTCCCCGAGGTCTTTCCGCCGGCCGGGAGCCTCGGCGTCGAGGATCCTCCCGAGGACCCCGAGGGCGGTCTCACCGTCGACCGGGGAGAAGGAGAGGGGAAGGCAGCGTGAGCCGATGGCAGGGATGATGGCGCTCTGGTTGGTCGTGAGGAGGATGAAGCGGCAGGTGGCCGAGTGGCGCTCAAGAGTGCGCCTGAGGGCCTGCTGGATCTCCCGGGGCAGGGAGTGGGCCCCCTCGATTACCAGGAGCTTGAACTCGGCTTCAAGCGGCCGCATCGAGGCGTACCAGCCCACGATGCGCCGGAAGTTCGCCGCAAGGCCCTCGTCCTTCCGGAACAGGTGGGCAAATCGCTCGTCGGCGGCGAGGGCACTCTTCCCCTGGGAGAAGAGGGTTGTCGCGTCGAGGACGGTGGTGTTCCCCTGCCAGTTCGCGCCATAGAGCTCCCGGGCCAGGCATTCGACGGCTGCGCTCTTCCCTGTGCCGTGCGGGCCGGTAACGAGGAGGTGGGGAACGCTCCGCGTAGCCGCAAAACGGCGGAGGTGTCGCACCACCAGCTCCTGCCCGGCCACCTCCCCAAGGGTGGATGGGCGGTACTTCTCAATCCAGAGCACCAAGGTTCCCCCTGATCTCCTCCATGGCAGCTCTCAGGAAGAAGTTGTTGTCCGGGAACCTCATGAGCCTTTCACCCTCCTCCGGGCCGATCTCCCGGCAGGCCCGGGCAATCGCGGGGACCGCCCTCGTGAGCTCATCGACGATGGTAAGGGTGGCGGTCCGCGCAGTCCGGGAGAGGGGGTTCAGGTCAATAGCAATGACCCGCTTCCCCATCGAGACGAGCGCGGCGCACCGGTCCCCGTCTTCAAGTGGGACGAGGACCGTGCCTGCCGAGAAGATGCCCTCCCGGAGGCAGAGCGCCCTCGGGTGGGAGAGGGGGAGGAGCGGCTCTGCCCTGCCGGTGAGGACCTTCACCCCCTCCGATTCGAGGAGCCGCCGGACCTTCTCAACCCGCTCATCGGTCCGGTGGAAGAGGTTCACCTCCACCTTTGCCCCGCAGGCCTGCTGGAGCTCCCCGATCGCCCCGGCAGCGAGGGCAGCAGTGTTCCCGTTGACCGAGATGACGGGGGATGTTGCCCCGATGAGCATCGCCGCCGCGACCCGCTCGGCGAGGGCGGCGCTCTCCGTCGTCCGCTCGCCGATCAGGTAGTCGAAGGCCTCACCCCGGCCATGGGCGGTGAGCCCTTCGAGGGTGACGATTCCCTCCCGGGCGCAGGCGGCGAGCCTCTCCCGTGTGACGAGGGACCGGTACCGGGGATGATCGGGAGGGATCACCCGATCACCTCCCCGCGGCTGAAACCCGTACCTGCGACATGCAACTGCCGGACCTTCCCGAAGGGCGCGAGGGCCGCCGCCGCCTCCCCGCCAAGGGCGAATACCCCTTCGCCGAGCATCGTCATGCTCGCCCTGAACCCGGCCCGGTCACAGGCGAGGAGGGCTTCCCTGACCCGGGGAGTGACGAGGCCGCTTGCATCGGCGAATGCCCGGGAGAGGCCGAAAAAGTCGTCGACATCCCGGGGGCACCGCCCGGGGAATGCCTCCCCGATCCTCTGCATGCGCCCGGGGTCGCCGAGGATGGATGGGGTCGGGATCGGGCCGAAGCTCACGGCGCAGATGACCCTGCCCGGGTCGGCGATCCGCACTATATCCGCGCCGATCCCGGGCCCCTTCCGGCACTCGATGCCACCCCCCTGGCAGGCGGCGACATCGCCAAGGCCGGTCCGGTACGTCACCTCGATCTCATGCGCGAGGCCCGCGATCTCCCGGTCCGGAAGCCCGAGGTCGAAAAGCGCCGAGAGGGCAGAGACAGACGAGAGGAGGGCGGCGGCCGAGAGGCCGAAGCCCGCCCCGGACGGGAGCGTGCTCTCGACGGCGACCGCGGCCGAGACCCCGAGCCGCTCCATGGCCGTCTCGATGAGCGGCAGCCGGCTCCCGGCTGGCACGTGTTCCCGGGAGATGATCTTTACCGCCGGCCTTCGTGATGGGGCGGCTTTTGCGACGACTCCCTCCTCGATGACGACCCCCGCCCCGCAGGAACCGGTCTCCCCCGGGGTCCTGCCAGGGACGCGCCGGAAGTAGCCCGAAAGATGGCCCGGCGACCTGGCTAAAGCAGCGCGTTCCATACGGCCCCGGCGACCTCCTCCTTCGATCCCCGGACC
>DATJPK010000103.1:0-6360 GCA_035506435.1 Methanomicrobiales archaeon
CCCGATCTGGGTCGCGAGCCGGATCCGCTGGGCCTCGCCGCCCGACAGGGTCCCCGCGGCCCGCGAGAGGGTGAGGTACCCGAGCCCGACCCGCTCCAGGAACCGGAGCCGGTCATTGATCTCCTTCAGGATCTGGTGGGCGATCTCCCCCTCTTTCGGCGAGAGGGGCAAATCATGGAAGAACGCCGTGCAGCCGCTTACGGGGAGGTCGGTCACGTCGACGATGGACTTCCCGCCGACCTTCACGGCGAGGACCTTCTGCTTGAGCCGTTTGCCGTGGCAGACCGGGCACGGCGAGACCTGCATGAACTTCTCGAGCTCGTGCCTGCGATACTCCGACTGGGTCTGCTTGTAGAGCCGCTCGGCCTGCGGGAGGAGCCCCTCCCATTCCCCGACGTGGGACCACTGGGCGTCCCCGTTCGACATGGACATCGAGAACCGGATCCGGTCGGAGGAGCCGTACATGAGGGCGTTGTACTGCTCCTTCGTGAGGTCCCTGATGGGAGTGAGGACGGAGAAGTTGAAGTGCCGGGCGATGGCCCCGAGGTACTGGGCCCGGTACCCGTCGATGTAGTTCCGGTAAAGGGCCACCGCTCCCTCGGCGACGGACTTCTCCCGGTCGGGGATGATCAGGTCCGGGTCGAACTTCATCTGGATCCCGAGGCCGTTGCAGCCCTCGCAGGCCCCGAAGGGGCTGTTGAAGGAGAACATCCTCGGCTGGAGCTCCTCAAAATCGATGCCGCAGGCCGGGCAGGCCATGAGCGAGGAGTAGGTGTGGACCTTTCCCTCCTCGTCGAGGGCCATCACGAGCCCGTCCTCGGAGCGTTTCAGGGCGTTCTCGCAGGCCTCGGCAAGGCGCGAGCGCTCATCGGTGGAGAGCCGGTCGATGACGATCTCGATCTCCTGTTTTTTATACCGCTCGAGGGGGATCTCCTCGTCGGTGCGGTGAATCTCCCCGTTCACCCGCACCCGGGTATACCCGTCCCTGTGGAGTTCGCGGATCAGGGCCTGGTAGGTGCCCTTCTTCTGCCTGACGACGGGGGCCAGGATGGTCACCGTTCCCGGGTGCTCCTCCGCGATCCTCCCGGCGATCCGCTCGGGGGTCTGGGCCTCGATCCGGATCCCGTGCTCGGGGCAGTAGGGGACCCCGATCCGGGCGAAGAGGAGCCGGAGGTAGTCGTAGATCTCGGTGGTGGTCCCGACGGTGGACCGGGGGTTCCTGGAGGTGGACTTCTGCTCGATGGAGATGGCCGGCGAAAGGCCTTCGATGGACTCCACGTCGGGCTTTGACATGAGCCCGAGGAACTGCCGGGCATAGGAGGAGAGGGACTCGACGTAACGCCGCTGGCCCTCGGCGAAGATGGTATCGAAGGCGAGGGTGGACTTTCCCGATCCCGAGAGCCCGGTGAGCACGTTGAACCGGTCCCGGGGGATCTCGACCGTGATGTTCTGCAGGTTGTGTTCCCGCGCTCCCCTTACGACGATTTTTCCCGGCATGTTGTGGATAGATCCATTCCCTCCCGAGCTATATAGGAGCTTCGCCACCGGAAAAAAAGTGAACGACCGGCTCTTCGATTCGAGATCAGGACAGGGTGCTGAACTGCTTCACGAGCTCGCCACCCCGGAAGAGGGAGATCCTCCCGCCGCTCTGGGAGACGACGATCCCGATGGACTTCGTCGCCCGGGTGATCCCCGATACCGAGGCGTGCCTGGTCCCGAGCCCCATCGTGATATGGACCCCGGAGGTGTCGATGGTGAGGTACCGGCCGGCCGCCTCGAGCACCCCGCCGCCCGAGACGATGAAGACCCCGTCGAGGAGGGCGAACTCCTTCACGTTCTCGACGTTCGAGGGGTCGGTGATGAGCCGCTTTGCCGGGTCGTGCCCCTCGAAGGGGTTCAGGATGAGCTGCTTTGACGAGGCGAGGACCGCCCGGGAGTCGCCGACGACGAAGGCCGTCCCGACCGGCTTCCCCTCCCTGCCCTCCCGGGAGAGTTCCACGGCGGTGGAAAAGACCGCCTCGAATGTCTCCGGGGTGATGTCGGTGCCGGCGAGGAGGTCCTCCTTCCAGGTGTCCTCGGGGGGTGCGATCGTTTCCCCTGCCGCGGGGACCGCCTCGTCGGTGACGGCCGGGGCTCCCCCGGCCTTCGACGTGATCTCGGAGATCTGGGCGGTATCGTCCCCGACCCCCTGGTTGGTGAGCTCGAGGATGAGGACGAGCACCGGGACGATCTCCACCCGGCCGATCCACATGACGAAAATGAACACCCATTTCGCCACGTACGGCATCTCGGGGGAGACGTAGCCGGTCGTGATCCCGACGTTACTCATCGCGGAGACGATCTCGAAGATGACCGCCGTTGACTCGAAGAAGATACTGGAGAAGTGGAGGACGACCACCGTCGCCACCGAGACGGTGAGGAAGTAGAGGATGATGACGAGCATGTTGTTCCTCACCTCGTTCTCGGCAACGGGGTTTGCGATGACCTGCCCCTGGTACTGGAAGGGTACGATGATCTTCGGCGAGACGAAGATCCGTTTCAGCCACCAGATGATGCCATGGTACCCGAGGAGGACCCGGTACGCCTTGATCCCGCCGCTCGCCGAGCCCGAGGCCCCGCCGATGGCCATGAGCATGATGAGCAGGATCACCGAGACCGAGGCCCAGAGCTGTAGGGAGACGTTCTGGAAGCCGGTCGTCGTGATGGCCGAGACTGACATGAAGAGGGCATGCCGGACCGCGGTCAGGGGGTCCTCGCCGGTGAGGTAGGTGAGGTCGATCACGATGGAGATGGTCCCGAGCGCGACGAGCCCCCCGATGAGCCTTGCCTGGGCATCCCGGAAGAGGGTCCAGCGCCTCCTCGTGTAGAGGAGGTAGTAGATCATGAAGGGGAGGGAGCCGGCGAGCATCACGGGCACGAGGGCGAACTCGAGGAGCGGGTTCTGGTAGAACGCGATGCCCGCGGCATGGATGGTGAACCCCCCCGTCGAGATGGCGCTCATCGCGAGGTTCACCGCGTCCCAGATGGGGACCCCGGTGAGGAGGATGAGGGCGAGCGACCCGAGGGTGAGGATGACGTAGATCTTCCACATCTCCCGGCCGGTGGAGATCAGGCTCGGGAAGAAGGGCTCGGCCTCCCCGCCCGGCCGGACGCAGCGCGCGTTCGTGAGGCTCGAGCGGGCGAGTACCGAGATGGTGAAGACTACCATGCCGATGCCGCCGAGCCACTGCATGAAGGACCGCCAGAAGAGGAGCGTGGCGGGCAGGATCTCGGGGACGGGGATGATGGTGAGGCCGGTGCAGGTCCAGCCCGACATCGCCTCGAAGAGGGCGTCGCTGTACCGCATGCCCGCCCCGAGCCAGAAGGGAATGGCCCCGATGGCCGCGCAGGTGAACCAGACGATGGCGACGGCGCCGAGCACGATGGAGAGCCTTGCCTCCCCGGCCGGGGGGTGCCGGCGGAGGAGGGCCCACCCGAGGATCGTGAAGATGACCGGGACGGCCGCCATGGGGAGGAGCATCCGCCATTCGCCGGAGAGGGGGATGATCACCAGGGGTAGGCAGGTGACGATCCCGAGGATCCGGAAAATGGTCCCCATCTCCCCCGCGAGAATGGAGAAGTACTCCGATCTCTCCATCGGTAAAAACGTGGGTCATGTATCTATTACAATGTTTGGGATTGGACGGGAACGTGGCAGAGGGGTGTGCCGGAGGGTTTCGCAGGGGCACTGCCGCGAAGGCGGGGAGCCTCCCGGGGAGCAGCCCATCTAAACCATTATGATGCATCTTGGGAGAACTTATATAGTGAACAGGGCCGGATCCGAGGGATCTTCGGAGGGCAGGCCGGGCACCGGGAGCGGCCAGGCACTGCCGCACACCGTCCCCGGGCAGGGGACCGGGCAGGGCGGCGGCCTGCCGCCCGGGTCCCCGCGGAAGAGCAGGCGCAGGAGGCGGAGAGGGGGGCGGGGGAAGCCGGGGTCCCCCCAGGCGCAGCCCCGGGCCGGCCCCCAGCAGCATCCCCCGCCCCTGCCCCAGCACCGCCGGACCGGCCTCTTTCCCATGAACGACTGGCTGGCCCGGAACTTCCCTCTCTTCCCGCCGGACCGGGCCACCATCCTCTCGGCGACGAGGCACCTCTCCGGCCCCCAGCGGCGGAACCTCTTCTCCCCCGACCCCGGGACCATGAAGACCGCCGAAGGGAAGTGGTACGAAGCGATCATCTATGAGACCATCCTCCGCTGCTCCCTTGCCTCCCCCCAGATCCTCCGCGTCGTGTCCAAGGGAGCGGATGCGCGGTACCGGCGGCTGCAGGCCCAGCTCGGCCAGAACGGGCTCTTCTACTCCCGGTCCGGTGACATCAAGGTCCGGGGGAACGGGCAGGACCTTGCCGAGCTGGATCTCCTCCTCGTCGGGGAGGGGAACTCCATTGCCTTCGGGGAGATCGTCACCTCGCCCGCCGCGATGAAGGAGCTCGAGCAGGAGTTCCTGTACAAGAAGCGGCTCATGGGCCACCTCTTCGGGCAGGAGGTGGTCCCCTCCCTCCTCGTTTCCTCGGTGGACATCTCCCGGATCTCGGCGGTGCGCCGGATCCTCGAAGACCCCTCCAACCTCTACCTCTCAACGGCGACCTGCGAGCAGCTGAAGACCCTCGTCCACCGCGACGAGGTGATCCGGGCGACCCCCCGGGTCGGCCGGAACCCGAAGCTCATCGAGGCGCCCGACCTCCCGCTCGCCGGCTCCTTCGATTACCGGCGGATGCACGAGCTTCAGCGGAGCCGGGTCTTCTCGGCCCTCGCGAACAACGTCCTCTACCGCGGGGGAGACCCCCGCGACCCCGCGACGGTCATCGTGAAGAAGATCCTCCTCGGGGCGCTCGAGCCGGGGGCGGTGAACCTCTTTGCAAACCAGGTGAGGCTCATGTTCCGGGGGAAGCCCATCACCCCGCAGGAGATCCGGACCGGGTTTGCCAAGATCATCCTCACCGTGAACCTCCCCGAGGCCGAGCCGATCATCTACATGAAGCCCCGGGAGCGGAACTATTACCTGAAGATGGTCCGGGTCAGGCCCGGGCAGTACAAGTTCGAGAGCAACCGGTCGAGGAAGATGCTTGGTTTCTTCCTCTGGCTGCAGGACATCAAACCGACGCTCCGGGCTGATATCACGGGAAAACTCCTCAACTCCGGCTACTTCAGGTAACCGGTGCGGGAGGGAAGCCCCTCAGCGCTTTTTCTTCCACGACCAGATGATGATCCCCGCGACGGCGACCGCGAGGACCCCGAGGAGGATCGGCCCGAAGGAGGGGGCCGCCCCGCCGGTGGAGGGAGTCGCCGACGCCGAGAGGGGCACCTCGGTCCGTTCCGAGAAGACCCTGCCGTCCCGGTCCTTGAACTGGAGGAGGAGAAGCACCGAGCTCGCGTTCGGGGCCGTGAACGAGATCTCGAAGGAGGCGAAGTCGTCGGGGTTCAGGGACCCGACCACGTACGAGCGGAACGGGTCGACCGGCTGTGCCCCGCCGGCCGCCGTGACCGTGACCGCGTTCGCCACCTCGAGGCCGGCGTTCGAGACGTCGCCGGTCAGGTGCCAGGTGTTCCCGTCCCGGGCAAGGACCAGGTTACTTGCGACGAGCGAGGCCCGCTTCAGGTCATCGTCGAGGGCGATGGGTGTCATGATCTCCTTCGTGTGCAGGTTCACGCCGTTCTGGTACGAGACGGTCGTGGAGAGGTTCCCTGCCTGGGTCGGGGTGATGTTGAAAGTGACCGTCGCCGAGGCATCGGCCTTCAGGGTCCCGATGAAGTAGCTCGATGGGTTGATATCGAGCCCGTCCCCGGACATGACCAGGTTCACCCCGTTCACGTCGTTCGGCCGGGGGTTGCCGATGAGGATGGTGACCGCGTCCTTCCGGTCGCGGGAGAACCGGTCGGGCCGGGCGAGCACCGAGACCGCGAGCTCGGTGGACTTCACCACGACGGGGAAGGGGACAGAGAGGGACCCCGCGTCCCGGAAGTCGAGGACGAACTTCGGGTAATAGGTGCCGTCGGAGCCCTCGGCCCGGACGAGGAAGGAGAAGTCCCGGGTGTTCCCGGCCCCGATGTCACCCACGGTCCCGTACGGGTCGTTCAGGGCCCGGATGGTGTTCTGCTCCCCGAGGAGGTAGGCCCTTCTTACCGCGACGCTCGTGCTCCCCCGGTTCTCGACCGAGATGCTCACCGTCGCGGTATCGCCCCGCATGAGCGCCGGGGGGCTGATGGTTATCGCAGAAACGGTCACGTCCGAGGCATCGGCGTCCGCGGCCGCGACGAGGATCGCGGGGGTGCAGACGAGCAGGAGGGCGAACAGGGCCCGGGAAATGGATACACCCATT
>DATJPK010000104.1:0-5836 GCA_035506435.1 Methanomicrobiales archaeon
GCCATCACGGGGGGCACCGAGGCCCTCGTCGACGTGACGGTAAGGTTAAGTAAAGACGGGAAGATATTAACATCGCGCGGCGCGTCAACAGACATCATCATGGCCTCCGTCGAGGCCGTGATCGCCGGCATGAACAGACTGTTGAGGGAAGAGGATGAAGTCCGGAGCAAAGATACTCATTGAGGGACTCCAGCGGGAAGGCGTCGAGACCATTTTCGGCTATCCCGGGGGGGTCGTACTCCCGATCTACGACGAGCTGTACAATGCACCCATCCGGCACATCCTCGTACGCCACGAACAGGCTGCGGCGCACGCGGCGGACGGGTTCGCCCGCGCGAGCGGGAAGGTCGGCGTCTGCCTGGCCACCTCTGGCCCGGGGGCATGCAACCTGGTCACGGGCATAGCGACCGCCTACATGGACTCGGTGCCTGTCGTTGCGCTCACCGGCCAGGTCCCGACGAACCTGCTCGGGAACGACGCCTTCCAGGAGGCCGACATCTCGGGGATCACGCTCCCCATCACGAAGCACTCGTACCTCGTGAAGGACGTAAAAGACCTCTCCCGGGTGGTCAGGGAGGCCTTCTACATCGCGGGCACGGGGCGGCCGGGCCCGGTGCTCATCGACCTCCCGAAGGATGTCTCCACGAACCAGGTTGAGGACAGGCCCCTGGAAGGACCGGTCACCCTCCGGGGTTACCAGCCGACAGTGAAGGGGCATGCCCGGCAGATCGAGAAGGCCCTCGACCTCATCGCGAAGGCCGAGCGGCCGGTCATCTACGCGGGCGGGGGGATCATCGCCTCGAACGCCTCGGCATGGCTCGTCGAGCTTGCCGAGCGGTTCATGATACCGGTGACAACCACCCTCATGGGGATCGGGTGCATCCCCTGCGACCATCCCCTGAACCTGGGAATGCTCGGGATGCACGGGACCGAGTACGCAAACTTCGCGGTCACCGAGTGCGACCTTCTCATCGCCATCGGTGCACGGTTCGACGACCGGGTCACGGGCAAGGTCTCTACCTTCGCCCCCCATGCGAAGATCATCCACATCGACGTGGACCCTGCCGAGATCGGGAAGAACAAGCAGATCGACGTCCCAATCGTCGGCGACGCGGGGTCTGTCCTCCAGGCCATGCTCCACAAGGCAAAGAAGGGCGGGCGGGAGAACTGGATCGAGAAGATCAAGGCCTGGAAGAAGAAGCACCCGCTCCGGTACAAGGACGACGGGAAGCTCCGCCCCCAGTTCATCATCAAAGAACTCTCCGACCTCCTGAAAGGCGAGGGGGTCATCGTCTCCGAAGTCGGGCAGAACCAGATGTGGACCGCCCAGTGGTACTGCTTCCGGAAGCCGAGGTCATGGCTCACCTCTGGTGGCCTCGGGACGATGGGCTATGGTTTCCCGGCGGCGATGGGCGCGACCTTCGCCCGGCCAGGGGAGCAGGTCTTTGACATCGCCGGCGACGGCTCCTTCCAGATGAACATCCAGGAGCTCGGGACCGTCTCTGCAAATAAGATCCCGGTGAAGGTCGCCATCCTGAACAACATGTTCCTCGGAATGGTCAGGCAGTGGCAGGAGCTCTTCTTCGACCGGCGCTACTCGTATACCGAGCTCCCGCCGGTCGATTTCGTGGGGATCGCCGCTGCCTACGGGGTCGACGGGATGAAGGTGGAATCCGTGGACGAGGTCCGTGAGGCCCTGAAAACTGCCATCGCCGCCGACGGGCCGTTCATCATGGACTTCCGGATCGAGCGGGAGGAGAACGTCTTCCCCATGGTCCCCGCAGGGGCGGCCATCAACGAGATGATCGGGGGGCACCCGCGATGAAGCCCCACACCCTCGCGGTCCTCGTGCTGAACCGGCCCGGGGTCCTCTCCCGGGTCTCGGGCCTCTTCTCCCGCCGGGGCTTCAACATCGAGAGCCTCGCCGTGGGGACCTGCGAGGAGCCGGACCTGTCCCGGATGACCATCGTCGTAATCGGCGACGACGCCCAGGTTGAGCAGGTCATCAAGCAGCTGAACAAGTTAATAGACGTGGTGAAGGTCTCGGACATCACCGAGAACGAGACCGTCGATCGGGAGCTCGCCCTGATCAAGGTCACCGCAGAGGCCGGCTCGACCCGGGCCGAGGTGATGCAGATCGCCGGCATTTTCCGCGCCAAGATCGTGGACGTCGGGGCAAAGTCGGTGGTCCTCGAGGTCACGGGCGGCTCCTCGAAGATCGATGCCCTGGAGAACCTGCTCCGCCAGTACGGGGTGAAGGAGCTCGTCCGGACGGGCAAGATCTCGATGCTCCGGGGTACGAAGACGGTGAAACCGAGCAAGTGACTTCGTCACTCGCTCCCCCGGGTGGCATGGCCATCACGGGGCCCGGCAAGGAACGGTTTCATCCATTTTTCAATAAATTCCCCGCTTGACCCGTTCCATCTCGCGGAGCACCTGTGCCGGGCTGATGGAGAGGCCTTCCCGGGCAACCACGGCCGCCATCCGGTAGACAGAGGCCTGTGACAGGTTTCCCTCGAGGGCAGCCCGTGCGGCCGCCCGCTCCACCGGTTCCCCGGTCGACCGCGAGCCGGCGACCGCCCGTGCGGCGCAACGGCTCACCCGGCCCGCCTTCCGCTCCCGCCTTGCGATCCCCTCGTGCTTCCTGAGGATCCCCTCGAGCTCCAGCGCGAGGCCCTCCTCGCCGATCGTGGCGATGACCCGGGGAAGGAGGCCTTCATATCTTTTCATTTATAGTATAGATGATAATTCTCATGCAGGATAAATCTGCCGGTTGCGGCGGCAAAGGGATTACCCATATATGGCACCGGCGCAAAGGTACAGGTCGTGAAATGGGCTGTCCTTGGGGGCGGGCTTGCCGGGGTGACCCTCGCCCGGCTCCTGCATGAGAAGGGCGAGGAGGTGCGGGTCCTTGAGAAGGAGGGCTCGACCGGCGGCCTCTGCCGTTCACGGACAGAACGGGGCTTCACCTTCGACACCGGCGGGTCACACGTCATCTTTTCCCGGGACAGCGGGGTCCTCTCCTTCATGCACAGGGTCCTCGGGGAGAACCGCGAAGAAAGGACACGGAACACAAAGGTCTTCTACAAGGGACGGTACGTCAAGTACCCCTTCGAGAACGGCCTTGCCGACCTCCCGAAGGACGACCTCTTTTTCTGCATCAACGAATTCATAAAGACCCTGGTCGCAGCCGAGAAGGGGGTGCTTCCCCCGCCTGAGAACTTCCGCGACTGGATGGTCGGCACCTTCGGCCGTGGGATAGCCGAGTCCTACCTCATCCCGTACAACGAGAAGATCTGGAAGCTCCCGCCCGAGGAGATGTCCTGCCACTGGGTCGAGGGGAGGATCCCCCGCCCGCCCGTCGAGGACGTGATCAGGTCCGCCATCGGGATCGAGACCGAGGGCTACACCCACCAGGCGGTCTTTTCCTACCCCCGCACAGGGGGGATCGAGGCCCTCGTGAAGGCCATTGCCGGGCCGGTCGAAGGATCAATCTCGACGAACGCCCCCGTCACATCAGTCAGGAAGAAAGGGAATGTGTTCCAGGTCAGGGCCGGAGGGGAGCAGGTCACGGCCGACCGGGTCGTTTCCACGATCCCCCTTCCCGCCCTGCTCCCCTGCCTCGGGAAGGTCCCACCCGTCGTAACACGGGCCTGCGGAGGTCTCCGGTCCACGGCCCTCCTCTCGGTCTTCATCGGGATCAGGGGAGAAGTCCCCCCGTACTCGTGGGTGTATGTCCCCTCGCCTGAGATCGGCCTCTTCAACCGGATCTCCTTCCCTTCAGGGTACAGCACCGCCGTCGCCCCGCCGGGCCACTCGTCCATCCTCGCCGAGATAACCTGCAGGCGGGACGACCCGGTCTTCTCGGCCCCCGATTCGCAGGTCATCTCCCACGTCATCGGGGGTCTCGGGAAGATGGGGTTGCTGGAAGACCCCTCCCGGGTGGTGTACTCCGCCGTCGCCCGGAGCCCGTTCGCCTACGTGGTGTACGACCTTGCTTACCTGGCGAACATCGGTGTCGCGAAGAGGTTCGTCGAGGGGCAGGGGATCGACCTCGTCGGCCGGTTCTCCCGCTTCGAGTACCTGAACATGGACGGGGTCATCAGGAGTGCCATGGACTTCGTCGCGGGGCTGCGATGAGGATCAACTTCATCGTCGAGGACTTCTCGGTCTTCAAGTACATCGGGAGCGCCACCGCCGCGAGGACCATCTACCGGAACATGCCGAAGGACGCGGACCTCGACCTTTCCTGGAACTCGGCGAGGAGAAGCGTGGACCTCTCCCATTTCCATACCTTCGGGCCGATGGCCCTCGTCTACCGGGCATATGCGAAGGGGGTGAAGGTCCTCACCGCCCACTCAACCCCGCACACCAACATGGGGAACATCGGCCTCTCTGGGGTCATCAACAGCCTCTACCCGCCCATCTACAAGGGGTTCGACCACATCATCACGGTCTCGAACCCCTGCGACCGGGAGATCAGGGCCATGCTCCCCGGCATGGAGACCACCATGATCCCGAACGGGGTGGACCGGCAGGTATTCCAGAGGTTCGAGAACAAGCGGAGGGCCTTCCGGGCCGCCCTCGGGGCCGACGAGGATGAGACCGTGGTGCTCGCCCTCGGGCAGCAGACGCCCCGGAAGGGGATCTACGACTTTCTCTCGCTCGCCGCCCGGACCCCCGACGTCATCTGGGTCTGGGTGGGCGGGTTCCCCTATGGCCGGCTCTCGAAGGACTACGCGAAGATCGAGCGGGAGAAGCGGAAGGCCTCCGAGAACGTGGTCTTCACCGGCTTTGTCCCCGACGTGACCGAGGCGTACAGCGGGGCCGACCTCTTCTTCTTCGGGTCCCATGCCGAGACCTTCGGCCTCGTCATCCTCGAGGCGCTCGCAAGCGGCCTCCCCGTCGCCGCCCGGGGCATCCCCGAGCTCCGCGAGATCTTCGGGGACTCCGTGGCCTTCTTCGACGACCAGGGCCAGGCGCAGGACCTCGTCCTCTCGAAGGACAGGCTCCGCCTGACCGGTGACCGGGCAAGGAAGTTCACGGAGCAGTTTGACATAAGGATTATTGCCGAGGCCCACGCGAAGCTGTACCGGAGGCTTGCCGAGCCGTGATATCCGTCGTGGTGCCCGCCTACAACGAGGAGGCGAACATCGTCGCCTGCCTCGAGTCCCTGAACCGGCAGACCCTTCCCAGGACCGACTACGAGATCATCGTCGTGGACGGCAACTCGAAGGACCGGACCCGGGAGCTTGCGGCCCCTCTCGCGGACCTGGTCTTCGTCCAGGCGAGCCCGAGGGTCGGGGGCGCGAGGAACGACGGGGCGACGCGGGCGAAGGGGGAGATCGTGGCATTCACCGATGCCGATTGTGTCGCCCCCCCGGGATGGCTCGCCCGGATCCGGGATGACTTCGCCCGGGGGCACCCGGTCGAGGTGTACGGGGGTGTCTACCCCAAGGAATCCGGCACCAGGCACCGGCTCGCCCTGGCCCTTGCAAACGGCTTCGCCTGGCTCGGGTACCATACCCGGACCCTGTACTACTCGCTCGGGTGCAATACCGTCGTCAACCGGGCCGCTTTCATCCGGGCAGGGATGTACCGGCCGATGGATGCCGGGGAGGACATCGAGATCTCTCTCCGGATGAGGGAACAGGGGAAGGTCCTCTTCGACCCGAAGCTGAGGGTCGGGTTCTCGATGCGGCGGTACCAGCAGTTCGGCACCGTGAAGAGCATCTACCAGTGGCTCTACATCGTGTGGAAAGGCGGCGAGACCTCGAAATACTCCTACTCCCGGAGGGAGTACGGGAAGTAGCGGAAAGAGCGCCGATGACGGGGA
>DATJPK010000105.1:0-2574 GCA_035506435.1 Methanomicrobiales archaeon
AGCCCCCCGATGATCCCGGGCTGGGCATTGTCCGCGTCGATGAGGACGGCCAGTTTCTTCTGCGCGCCTGCGGGGACCTCGGGAGGGGCGGTCATATATTCAACCATCGCCCGGCACGGTAATATGGGTTTCCCCGGCGGCTCTCCCTGGCCCCGCCCGTCACCGGATCAGGAACCGAACGCGGCCGGCAACCCCCGTGCCCACGCCCGGATTGCCTCCCAGTCCCTGAAGTCGCCGGTCAGGACCTTCATTGCGCCGGTAAGGGTCCGCTCGAGAAAGGACATCCGGGCAAGGTCGAGTCTCCCCGCGAACATGGTTATTGCGACGGGCCGTATGGGACCGAGGGCGGCCCCGAGCTGTCCGAGGATTCCCTCCACGCTCCCCACCCTCGGGTCAACCGGGGCGATCCCCACGGCGAACGCGGCGACCGGCACCCTGGCGAGCTCGCCCCCGAACCGGGCGGCGAATGTTGCCACGTCCTTTTCGATCCTCGCCATGTATACCGGAGCCCCGATGACCACGGCCCGGTATCCCCCGAGGGTGCAGATCGCCTTCAGCTCCGCCACTTCAACAGGATGCCCGAGGGCCTCGAGCTCCCTGCCTATGGCCCGGGCTATTTCTTCGGTCGATCCCCGCCGGGACGCGTAGGCAACGAGGATTTTCCCGGACACTCCGTTCACCCGTTTTTCCCTTCCCGCCCGAGGAGGTACCGGGCCGCCACCGCCTCCACGGCCAGCAGCCCGGAGAGGAGGAGGAGGCCGAAAAGGGCAGGCGGGACGGAAATGTCGATCATGCTCGGCCCGAACGCCATGTACCGTGGTCCCGGGAGCGAGGTCTCGTTCAGCTCAAGGTGGAGGAGGGTGACGGGGGCCGGCACCGGGGCGACCCTCGCGGGAGGCGACCCGCCCTGGACGGAGCCGTTGATGGCGGTCAGGTTGAGGCCCTGTCCCATCGTCCCTGGCCCGAACCAGGGGCCTGCTTCACCGCCAGCCATGGCCGGGGCCACGGCAGATGCGATGATAACCAGCACGATGGCGGCCGCGAAGACCCCGGGTACCCTTCCTTTCACCATGGATCAGCCCTTAGCCGGGAGATCTGCCCCGCCGGGTCAACAGGTTTGTGGTCGGAAGGGGGTGATGCCCCGGCAGGGGAACCCTCACTTTCCGTCGGCGTCCTGGTACCTGGCCGCGATGGGCATCCGCCGGCCCATGCCAAAGGCCTTTGCGGTGACCTTCAGGCCGGGGGCCGCCTGCCGGCGCTTGTACTCGTTGCGGTCAACGGTGCGCACCACCCATCGCACGGTCGCCGGGTCGAACCCCTCCCGGGCGATCTCCTCAGCAGACCGGTTCTCGTCGATGTAGAGGTGGAGGATGGGGTCGAGGACCTCGTACGGGGGCAGGCTGTCCTCGTCCTTCTGGCCCGGCCTGAGCTCGGCCGAGGGCGGCTTCTCCAGGACCGCCTGCGGGATGACCATGCCGTCCCGGTTGATGTACCAGGCGAGCCGGTAGACCAGGGTCTTCGACACGTCGGAGATGACGGCAAGGCCGCCGGACATGTCCCCATAGAGGGTGCAGTACCCCACCGCGAGCTCGCTCTTGTTCCCCGTCGAGAGGACGAGGTGGCCGGACTCGTTCGAGAGGGCCATGAGGAGGTTGCCCCGGATCCGGGCCTGGACGTTCTCGAGGGTGACATTCACCTCGCCCGGCCGTTCCAGGTGCCCGGCGAGGGTCTCCCGGTAGGACTCGTAGACGGGGGTGATGGGGATCTCCGAGAGCCGGATGCCGAGGTTCCGGGCAAGGGCGGCGGAGTCGGTGACGCTCCCCGGGGACGAGTACGGGCCGGGCATGGTCACGCCGAGGACGTTCTCCGGTCCCACCGCCTCGCGGGCGAGGCAGGCGACCACCGCCGAGTCTACGCCTCCCGAGAGGCCGACCACCACGCTCGAAAAGCCGCATTTCCGGACATAGTCCCGGAGGCCGAGCACGAGGGCGCGGTACAGGCTCTCCGTCTCATCGGGCGGCCGGTGCGGGTGGGAGAGGACCGGGAGGCGGTCCAGGTCCACCGTGAGTTCGCCCTCCCGGAACGCCGGAAGGACCGCCGCGAGGTTCCCGTGCCCGTCGAAGACCATGCTCCTCCCGTCAAAGACGAGCTCGTCGTTCCCGCCGACCTGGTTCACGAAGATCACGGGGACGTGGTGCTTCGCCGCGATGGAGTGGAAGATCCCGTACCTTACCGCATCTTTCCCGACGTGGAACGGGGATGCCGAGATGTTGATGAGGACGGTTGCCCCCTTCCCGGCGAGGACAGCCTGGGGGTCGTCCGGGTAATGCTGCGCAGGTCCCGGGCCGGGCACGTTCCAGGCGTCCTCGCAGATGGAGATTCCGAGCACCTCGCCCCCGAACCGGACGACCCCGACCGACGGCGCAGGGTCGAAGTACCGCGCCTCGTCGAAGACATCGTAGGTCGGGAGGAGGGACTTCTGCTGGGTGAAGAGGATCTGCCCGTCCCGGACGAGGAGGGCCGAGTTATAGAGGCCCCTCCCCGTCACCTTTCCCGTCGGCCGGGGCGCGCCGG
>DATJPK010000106.1:0-11427 GCA_035506435.1 Methanomicrobiales archaeon
TTATGGGGAGGCAGGGCATATAAGGTAAATCACCCGGGGAAACGGCCGGATCCAGCCTCCACGGGCATCCCGTCGGCCCGCCATGCCACAATATATAAATCCTCTCCGCACCAAAATTTAGACCTCACATGCTCAGGATCCGTATCCTGAAGAAATGATGGTAAGGGGACAACGAATGGGACTGGGTAAATTCGCGGCGCGAAAACTTGCGCGTGACTCGAAAAAGTTCCGGTGGAGCGACAAGCGCTACGCGCGCCGGCTCCTTCACCTCGACGAGAAGGCCGACCCCCTGGAGGGCTCGCCCCAGGCACGGGGGATCGTGCTCGAGAAGATCGGTATCGAGGCCAAGCAGCCGAACTCCGCCATCCGGAAGGCGGTGCGGGTGCAGCTGATCAAGAACGGCCGGCAGGTCACCGCCTTTGCGGTAGGCGACGGGGCGATCAACTTCATCGACGAGCATGACGAGGTCGAGATCGAGGGCATAGGCGGCCGGCTCGGGCGGTCCATGGGGGACATCCCGGGCGTCCGGTACGTCGTGACCAAGGTGAACAACGTCTCCCTCCGCGAGCTCGTGATCGGCAGGAAGGAGAAGCCGCGCAGGTGAGGTGAGGAGGATGGCAGACGACCAGCAGGCACCGGTAGAACAGCCGGTAGCGGCAGTGGCGGCTCCGGCACCGGCCCCGAAGGAGAAGGAGCCGCGGAAGGGAGAGGCCCCGCGGCCGAAGCGGGAGCGCGCCCCGAAGGTGGAGGGCGCAAAGGCCCCGAAGGAACCGAAGGACTCGAGGAAGGAGAAGGAGGAGGCGGCCCGGGCCATCATCCAGAAGGCAAAGGGCGAGGAGCCCGAGATCCAGGCCGTGCCCCAGGCTACCGAGAAGGAGAAGGTGGAGAAGGAACCCCGGCTCCTCTTCAACAAGTGGGACCTGAACGAGGTGGAGGTGGCAGACCCCGGCCTCAAGCGGTACATCAACCTCCACTCCATGATCGTCCCCCACTCGACCGGCAAGTTCTCGAAGCAGCAGTTTGCGAAGGGCGAGATGCTCATCGTCGAGCGGCTCATCAACGGGCTCATGCAGACCGAGATGAACACGGGGAAGAAGCAGCGTGCCATCCGGATCACGAAGGAGGCCTTCGAGATCGTCAACCGGAAGACGAAGAAGAACCCGGTCCAGGTCCTCGTGGACGCCATCTCGCAGGCAGGCCCCAGGGAGGAGACCGTGCGGCTCAAGTACGGCGGCATCAATGTCCCCAAGTCCGTCGACACCGCGCCCCTCCGCCGGGTGAACTCGGCCCTCAAGTTCATCTGCGACGGCGTGTACTCGGCCTCCCACAAGAACAAGAAGAACGTCTCCGACGCCCTCGCCGACGAGCTCGTCGCGGCGGCCCGGGGCGATTCGAAGTGCTACTCAGTGACCAAGCGGGAGGAGCGCGAGCGGATCGCGAAGGCCTCCCGGTAAGGAACCATCCTTTTTTCGACGTGAAACCATGACCCGAGCAGAAAAGATCGTACAGAGGGTAACGACCCTGATGGACAAGCCCGAGCGCATCCGGAACATCGGGATCGTCGCCCACATCGACCATGGGAAGACCACGCTCTCGGACAGCCTCCTCGCGGGAGCGGGGATGATCTCCGAGGAGCTTGCAGGGAAGCAGCTCTTCATGGACTCGGACGAGATGGAGCAGGCCCGGGGCATCACCATCGATGCCTCGAACGTCTCGATGGTCCACGAGTACGATGGGCAGGAGTACCTGATCAACATGATCGACACCCCCGGCCACGTGGACTTCGGCGGCGACGTGACCCGGGCCATGCGGGCGGTGGACGGGGCGGTCGTCCTCGTGGACGCGGTCGAGGGGCCGATGCCCCAGACCGAGACGGTGCTCCGCCAGGCCCTCAAGGAGCAGGTGCGCCCCATCCTTTTCATCAACAAGGTCGACCGGCTCGTGAACGAGCTCAAGGTGAACGAGACCGAGATGCAGATCCGGCTGGGGAAGGTCATCGACAAGATCAACAAGCTCATCCGGGGCATGAACGAGGACATGTACCAGAAGGGCTGGAAGATCGATGCCGCGAACGGCTCGGTGGCCTTCGGGTCGGCCCTCTACAAGTGGGCGGTCTCGGTCCCGTACATGAAGAAGTCCGGCGTGTCCTTCAAGGACGTGTACGAGAAGTGCCGGGACAACGACCAGAAATGGCTCTCGAAGCAGAGCCCCATCTGCTCGGTCATCCTCGACATGGTCGTGCACCACCTGCCGAACCCGCTCGACGCCCAGAAGCGCCGGATCAACGTCATCTGGCACGGTGACAAGGAGACCCCCGAGGGGAAGGCCATGCTCGCCTGCGACCCGAACGGGCCGGTGAGCTTCATGGTCACCGACATCACCTTCGACCCCCACGCGGGCGAGGTGGCCACGGGGAGGCTCTTCTCCGGGAAGGTCCAGCGGGGCCTCGAGGTCTTTGTCATGGGCACCGCGAAGAAAGGCAACCGGCTCCAGAGCGTCGGTATCTTCATGGGCCCGGAGCGGAACGAGGTCGAGGGCGGCATCCCGGCCGGGAACATCATCGCCGTGACCGGCCTGAAGGACGCCATCGTCGGTTCGACGGTGACGAACCTCATGGACATGACCCCCTTCGAGTCCCTCAAGCACTACAGCGAGCCGGTGATGACGGTCGCCGTCGAGGCGAAGAACATGAAGGACCTGCCAAAGCTCGTCGACGTGCTCCGGCAGGTGGGGAAGGAGGACCCGACGGTGAAGGTCTCCATCAACGAGGAGACCGGCGAGCACCTGATCAGCGGCATGGGCGAGCTGCACCTCGAGATCATCACCCATCGGATCAAGAGGGACAAGGGGGTCGAGATCGTCACCTCCGAGCCCATCGTGGTCTACCGGGAAACCGTGTCCGGGACGGCAAGCTCCGTCGAGGGCAAGTCACCGAACCGGCACAACCGGTTCTACCTTGACCTCGCGCCGCTCGCACCCGACGTGGTCTCGGCCATCCGGAACGGCGAGGTCTCCATGAACATGATGGAGGTCGAGCGCCGGGCCGTGCTCATGAAGGCCGGCTTTGACAAGGACGAGGCGAAGGGGATCAAGGACATCGACGGGACGAACGTCTTCATCGACATGACCAAAGGTGTCCAGTACCTGAACGAGACGATGGAGCTCATCCTCGAGGGCTTCCACGAGGCGATGGCGGGCGGGCCGCTCGCCGACGAGCCCGTGATGAACCTCCGGGTGAAGCTCATCGACGTCAAGCTCCACGAGGACGCCATCCACCGGGGCCCCGCGCAGGTCATCCCCGCGGTCCGGGCCGCGGTGAAGGCAGGCATGCTCATCGCGGGCGACGTGCTCATGGAGCCTTACCAGAAGATCCAGATCAACGTCCCGCAGGAGCAGATGGGAGCTGCCACCGGCCAGATCCAGGGCCGGCGCGGGCAGGTCTTTGACATGCAGTCCGAAGGCGACCAGTTCGTGGTGACCGGGAAGGCCCCGGTCGCCGAGCTCTTCGGTTTTGCCAGTGAGCTCCGGTCCGCCACCGAAGGGCGGGCCATGTGGTCCACCGAGTTCGCGGGCTTCGACGTGGTGCCGACAAACATCCTGAAGGATGTCGTCATGGCGATCCGGAAGCGCAAGGGGCTCAAGATCGAGATGCCCCGGCCGACGGACTACATCGACAAGGTCTGAATTTCCCTTCCCTTCTTTTCCGGCCCGTGCTCTCGAAAAAAGGTGTTATTTCAGTACAATCGTCTTCGCGAGCTCCTCGATCTTGGGGACAAAGGAGCCGGCGTCCACCTCGGACTCGAGGGTAAAGGCCGAGGAGACGAACTGCATTCCCTTCGCCTCGAGCCGCTTTCGCATGTGGGCGATTGCCTTCTCTGCCCCGCGCCCGCCCATCTCTGCGACGAGGGAGAAGGGCTTCCCCGAGGTGTTCGACAGGAGCGAGATGTACCGGTTCACGTACGGCGGGACCTTGCCCGCCCAGACCGGGCTCGCGAGGACGAGGAAGTCCACCCCTGAGAGGTCGGTCTTGCACGGCCGGATGGGGGCCGGCCGGGCGAGGAACGCCCCCATGGCCTTCATGAACATGCCTGACTCCTTCTCTGCCTCGATCTGGACAAGGTCGGCCCCGACCCGGGTGGCGAGGGCCTTTGCCACCTTGCCGGTATGGCCCTGCCAGCTGTAGAACGCGACGATGGCCTTCATGGCTCAGGGATGCGAGTTATAGTCGTCCTGCATGTCGAGGATCTTGAAATCCCCGTACTTGACGAGCGTGGCGATGACGATCACCCGGTCGACCCCTGTCGTCGCGGTCGTGAAGGTAACGGAATCTCCCACCGGGATCTGGCCGCTCTCGGGCTGGTCGATCTCCTTCGTCACCATTGTCCCGGTCGACGGGACCATAACGACGACCAGCTTTTTCAGGAGGTACTGCCCCTGTCCACCCCGGTACGCCACGGTGATATCCGGGTGAATCGGGTTGTGGTTCCGCGATTCCTGGACGATCACGGAAAAGCTCTCGGGAGGGGTCACGACGGGCCCGGAGTAAATGCTCCCCTGGCTTCCCCCGGCGGTCGACTGGCCCCCACCGGCCGTGGGCGCCTGGGTCCCACCGGTTCCCGACGGGATGGTGGGCGAGGCGCACCCCGCGAAGAATGCGATGGCGAGGAGGACGGCGATGAGTCCGGCTGCAAGCTTCGGTGCCATACGGGTGGGTTGTCCCGGGGGAGGCATAATTATTGTCCTCTCCCGGGGGACGGTGAGGGCCTGGCGGGTCCGGGTCAGAGCTTCTGGTCGTAGATCTTGTAGTCAGTGCCGAGGAACGTTGCGACCACCACGGTCTCGTCCACCCCGGCGGTTCCCGTGACGGTGACCGAGTCCCCGACCGAGTACTGGTTCTCGCTGGACCGCGGGACGACCTTCTGGATGACCTGGCCGTCTGAGAGTGCAACGGTCACCGTGAGTTTCTGGAGGAGGTATTGCCCGCTCCCGCCCCGGAAGGCCACGGTGATGTCAGGGTGAAGGGTATTCGGGTTCTTCATTACCTGGAGGATGACGTCGAGGCCCATGGGCGGGAGGACCACCTCGCCCGGGGGAATGGTGGGGGTGAGGGAGGGAGCGGTGGTGGCAGCAGTGGTTACTTGCGTCGTCGGCACGGTCGTGGCCTGGGTCCGGGTCGGGGTGGGCGTTCCTCCTCCCCCGCCGGGTGCCGCGCAGCCCGGCGAGAGGGCGAGGAGGATGAGGGCGATCGCAAGGAGCGATGCGGTTCTTCCTGTCATATGGGGTGGGGTCTCACGGGAAAAATAAAAGGTTTCTCCCCTGCCGGCATGCCCCCCCGGGCCAGGGCCTACCACCGGCGACGGAATACCAGGACCCCGAGAACGGCTGCGGCGAGGGCGGCGAGCGGGAGAGGGCCCCCCTCCCGGATGGTGGTCGGGACTGCCGTGGCCGTTTCGGAGGGGGCAGGGGTGAGCGGTTCGAGCTGCGCATTGATCTCCCTGCTTTCGCCGGCGGAGATGGTGACGTTCGCCTGATAATCCGCGAACCCGTCGCGGGAGATCACGAGGGTGTGCATGCCGGGAGGGATCCCGGTCAGCGAGAGGGGGGTGACGCCGGCCCCGCGGCCGTCCAGGGTAACGAGAGAAAGGGACGGGGAGGAGTCAACCACGAGGGTTCCCGTGGCCTCCGTCGCTGTCAACGTCACCGTTCCAACGGGAGCCCCGAGGACGATGGCCTGGGTGGCAAAGATCGTGTCATCGAGGTCGGGCCGGGCCAGGGGTTCCTGCTCGATGTAGAGGGTATAGGTCCCGGGATCGAGGGTCCTCCCCACGGACCTCGTCTGCCAGGTGAACGACCAGGACCCGTCCGCCTGCACCTCCACCCGCGTGAAACTTCCCGGGACACCCGTGGCGACGTTATTTCCCCCGACGAGGCTGATGCCCGGGTCGGGCAGGTTCGGGCCCGTCAGGAAGAGGTAGACCACCGTGAGCCCCGGGGCGGTGCCGGCGAGCGGGAGATCTTCTCCATAGATGGTGTAGATGGGCTGGGCGAGGCACAGGGCCGGGACGATGGCCGCGAGGAGAAGGAGGGCGGGGAGCCGGTACCGGGATGGGTGCCGGGTGGCAGCGGGACCACGGATCATGGCAAACTCGTTACTCCCCCCGGGGTATGAAGGTATCGGGCGAGGGCAAATGGATCCGGTTGTCCTCCCGGGGGAACACCGGGGTACCTCATGATCCCTTCCAAAAGGACATGGAATATCATTGACAAGGCGGAGCGAAGGGATGCCGGGAGGGGCAGGACAGTTTCCGAGGCATTATATAGGGGAAACCCCTCTCTCCTCTCTTTGCCATGCAGATGGTTATGGCAAATAAAAATCAACAGGGAGGCATTACCATGTATCCGGGGCGAGTGGCCCCAGCAGAACCTTACTTATACCTCCTCCCATCTGTCGGGGAGGGGATGACCTGCCCGGGATGGGGCACCCGTCGGGAAGGAATCGAAGGTACCACTCACCAATCGCGAGGGACTGGTGCAATACAGGAAAGGTCAGGTGGGAGAATCAGGACCGGCCTGTTCCCATCCCGAGAGTAGGTATGAAAATCCTCGATCAACAGAAGATGGAGAGGATAAAAGGACTTTTAAAAACCCACCCGAGGGGTCTCTCCATAACCAACCTTGCGTCCATCACCGGCCTGAACCGGAACCTGATCGCCAAGTACCTCGACATGCTGGTCATCTCGGGGCAGGTCGAGGTCCAGCAATACGGTCCTGCCAAGGTCTTCTTCCCCTCGCAGCGGATCCCGGTCACCGCCATGATCGAGATCAGCTCAGATCTCGTGATGGTGCTTGACCAGGACCGGAAAATCGCGCATGTGAACCGGCCCTTTGCCGGTTTCCTCGGCATCCCGAGGGATGAGCTCCTGGGGAAGGCCATCGGGGAGGTGGGCCACCCGTTTCTCGGGGCCATCCCCCTCCCCCCGGCCGACCTGCCTCTTGACCCACGGGACGGGGGGATCATCGAGGTCCGGCACACGGACGCCTCCGGCGAAAGGCACTTCCGGGTAAAGAAGGCCCCCGCGGTCTTCGAGGACGGCTCGGTAGGGCTCACCCTCATCATCGAGGACATCACCGACCGGAGGCGGTACGAGGAGGTCCTCCGGCTCTCGGAGGCGAGGTACCGGGGGATCGTCGAGGACCAGACGGATTTCATCACCAGGTACCTTGCCGACACGACCATCACCTTCGTGAACCAGGCAGGTGCCCGGGCCCTGGGATGCTCGCCCGAGGAGTTCGCGGGGAAACGGTTCATCGACGTGATCCCCGTCGAGGAGCGGGCCGGGGTGATGGCCGCCATCGGGTCACTGTCCCGGGAAAACCCGGCCGTGAGCCTGGAACACCGGATCAGAACCGACCGGGGAGATCTCCGGTGGCAGCACTGGACGAACCGGGCCATTTTCAACGAGGACGGGACCATCCGGGAATACCAGGGGATGGGCCGGGACGTCACCGACATGAAGGCCGCCGAGGAGAAGCTGAAGGAGAGCGAATCCCTCCAGAAGGCTATTCTCTCCGCCTCCCCGGTCGGGATCGGCCTCATCACCGATCACCATCTCATCTGGGCAAACGACTCGATGTACGCCCTGCAGGGAATAAGGCCGGGGGAGCTGAAAGGCCAGCACGAACGGGTCGCCTTCGCCGAGCCGGCCGAGTACGAGCGGGTGTCCCGCGAAATCTACGGCGGGGTGGAGCGGCATGGCGTTGGCGAGACCGAGACCGTCATCCGGCGTAAGGACGGGACCCTCCTGGACGTCTCGCTCCGGGCCGCCCCGATCCGGTCGGGCTCGCCGGATATCATCGTGGTCGCGACCGACATCACCGCCCGGAAACAGGCGGAGCGGGCCCTCCGGGAGAGCGGGGAGACCTTCAGGACCATGGTGGACATCTCGCCCCTCCCCCTCTCCCTCGTTGATGCGTCGGGAAAGTACCTCTACATCAACCCGGCCTTTACCGAGGTTTTCGGGTACACCCTCGCCGATATCCCTGACGGGATGGCATGGTTCGAACGAGCCTTCCCCGACGACGGGGCGAGGAAGACGGCCATCCGGCTCTGGAAGGAGGACGCGATGGCGCACCCTGCCGGGGAGGTCCGGCCGAGGACCTTCCCGGTGCAGTGCAAGGACGGGAGCCGGAAGGATATCCTCTTCCTCCCCGCGGCCACTCCCGGGGGCCTCCAGGTGGTCGTCTACCAGGACCTCACCCGCGACGCGATGACCGGGAGGCTCCGCGAGACCGAGGACCGGTACCGGCACCTCGTCGATGACCTGGATATCGGGATCTACCGGAGCTCGGGCGACCCGGCAGGGAGGTTCATCTGGGGAAACACGGGCCTCATCTCGATCCTCGGGTACGAGTCCCTCGCCGATCTCCAGGGAGTCCCTGTCCGGGACCTCTTCGCGAAGCCCGACGGGAGAGGGGATCTTCTCCGGGAGCTCCGGGAGAAGAAGTTCGTGAAAAATCGCATTCTCTCCCTGAAACGGAGGGACGGGGCCATGCTGACGGTCTCGGTGACCGCCCTCGCCGAGTTCGACGAGAAGGGAGAGGTCAGGTTCATCACCGGGCTCGTGCAGGAGATCGGGGCGGCGGGTAAGGCTCCCTGATCTTCCGGCAGGAAAGCGGTCACGCGATCTCTCCCCGGGCAGGAGGCGCGGAACCGGGCGGCGGGGAGCCCGGCCGGAATGGGTGGGTTAATATTCTCCTCTCCTGAATCTCCCCCCATGAAAGAGCACAGGGTCTTCGAATCGGTCCCCGGCATCCTCCGCCCCTTCAAGGCCTACATCGACGGCCTCTCGCTGGCCGCCGGCGACCAGGTCGTCTACTACGGGTGCCCCGGCACCTGCACCCCGTTCATCGAGCTCCTCGGCTTTGCGCTCCGGGCGAGCCCGGCCCTCCAGGTCTTTGTCCCCCTCACCGACGAGTCGAAGGCACGGAGGATCGTGGGGGTCGCCGACGTGGGAATGCAGGTCTCGCAGGAAAAAGTGAAGGTGAACCCGAAGCTGGTCGTCCTCATGGGCGGCCTGTCCATGCCCGGCACGGGAGTAACCGCAGAGCAGATGAAAGCGGTCGTCTCGAAGTACCCGGTCCCGGTCGTGGGGGTATGCTTCATGAAGATGTTCGAGAAGACCGGCTGGACAAAGGTCTTCGACTTCTCCCTCCTCATCGATGCAAACATCGCCCCGGTCGACGTGTGGCAGTGAAAAACCCGATCTCCCCTTTTCGATCCGGTAGCCAGAACTAACGGGGAACCATCCACCGCTCATCCCATTCTCATTGAGCTCCCATTGATAATATCCCCGAACCCGGGGTGATGAGGAAAGCGGGATTCTGGGTATGGAATGGGTTTTAATCAACAAAGAAATGCTGGAAAATAATGAAAATATTAATTTATGATTAGAATTTTTAAGGAAACTATTTATACTGTTTCAACAAATTAATATTGAACATAAGGCCCACCCCGAGAGGATGATCTGCACCCATCCATCCTGATTCCTCTCCGGGCTCCCGAAGGTGTCTGCCCCATGAGACCGACGAATGAGAGACCGATACTCCGGTATGGACATCTGATCAGAACCGCGATGCTTGTCCTCGCCATCCTTGCGCCTGCCATGGCGGGGAGCGTGCTCGCCGCCGAATACCCGTCGCAGGTGTACGGGCCCTTCTTCGTGGGTACGAAGATATACAACGGGCCAGGCCTCCCTGACCCGGCAACCGGGCTCAACGGGGATTACTACATCGATACCGGCACGGGCAGCCTGTATACCAAGGATTCCACGGGGGCCTGGCAACCCCTCATGCAACTCGTCGGCCCCCAGGGTGCAGCGGGACGCAGCGGGTCTGCATGGTATTCGGGGATAGCCACTCCGTCAGGCGGCCTTGGCGAAACCAATGACTATTACCTGAACGTGGCGACCGGGGACCTTTACAATAAAACGGGCAGCTCATGGCAGCAGATCATGAACACGGTCGGTCCCAAGGGTCCTGTCGGTGACAAGGGCGCGGCGGGCGACAAAGGCGCGACCGGCGATAAGGGAGCCACCGGTGACCAGGGAGCAGCCGGACCTCAGGGCGCCATCGGTGAGAAGGGTGCTACCGGCGACAAGGGAGCGACCGGTGATCAGGGAGCAGCAGGAGCTCAGGGTCCTGTCGGGGATAAAGGAGCCACTGGCGATCAAGGGGCAACAGGAGCTCAGGGACCGGTCGGAGATAAGGGCGCGACTGGCGACAAAGGTGCTACCGGTGACAAAGGAGCGACCGGCGACCAGGGTGCAGCCGGGCCTCAGGGACCTGTCGGAGAAAAGGGCGCTACCGGTGACAAGGGTGCAACCGGCGACCAGGGTTCTCAGGGTGCAGTCGGGGAAAAGGGTCCGACTGGTGACAAGGGTGCAACCGGCGATCAGGGAGCTACCGGCGATCAGGGTGCTCAGGGCGCGGTCGGAGATAAGGGTCCGACTGGCGACAAGGGCGCAACCGGCGACCAGGGCACTCAAGGTCCTGTCGGCGATAAGGGTGCAACCGGCGACAAAGGAGCAACCGGTGACAAAGGTGCCACTGGTGACCAGGGTGCAGTAGGAGCTCAGGGTCCTGTCGGCGAGAAAGGTCCGACTGGCGACAAGGGAGCTACCGGTGACCAGGGTGCTCAGGGCGCGGTCGGTGACAAGGGCCCGACCGGCGACAAAGGGGCAACCGGCGACCAGGGTGCAACAGGGCCTCAGGGTGCTGTCGGAGAAAAAGGTCCGACCGGCGACAAGGGCGCGACCGGCGACCAGGGTGCAGTAGGGCCTCAGGGAACAGTCGGAGATAAGGGAGCTACCGGCGATCAGGGTGCTCAGGGTGCCGTCGGTGAGAAAGGTCCAACCGGCGACAAGGGAGCTACCGGCGACCAGGGCGCTCAAGGTGCTGTCGGCGATAAGGGCGCAACCGGCGACAAAGGTGCAACCGGCGATCAGGGTGCAGTGGGAGCTCAGGGTCCTGTCGGCGAGAAAGGTCCAACCGGCGACCAGGGTGCTCAGGGCGCGGTCGGTGACAAGGGCCCGACTGGTGACAAAGGTGCAACCGGTGATCAAGGAGCAGTAGGAGCTCAGGGACCGGTAGGCGATAAGGGTGCAACTGGTGACAAAGGTGCTACCGGCGATCAGGGAGCAGTAGGAGCTCAGGGACCGGTAGGCGACAAGGGCGCGACCGGCGACCAGGGTGCAACAGGGCCTCAGGGACCTGTCGGCGACAAAGGAGCAACCGGTGACAAAGGTACCACCGGTGATCAGGGACCTCAGGGTGAGATTGGACTAATCGGGCCGGTTGGCCCGATGGGACCTGAGGGAGCCCAGGGCCCGGTTGGACTGATTGGACCGACTGGAGCAACTGGCGAGACCG
>DATJPK010000107.1:0-3474 GCA_035506435.1 Methanomicrobiales archaeon
CGGGAGATGGTGTTGGACCCGCTCCCGCCGCAGCCGATGACCGCGATCTCGGTCTTCAGCTGGGAGAGTACCTCCTCGAGCTCCTTCTCATCCTGGGGGGCAACCACCGGTGCAACGGGCGGCTGTGCGGGTGCCGCCATCACCTTCTGCTCCTCCTGCCCCCCTGACAACGCCTCGTCGATCACGGACTTCATAGAAACATCTCCAACCCCGGGACGTGTATCTCGGTAATTCTGGCTGTCTCAACCATGGACGGGGTGATGACCCTGCCGTCGAGGTTTATCTCCTCTCCCTGCGAAAGCCTGCCAAAGAGAGGTCCCTTCGGAACCCCGAGCTCATGTGCCTTCCCGGGGTCGAACCGGGACCTCCTGATGATCAGGCGATCACCTTCAACAGCCGCATCCTGACGTTCAATAATGATTTTCACACACAGGTTTATTAAGTCATGGATAGCCTTGTCCTTCGCCGTCTCATCCGTGACGAAATGCGGGAGTACCGATCTCCCGCCGCCCGAGAGGTGGACGACCGGCAGGGCGGAGAGCCCGGCCATGACGTCTCCCTCCCAGGCCTTCAGGGCTTCCCCGAGGAGTACCGGATCGACTTCCACGAACGCCGGTTTCCCGACGCATATGAGGGCATGGGGGTGGCAGCGGGCATCAGGGTAAACAGTTCGGGCGAATGTCCGCACACTCAGGTAGGACTGCCATTCCATGTCCCCGAGCGAGCCGACCTCTCCCTCGGAAAGGACGGGGAGACCCATTTCCGCGAGCAGCCCTTCGAGCCGGGCGAGATCACGGGGTCCGAGTGCCTTGCGGTCGATATATGCCGCGTCCGCCCCGGTCCGTTCACGCATCATCGCTATCATCTCCCTGTCAAGGCCGGCCACCTCCCGCGTGTGAGCGATATGCCCGAAGGCACCCCGTGAGGTACACCCGATTTCGGTCTGGCGGGCTGCGTAATGGTTTCCTCCGAACCCGGCGAGGCTGACGGGCCGGCCAACCGGTTCGGCGAAGATGATGCTCTCCGCGACAGCCCGGCCCGCCCGGGGGTCTGCCCATTCGGTGGCGGTGGACCCGATCTCGACGAAGAAGGAGGGGGTGGTGAGATCGGTCGGGCCATGGTGGGTGACCTCGTACGAAGCCGTGTACCCCGGGGGAGCCCTTTTCCGGAGTTCCCTGAGGACCGCCTGCATCCATGCCGGGCAGGCGGGCGGAAGCGAGCGGGGACTGCCGCCGAGCCCGGCCCCGGCGAGGTTCCCCGTGACGTGGACGGTGAGGACCGGAGCCGGCTCTTTGCTCGTGTGGCGTGAGATGAACATGATCAGGTCGGCGGGAAATTCCCGGTCGATCCCCTCCGCGTGGATGAGCCTGCCCTCGATCTCATGGAACCCGAACGAGAGGGCACAGGCTCCCTCGCCTGGACCACGGTTTTCCGGACCTGCGAGCATCTCTTCCATGTGCCGGCGGATGTTCCTTCCCGCGGCATCCTGGGACGAGTTGATCACCGCGACGCGGATCTTCCCCATGTTTCACCGATGGTAAACACTATGTGAGGGGAAAGGAATGATTGTTACCATGGACGATGCGAAGATCAAAAAGGCGTTCGAGGAATCGGGTGTGAAAAACGAGCTCCCCTGCCCGAAGGCGTTCGAGATCTCCGAGAAGTACGGGATCCCCAAGCTCGAGATCGCCAGGTACTGCAACAGGAACCGGATCAAGATCCGGAAGTGCCAGCTGGGCTGCTTCTGATGAGCCTCTTCCTCCGGGTCGTCACGCTCGAAGAGGCCCAGAGGGTCGCGAGGGAGATCGCGCCGGCCCCCGTCGAGGAGGAGACCCCGCTCGGGGAGGCCTTCAACCGGGTCCTCGCCCGTGACGCGGCTGCCAGGGAGGACATCCCCGGCTTCGCCCGCTCGACCGTCGACGGGTACGCCGTCCTTGCCGCCGATACCACCGGTGCAGGGGAGGCGATACCAGCCATCCTCCGGATGGCCGGCGAGCTCGCCATGGGTTCGTCCCCGTCGAAATCACTGCATCCCGGCGAGGGAATGTACGTCCCCACCGGGGCCATGCTCCCGGCAGGGGCGGATGCGGCCGTGATGATCGAGTACGCCGAAACTATCGGGGAGGAAGTCCTCGTGAAGCGACCGGTTGCCCCGGGCGAGAATGTCATTCTCAGGGGGGAGGACTTCCGCAAGGGCGCCACCGTTCTCCCCCGGGGACGGCGCATCTCCTCCCGGGACGCCGGGATACTCGCCGCCGCAGGTTTCGGGAGGGTCCCCGTGTACCGGAAACCGGTCATCGGGATCCTTTCCACGGGGAACGAACTGGTCCCGGTCCCGGAAACCCCCGGCCCCGGGCAGGTGAGGGACGCAAACGGTCCCATGTGCGCCGCATTTGTCGAGGAGGCGGGGTGCACGCCGCTGTCCTATGGCATCGTCCGGGACGAGGCAGGCGCTCTCTCGGCGGCCCTGGAGAGGGCAATCCGCGAGTGCGACGCGGTCCTCCTCTCCGGGGGATCGTCCAAGGACGTGCGGGACCTCGTTGCGGCGGCGATTGCGGAGAAGGGGGAAGTGATCGTCCACGGGATCAGCGTTGCCCCCGGGAAGCCCACGATCGTCGGGAGAGCCGTGGGAAAACCCGTCATCGGGCTCCCGGGCCACCCGGCATCGGCCTACGTTATCCTCCATGTCCTCGGGCGGCCGCTCTTTTCGGCGATGTCCGGCTATTACCCCGCCGAGAGAAAGGCCACCGTGGTCCTCGCAGAGAACATCCCGTCGCAGAAGGGCCGGACCGAGTTCGTCCGGGTCCGGGTCAGGGAAGGCAAGGCGTACCCGTGCTTCGGCAAGAGCGGCCTCCTGAACACCTTTGCGGACAGCGACGGCATGATCCGGGTGCCGGCCGAGCGGGAGGGGTACGAGGCAGGCGAGACGGTCGAGGTGACCCTGTGGTGAAACGGTACCTCTCCCTCGTGAGCCTCGGCTCTGCCCTGGAAACCCTCGGGCGCTCCTTCACCTTCACCCCGTCGACCGTGTGGGTCCCCGTCGGGTCTGCAGCAGGGAGGGTGACGGCGAGCCCCGTCTTTGCCCGCTTCTCGGTGCCCGGCGCCCACCTTGCCGCGATGGACGGGATCGCGGTCCTCGCCGAGGATACCTTCGGCGCGAGCGAGCAGCGGCCGGTCACCCTCCGGAGGTCGGAGCGGGTGAACACGGGAAACCTCCTCCCGCCCGGGTCGGACGCGGTCATCATGATCGAGGATGTCACCATCGACGGCGACCGGTTCACCATCCGGAAACCGGCCACCTCCTGGCAGCATGTCCGCCCTGTCGGGGAGGACATCGGCGAGACCGAGATGATCCTCCCCTCGCGGCACCGGATCCGGCCGAATGAGATCGGGGCCCTCGCGGCGTACGGGGTTACGGATGTGGAGGTCCTCACCGTGCGGGTCGGCCTCATCCCGACGGGAAGCGAGCTCGTC
>DATJPK010000108.1:0-8940 GCA_035506435.1 Methanomicrobiales archaeon
TGACCCCGAAGGGCAAGAGCCCGGGGAAGGATCGACAGGGTGGAGCCCTGTCGATGACCACGATCTACAAGGAGGTCTGGTTCGATGCCTCCCACCGGCTCCTCCACTACGAGGGGAAGTGCAACAACCTCCACGGCCACCGGTGGCGGGTCGAGGTCTGGCTCGCGGGGGAGCCGGACCCGGAGACCGGTATCCTCGTTGACTTCAACATCGTGAGGGAGGTCATCGAGCGGTTCGACCACCAGGTGATCCTGAACCGGGAGGACCCGATGATAAGGTGCCTGCAAAAATTCCAGCCGGTGGTGAAGACCGAGGGTGACCCGTCGAGCGAGGTTCTCGCGGGGGAGATCCGGAGGCTCCTCGACCGGGAGTGCCACCTCGGCGGGAACGGGGCGCGGGTCACCCGGATCCGGGTCTGGGAATCGGAGACCTGCTGCGCCGGGCAGACCTATGAGAGTGAGTGAGATCTTCCGTTCCCTCCAGGGCGAGGGCAGGAGCCAGGGGCTCGTCACCACCTTTGTCAGGCTCTCGGGCTGCAACCTCAACTGCTCCTGGTGTGACACCCCGTATGCCCGCACCGGCGGGAAGGAGGTCCCGGTCGGGGATGTCTTCCAGGCCGTGGAGTTCTCCTCCTGCGGCCGGGTCTGCATCACGGGAGGGGAGCCGCTCCTCCAGGTGGACGACGTGGTATCCCTCTCGAAACGGCTCGCGGAGGCCGGGTACTGCATCGAGATCGAGACGAACGGGACCATCGATCTCTCCCCGGTCCAGCCCTTTGCCTCCATCTGCATGGACGTAAAATGTCCCTCTTCGGGCGAGGAGAGCGACCTTTCCCTCCTTTCCCGGATATTGGAGAAGGATTCCGTGAAGTTCGTGGTGAAGGACACGGAGGATCTGGACTATGCGGGCGATGTCATCGCCTCACACCCGATCCGTGGAGAGTATCTTATTTCGCCGGTCTACGGATCGGACTATGCAGCCCTCGCCCGTCAGGTTCTCGACCGGAACATGCCGGCGAGGTTCCAGCTCCAGCTCCACAGGATCCTCGGGGTGAAGTGAGGTGGACATGTCATGACCGAGATCTACCGCGGGAAACGGCTCCGGGTGGTCAGGGAGCTGTACCGGCTCCCGTCCGGGAAGGAGAAGGAACGGGTTGTCATCCACCCGGGCGATGCGGCGGCGATGCTCCCCATCGAGGGGGACACCTGCATCCTCCTGCGGCAGTTCCGGTTCGCTATCGGCGAGGAGCTCTGCGAGGCGCCGGCAGGAGCCATGGACCCGGGCGAAACCCCCCTCGATACGGCGAAGCGTGAGCTCATCGAGGAGACCGGCCTTGCCGGGGAGACCTTCATCCCCCGGGGCTTCATTTACACCACCCCGGGGTTCACCACCGAGAAGATCCACCTCTTCGAGGTACGCGGGCTCACCCCGTCGCATGCGTTCGCGAAGGACGAGGACGAGGAGATCGAGGTGGTCAGGGTCCCGATCACCGGGCTGCTCGCGATGGTCCGCGACGGCAGGATCCGGGATGCAAAGACCATCGCGCTCGTCGCCCGGTGCCTGGGGTGAGGAAATGCGGCAGCTCGCCCCGGTTCTCGCCATCATCCTGGGAGGCATGATCCTCGCCGCGGGATGCTCCGGGCCGGGAACCGGCGCGGCGGCCGGCGGCCCTTCCTGGTCAGTGTCGGGCGATGGCTATCTCTCCCTCTCCTGTCCTGCTCCGGCTACCGTGAACGAGCGCGTCCTCGAACAGAACGCCTCGGTGACCCTGTCAGAGATCTCCTTCCATAACATCGACGAGGAGGTATACGGGCTCCTCGCCGTCCCCCCGGCGCCTCGCGGGGCAGTGGTCCTCGCACCCGGTGCCGGGATTACGAAGGAACTGGAGAAGGGGCGGGTCGGAACCTATACCATGACCGGGTGCGCGGCCCTCGTCCTCGACCTCCGGGGGAACGGCGGGGAAACGCAGGGGAGGGGCTTCAATCCTGACCGGGATTACCTCGCCTTCAACGGCGGTGTGTGGCCCGAGTTTTACAAGACCGCCTGCGACCTCGTCGCCGCGCAGGGGCTCGTCTCTGCCCGTTTGAAGGTGCCGGTGTACGCGATGGGGGCCTCCAACGGCGGGCGATACGCCGCCATCGCCGCGGCTGCCGACCCCGGGTTCGCTGGCTATATCGGGGTATCCACTTCCGGTTTCGGGCTCGCCGGGAACGAGTATACCGGGAACGCCTCCCGGTTCCTGCTCTCCATCGACCCGGACCATGTCATCGGGAGGATCTCCCCCCGGCCGGTGTGGATCTTCCATTCCCGGCGGGACACCATCATCCCGTTCGAGCAGGGGGAGGAGCTGTTCAGCCGGGCCCTGGAGCCGAAGGAGTTCATCGTCTTCAACGGGACCCATGGCGAGAACGGGGAGGTTGACGCGCGGGTGGAGGAGATCTGCACCGCGGCGTGACACGCACCTATCACGCTCGATGGTTTATATAGCAACGCCCACCATACTATGGGAAGAATCCGGGTGAAAGGGATCATCCGGGGAGCCTGACGAAGTGAGCACCGAGAAGGAGGCCGAGGCAAAGCAGGAACAGGACGAGGCCCGGCGCCGGTACGAGTTCAAAAAGACACTCGAAAAGCTGGAGGCGAAGGAGGGGAGCGGCACGGAACTCATCACCCTCTACATCCCGCCCGACAAGCAGATCCACGACGTGACGGCCCAGCTCAGGGACGAGTTCGGCCAGTGCTCGAACATCAAGTCCAAGCAGACCCGGACGAACGTCCAGTCGGCCATCTCCTCGGTCCTCGCCCGGCTCAAGTACTACAGGCGCCCGCCGCCGAACGGGATAGCGGTCTTCTGCGGAACGGTGCAGCGCACCCAGGGCGACCGTTCCGACCTCGAGTGCACCGTCATCGAGCCGCCCGAGCCCCTGTCCCTGTCCATGTACCGGTGCTCCTCGAAGTTCGAGCTCGAGCCCCTGCGGAACATGCTCACCGAGAAGCAGGTGTACGGCCTCATCGTGCTCGACCGGCGGGAGGCCTACTGGGGGTTCCTCCGGGGCGACCGGATCGAGCCCCTCTCGGGGGCCACCTCCACCGTTCCGGGGAAGCAGCGCAAGGGCGGCCAGTCCTCGGTCCGGTTCGCACGGCTCCGGCTCATCGCCATCAACGAGTTCATGAAGAAGGTGGGTGAGCGGGCGAGCACCGCCTTCCTCGCCGAGAAAGACTTTTTCGAGCGGTTCAAGGGGGTGCTCATCGGCGGCCCGTCCCCCACGAAGGAGGAGTTCGAGGCAGGCGGGTTCCTCCACCACGAGATCCAGAAGCGGATCATCGGCCTCTTCGACGTGTCGTACACGAACGAGAGCGGCCTCTCGGAGCTCGTGGATGCGGCGCAGGACGCCCTCAAGGGGATGGACATCGTCCGGGAGAAGCAGATCATGACCCGGTTCCTGCAGGAGCTCGTAAAGGAGAACGGGAACGCGGCCTACGGCGAGGAGTCGGTCAGAAAGAACCTGGAGGCGGGGGCCGTCGATACCCTGATCCTCTCATCCCGGCTTCGCAAACTCCACGTCCGGATCAAGTGCCCGAACTGCAGCCACCGGCACGAGGCGACGGTCCAGACCGAGGCAGGGGCGAAGATCCACGAGATCGAGCTCGGGAGCTGCCCCTCCTGTTCGACCCCCCTCGTCATCGAGGAGGAGGTGGACATCGTCGAGGCCCTCACCCAGCTCGCCGATAAGACCGGGACGAGGGTCGAGATCATCTCGGACGAGTTCGAGGAGGGCTCGATGCTCTTCAATGCCTTCGGCGGGATTGCGGCCATCCTCCGGTACCGGACGGGATACTGATGTTCCTCGAATATTACGAAAAAATCGCACATGCCATCGAAGGTGCGACCGGGATGGCAGACCCCTGTCTCATCGACGGCGGGGAGCACGGCGACCTCGCCTCTACGATTTCCTTCGCGCTCGCTAAGAAGGAACGGAACGCCCCGGCTCAGATCGCCGCCAGCCTCGCGAAGGATCTTGCCGCCGACCCCGCCCTTGCCGGGATCGGGATCAAGGCAACGGGCCCGTACCTGAACTTTACCTTCGGCGAGTCCTACCTCCGGGATTCCATCAGGTCGGCTCTCGCGCCGGGGTATGGGGCTCTTCCGCCGAAGGATGACCGGGTGGTCATCGAGCACACCTCGGCGAATCCGAACGGCCCGCTCCACGTAGGGCACATCAGGAACACCATCATCGGCGACTGCCTGGCCCGGGCCTTTCGGAAGGCGGGGCACCGCATCGAGACCCACTACTACGTGAACGACATGGGGAGGCAGATAGCCATCGTCGTCTGGGCGGTGGACCGGTACGGGGCCGGGGATGCGGGCATGAAAGGCGACGACAGGATCGCGAACGCCTACATCGCCGCGAACCGGGACCTCGAGGGGAACACGGAGGCCCTCGCGGAGATCGACCGGCTCATGCAGAAGGTCGAGGCAGGGGATCCGGAGGTCATGAGGAAGTTCCGGGCCGCGGTCACCACCTGCCTCGACGGGATTAAGAAGACCCTCGCTGACCTCGGGGTCTCCCATGACCGGTTCATCTGGGAAAGCGACTTCATCAGGAACAGCTACGTGGAGATGGTCCTCGGCAGGATCAAGCGGCTGGAGGAATACCGGGAGGACGAGACCGTCTGGCTCGACCTTGCCGCCCAGGGGTTCAAGAAGCCCTACATCCTCCGGCGGAGCGACGGGACCACGGTCTATGCCGCCCGGGACCTTGCCTACCACACCTGGAAGGCCCGGAACTTCGGCCGGATCATCGACGTCCTCGGGGCCGACCATAAGCTCATCGGCGCCCAGCTCATCGCAACCCTGAAGCTGCTTGGAGAGACGCCCCCCGAGATCGTCCACTTCGAGTTCGTCTCCCTCCCCGAGGGCTCCATGTCCACCCGGGCGGGGAAGTTCGTCTCGGCGGACGCCCTCGTCGCGGAGGTGGCGGCGAGAGCCTTTGACGAGGTGACCTCCCGGCGCACGGAGCTCGGCGAACCGGCGAGGCGTGCCATCGCCCGGTCGGTGGGCATCGCTGCGGTCCGGTACGACATGGTGAAGATCTCCCCTGAGAAGGCGATGGTCTTCGACTGGAAGGAGGCCCTCGACTTCGAGCGGCAGAGCGGCCCGTACATCCAGTATGCCCATGCCCGGGCCTGCTCCATCCTGGAGAAGGCGGGGCCTTTCAAAAACGCCTTTGAGTTCCGGGAACCGATGGAGATCGCGCTTGCAAAGGCCATCGCCCGGTTCCCCGCGGTCGTCGAGCAGGTAACCGTCGAGCTCCGGCCCCACCTCCTCGCCATCTACGTCCACGAGCTCGCGAACCTCTTCAACACCTTCTACCAGCACCTCCCGGTCCTGAAGAGCGAAGGGGCGATTCGGGAGAGCAGGCTCACCCTCGTCGCCGCGACGGCGAATACCCTCTCTGAGGCCCTCACCACCCTCGGGATCGATGCCCTCGACACCATGTGAGCCACCCAGGGTCGCGCTCAGGAAGCAGGGCTACCAGTTCGTTTCCCCGCGTGGTTCGGCGGCGGTGAAGCCCTGCCTCTGGTGCAAGAGGGCCCTCTGCGGCGGGGAGCAGTGCTACAAGCACCGGTTCTACGGGATCGAGAGCCACCGCTGCATCCAGATGACCCCGACCCTGCGGTGCACCCAGCGGTGCCTCTTCTGCTGGCGGTCTTTCGAGCACGAGCCTGCCGCCGACGAGGATATCCCGCCGGAGCTCATCGTGGAACGGCTCCCCGACCTCCAGAAGCGGGCCCTTTCGGGATACAAGCCCTCGTACCGGGTCCCCCCGGGGAAGTTCGACGAGGCCCTCGCACCCCGGCACGTCGCCATCTCCCTCTCGGGTGAGCCGACCTGCTACCCCCACCTCCCCCGGCTCGTCGACCTCATCCATGACCGGGGCTACACCACCTTCCTCGTCTCGAACGGCACCCGGCCCTGGGTCCTCGGGGAGACGCACCCGTTCCAGACCTACGTCTCGCTCTGCGCCCCCGACCGGGAGACCTATGAACGGGTCTGCCGTCCCGTCGCCGACAGCTGGGAGCAGGTCGTGGAGAGCCTCGGGCTGCTCGGGAAGAGGAGGTCGGCGGTGCGGATCACCCTGGTCCGGGGGGAGAACGACGCGAGACCGGACCTCTATGCGAGGCTGATCCAGGATTCCGGGGCCCGGTTCGTGGAAGTGAAGGGTTATATGTTTTTGGGATACAGTAGAAAACGATTGAAGAAGGAGAACATGCCCGGGCACGGGGAGATCCAGGCCTTTGCCTCCTCCCTCGCGGGCTGCTCCGGCTACGAGGTCAGGGACGAGAGCCCGGCGAGCCGGGTGGTGCTCCTGGAGCGGGTGGCATGAGGTTCGATACAGGGAAGTACAGGGAACGGGCGAGGGAGGACTTCGAGCGGGCATGGCACGAGGGCCCGGAGGTGCTCACCCCGCCCGGCGGCGACGGGCGGTACCCCCGGCTCCGCTATCCCCGGGCAAGGCCCCACCCGGTCTTTGACACCATCCACCGGCTCAGGGAGGTGTACCTCTCGCTCGGCTTCGAGGAGAGCTGCAACCCTCTCATCGTGGACGAGCAGGAGGTGTACCGGCAGTTCGGCCCCGAGGCGATGGCGGTCCTCGACCGGGTCTTCTACCTCGGGGGCCTTCCCCGGCCGAACGTCGGGATCGGGAAGGAGCGTCTCGACGCCATCGGGGAGATCCTGGGCCGGCCGGTCGGGCCCGACGTGGAGGGCCGGCTGCGCGAGACCCTGCACGGGTACAAGAAGGGCGAGGTGGAGGGCGACGACCTCGTCCATGCCATCTCGGAGGTGCTCGCCGCCGACGATGCCACCGTCGTGAAGGTGATGGACCGGGTCTTCCCCGAGTTCCGTGAACTCTCCCCCGAGTCCACCCGGCGGACCCTCAGGAGCCACATGACGAGCGGCTGGTTCCTCACCCTCTCGGCGAGCTGGGAACGCCGGCCGCACCCCATCCGGCTCTTCTCGGTGGACCGCTGCTTCCGCCGGGAGCAGGAGGAGGGGCCCACCCGGCTCATGACCTACCACTCGGCCTCCTGCGTGGTCGCAGGAGAGGACGTGACAAACGAGGACGGGAAGGCCGTTGTCGAGGCCCTCCTCTCGGCCTTTGGCTTCACGAAGTTCACCTTCAAGCCCGACGAGAAGCGGTCCAAGTACTACATGCCGGGGTCCCAGACCGAGGTGTATGCCACCCACCCCGTCCGGGGCGAGGTGGAGGTCGCCACCTTCGGGGTGTACTCCCCCTCGGCCCTCGCCGAGTACGGGATCGGGGTCCCGGTCATGAACCTGGGCCTCGGCGTCGAGCGCCTTGCCATGATCCTCACGGGGCAGGAAGATGTGCGGGTCATGTCCTACCCCCAGTTCTTCCCCCGCGACCTCACGGACCGTGAGCTCGCCGGCGCCGTGTCGCTGAAGGAGGAGCCGTCGACGGTGACCGGGCGGTTCATCGCCCGGGCCATCAGGGACACCGGCCTTGCCAACCCGACGGCTCCCGGCCCCTGCTCCTTCATGGCATGGGAGGGCGATCTCCTCGGCCACCGGGTGAAGGTCTTCGTCGAGGAGCCGGAGCAAAACGCGAAGCTCCTCGGCCCGGCCTGCGGGAACGAGGTCTTCGTCCACCAGGGGAACATTCTCGGGGTTCCGGACGCCGAGAAATGGGCGCAGGTCCGGAAGGAGGGGGTCTCGACCGGTATCGTCTACATCGACGCGGTTGCCGCCCTTGCCGCTGCCCGGATCGAGGAGGCCGCCCGGTGCGGGAAGGGCACCACGGTCCAGGTGAAGATGTCCAAGTTCCCGAGCGACGTGAACCTGAAGGTCGCAGACTATGCGATGCGGTCCATCACCGACCGGAAGAAGAAGATCGACGTGAGGGGCCCGGTGTTCCTCACGGTGCGGTCGGCGACCGAGTAAGACCTGGAATTTCCGAAAATTCCGGGATCTCTTTTCATCTTTCTGCAGATTCCCCCGGAACCTGAAACGTCCCTGCCACACATTGCCCTGAATCTTTCTCAGCACACATGTACCACAATGTATAAGTAAGTACAATGATAACCATGGATAATCATGTCTCACGCTGAACCAGCCTCACCAGATCCGGAGAGCGGAATAGACCAAACCCTGAACCTCACAGAGGATGAGTTCATCGCCGCGGTGGAGCACCAGCCCCGCCCGCTCGTGATCCCCCTCTCCCTGGAGCGGCCGATCCCGCGCATCTCCCCGCTCACCATCTATGCCGGCCTCCCGGGGGACCGGGGGTTTCTCCTCGAATCCATGGAGGGGAGCGAGAAGATGGCCCGGTACTCCTTCCTCGGGAAGAACCCGGCCCTGACCGTCACCTTCGGAAACGGGGTGCGGGTCGAAGGCCGGGAGCCGTTCCTCTCCATCGCCCGCTCCCCCGCCGGCGGAGATGCCATCAGCGGCCTCGAGTCCATCCTCCGCAGGTTCCATTTCATGAACCTGAAGGCCCCCCGGTACTTCGGCGGGATGGTGGGATATCTGTCCTATGACGTAACCTTCGATCTCGTCCGGAAGCTGTCCCGGCTGGAAAAGCCAGGCACCGGCCTGCCCCTCGCCCAGTTCATGATGGCCCGGGACTCCGTCGTCCTCGACCACGTTGCCGGGAAGATCTACATCTTCTCGTCGCCGGTGCTCACCTACGACGCAGATCCAGCCGAGCTGTACCGGGTGGGCCGGGAAAGGATCCTCGCCCTCGACGGACGTATCCGCGAGCTGGAGGAGAAGGGGGATGAGTTCTTCCTCCTCCCCGGAAAGGCCGACCCCCTGTCCCGGAGATCTGCGATCCCAAGGCCGGCCTTCGAGGAGTCGGTGAGAAAAGTGAAGGAGTACATCCTCGCCGGGGACATTTTCCAGGCAGTCATCTCCCG
>DATJPK010000109.1:0-19674 GCA_035506435.1 Methanomicrobiales archaeon
CCCCGGGCACCTTCGCCACGCCCGCCCAAAACCTATTCAAGAACAGATTGAATATTCTCTTTTCCGGCCCGCGCAGATGACCACGGCGCGGGACCACCGGGTACAGGGGGGATAGCCATGCCTGCGGGGAGCAGGCCGGAAACAGCAGGGATCGCCCTCGGCGAAGTGCTCCGGGAGGCGATCCGGGGGATCAGGAACGAGATACTCCTCTACGGGGTTTTCGTGATTAGTGTCCTCTTTCTCTCGGGATGGTACGGTGTCGACGTGCTCAGGGAGCTGAAATACCCGATCCTCGGGTTCGCGACCCTGGTACTCGTCGTGTACTTCATCGTCGTCCTGATCAACCTGTGGAAGGAAGGGCAGGTGCCGGGGCGCCCCCGGTCGCGGCAGCAGGGCTGACCGGGGAAAACAAGACCCTTGGCTGAAATCAGGTCTGCAGGTAACGTAAAAATATTACTTTTTTCCAAATCTCACCCAAAATATCAGGTGTAAGTTGTTAACAATAAAGAAAGAATTATATACTATAAGATGAGAACCACCACCCCACCGGTAAGGGGTGAGAAGAATGGCGTGGGTATCCTTGAATGTGCAATCATTACTCTTGGTGATCGTTGTTGTAATGGGATTCTTCACTCTTCCAGCTTCAGCATCTCAGATGCTTTACTATTCATTCGATTTCGTTACATCGAATTCAGTGTTCGTCCTGGACGATTCGGGTAATGGGCATCAGGGCGAAATCCATGGTGCTCCAATTGTTATTCAGGGCATCAAGGGCAATGCATTCCATTACAATGGAATTAATGATTTTATTTCGTTCGACCGGATCACGGAGAACGATTTCACAACCTGTTTCTGGGTGAATACCACCGATATCGGGATGAACCGGGAGAACTCGCACTGGTATGGGGCCACCGGTATAGTGGATAACGAAAATATCGGGTCGGGCCACGACTGGGGCATCAGTCTGGGAGGAAATCAAATAATTTTCGGAGCAGACGACTCATTGACTCATCCGAACATTGTCTCACAATCACAGGTGAATACCGGTCATTGGGTGAGTATTATTGGCACTCGAAATGCCTTGTCCGGGGAGATTCAACTATATGTCAATGGGAAACTGGAAGGAACGGCCGTCGGGGGTAAAGGATCCCTGAACGCTGTACCGAAAATCTTTTTGGCAAATATGCATGCAGATAATTTCGATTACAAGCCATTCCTCAACGGAGCGATCGACGAATTAAAAATTTACGACAGTGTTCTCGACGAAAAAGAGAGAAGTGACTTCTGTTATGACGCCGGGAATCTGAAGGCGGATTTCCTCGCTTCTCCCACGGAAGGGGTCGCACCATTGCAGGTAAGCTTCAGCGATACTTCGTCCGGTTCTCCTACATCGTGGAGCTGGGATTTCGGTGATGGAAACACCCTACAGGAGCATAATCCGGGTCATGAATATACCCAGGAGGGAAGTTATTCTGTCACTCTTTCGATCACAAATGAAACGAGCAGCGATACGACAAAAAAGACTCATTATATTATTGTTCATGGGTCGGTCCCGGAATTTCCAAATGCTATGATTCCGGTGATAATCATCTCCGGATTTATTTGCGTTTTCCTGGCCGTCAGAACACGAAGGCAATTCAGGTAATATTCTAATTTTTCACCAACAATGAATTTCTCCCGTCTCAACTTTAAGGTCCGGAGGATGTTACCCCCTACAATATATTGACCGGAATATCTAGTATGGCAGTGTCCAGGTACTACAATGAGGACATCGAGACCGCCCCCCGCGATGCCCTCGATGCCCTCGTTGATGAGCAGGTGCGGTACACGGTCGCCTACGCCGCCGAACACTCCCCCTTCTACCGGTCATGGTTCAGGAGCCATGGCATCGACCCCGCCTCTGTCAGGGACCACGAAGACCTCCTCGGCCTCCCGCTGGTGTCCGGGGATACCATCCGGGCCAGCCAGCCGCCCGATACCCCGGACTTCCTCTTCCGGAGCGTGGACTGGCCCGAGGTGTTCACCGTCCACGAGACGAGCGGCACGAGCGGCACCCCGAAGGCCTTCTTCCTCACATGGCAGGACTGGGAACGGTACGCCGAGAAGTACGCCCGCGCCTTCGTCTCGCAGGGCTTTTCGAAGGGCGACCGGGTCGTCATCTGTTTCCCCTATGGTCGGAACGTGGGGGCGAACACCATGACCCTCTCGGCCCGGGCCATCGGGATGACCATGATCCCCGGGGGCACCTGCTACGCCCCGGCGAGGATCATCGGGCGGTACCACCCGACGGCCATCGTCGGGTCGGTCTTCCGGTTCCTCGCCCTCGCCCGCGAGCTTTCGGCGGAGGGCATCCAACCCGCGGAGTCCGGGGTGAAGAGGCTCGTCGCCGGCGGCGAGTCCTTCGCCCCCGAGTCGAGGGCTTACATCGAGGAGACCTGGGGCTGCCCGGTCCACAACACCTATGGATCGACCGAGGGGACCATGTGCGGGGAGTGCGAGCGGCACCTCGGCCTCCACGTGCCCGAGGACCTAGTCCATCTGGATATCTACGACCCAGGGCTCCGGTCGTTCGTTCCCGACGGTGAGTGCGGCCGGATCGTCCTCTCGACGCTCATCGGGAAGGGGGAGCACTGCGGCACCCTCCTCCTCAACTACGATACCGGGGACAGCTCGGCGGTGATCTCCCGGGAGCGCTGTCCCTGCGGCCGGACACACCTGCGGATCATGAACCCCACCAGGGATGCCGAGACCGTCCGGGTCGCCGGGGTATATTTCGGCCGCATCGACGTGGAACGTGGCGTGTTCCAGCGGGAGAACCTGGAGGACCTGACCGGGGAGTACGAGTCGTTCCTCGTACCGGGCGACCGGCCCGGCGGGGTCGTTCTCCGGGTCTCGGTGGAGGTCCGCGACCCGCGCGGGGCGGACCGGGAAGGGATCCGGGACCGGTTCATCCGGGGTTTCATCGGGAACAACCCCCGCCTGCGGAAAATCGTCGACGAAGGGACCCTGGGTTTCACCTTCAGGTTCGCGGAACCGGGGGGCCTCGAGCTCTCGCGGGTCCCGGCACGGCCGAGGCGGCTTATTGACCGCAGGGAGGGTTCGAAAACCTGATGGTTCTCTCACCGCCGCCCCTGCCAGGGTCGTCGTTCGTAGAACCCGACCTGGAGCGACCACGACCATTTCCAAAGGAAATGGGAGTGCAGCGACGAAGTCGCGGCGACGCCATCAGGCGGGGTGCGATTGGGTTCCTCTGAACTCACCTGGCGCATTCGCTTCGGTTACTTCTTCTTCCCGGTCCCTGCCACGTACACCCCGACGGCCTTCCGGATGATGTCCTCGGCTGGCCTGAAATAGAGGTCGTCGTGGCCGGTCCACCGGCCGCAGCCCCGGAAGACCGCCGCCGGGATGCCCTGGTGGCTCTCGCCCATCACGAAGTTCGCAAACCCCGCGATCTCGTCGACCACCGCCTCCTCGGTGATAAGGAGGACGTGGCCGAACAGGTCGGTGTCGTTCCGGTAGTCGCGGATGGCGGGGAAGCCCGCCCACCCGACGGCATTCCCCGTCTGGCCCCTCCGGAACGCCCGGCCGCAGGTGTCGGTGATAATGACCCCGACGTCCTTCCCGGTCCGGGCGCGGATGGCCTCCCGGATCTCCCGGGCGCCGCCCATCGGGTCGGGCGGGAGGAGGATCACCATCCCGTCCTCGATGTTGGAACGGTCCACTCCCGACCTGACGCCGATATGGCCGAAGGGCAGCTCCGAGAGGATGAAGGGATGCTCGAGCAGGACATCCTTTGCCTCGTCGAGTACGGACTGGACAAACCGGGGGTCCTCCCGGTCCCGCTTCGCGATCCGCTCGGCCTGCTCAGAGGGCCGGATATCGGCGAGCCTGCGGGTGAACCCCTTCGCCTTCGAATAGATGGTCGATGCAAGGACGAGGATGTCCCCGTCTTCAAACCCGAACCGTTCGCAGGTAAGCGCCGGGATGTCGTCTCCTTTCCGGATGAGTGGGAGCCCCTCGACGGGGATCACCTTGATGGTCATGGATGGAGGTTTCCCCTTCCCGGCCATAAAAGGAATGGTGTGGATTCCCGCGGCCCGTCCCCGACCATCCGGGGACCGGGTGCCCCGGCACGGACCCCGGAAAATGTCCCGCGGTATTCTTATAGGTAGGGGAGTAAGCAGGGGATGGGATGAGCCTGCTCACCGGGATCTTCAACGCGTCGACGGAGAACGCCCCGTCCCTCCTCGGACCTGCGATCCACTCGGGCTTCTGGTTCTACGTGATCGTCTTCGTCGTGATCCTGGTCGGCGCCGTGTTCATCATCACGCCGGTTCCCGAGAACAGCCTCCTCTTCATCGCAGGGGCCCTTGCGGTCTCGGGCCAGGTGTCCCTCGGCTGGGTGCTTGCTGCATCCGTCGCGGGAGCGTACGTCGGGTACGACCTGAACTACTGGACCGGGAGGTTCTTCTCCCTCGCCGTCTGCCGGCGGTTCTGCCCCAACATCCTCCATGGGAGGAACATCGAGAAGACCCGGGCCTTCATGGAGCGGTTCGGGCCCGTTTCCGTCGTGATCAGCCGGTTCATCCCCGCCGTCAACCTCCCTCCCTTCTTCGCGGGCCTTGATTCCATGGACTACGGACGGTACGTGGTGGTGAACCTCGCGGGGGCGGTCCTGTGGTGCGGGGTCACCGTCCTCCTCGGGTACTACGTCGGGAGTTTCGACATCATCCAGGACTACGTGAACCTGCTCTTTGACCTTGCGATCCTCGTGACCCTCGCGGCCATCGCCTACTCGGCCGTCACCACGCTGGTGGCCCGGAGAAAGGCCGACGGTGAACACCCGGCCTGACCGCGCTGGAGGGCGGGAAAGGAGCGTCCCGTCTCGGGGTCACGGCGGGCTGCAGAAACAGGATGGGGGAGGGTCAGTAGTTCTCGCACCAGGCCTCGAAATAGGCCCTCGCATGGGCGCAGACGGGGCATTTCAGGGGGACCTCGGCCGACTCGTGGACGTACCCGCAGTTCCGGCATTTCCATTTTATCGCCGCAGGCCGCTTGAAAACCGTCCCCTTCCCGACGTTTTCAAGGAGCTTCAGATAACGCCGCTCGTGGTACGCCTCCACCTTCGCGACCTGCTGGAAGGTGTTCGCCACGTCGGCAAACCCCTCCTTCTCCGCCACCGCCCCGAAACCGGGGTAGAGCGTCCCCCACTCGAACTTCTCCCCCTCGGCGGCGGCCTTCAGGTTTGCCGCAGTGGATCCGGTAATGCCCGCCGGGTAGGAGGCGGTGATCTCGGCGGTGCCCCCCTTCAGGTGGTTGAAGAACAGCTGGGCATGTTCCCGCTCGTTGTCCGAGGTCTCCTGGAAGATCCCGGAGATCTGTTCGTATCCTTCCTTACGCGCGACGCTCGCGAAAAAGCTGTACCTCGTCCGCGCCTGTGACTCCCCGGCGAAGGCGGCGAGCAGGTTCTTCTCGGTCTGGCTGCCCTTGAACTCCATGATGCACCTCGAAGGTCGTTCCCGACCGGCTGTCGGGAGAAACGGATAGGATCTCTTCCCGGCACCTCAAGAACCCTCCGTTCCCGGGCGGGATGGCAGGGCAGGGGATGGAGGTTTCATATGGGTGCAGGGAAATGTGATCGAACAGGCGCAGGAGAATCACGATGCTCTACCGGAAGATGAAGAAGGCGGAACCCGGGCTTTCGATTCTCGGGTTCGGGGCGATGCGGCTACCGGTCCTCCCCGACGGCCATGTCGATGTGCCGGAGGCGACCCGGATGATCCGGTACGCCGTCGACCACGGGGTCAACTACGTCGATACCGCGTACCCCTACCACAATGGCGAGAGCGAGCCGGCGGTGGGTGCTGCCCTCCGGGACGGGTACCGCGAACGGATCCACCTGGCAACGAAGCTCCCAAGCTGGCTGATCGGCTCCCGGGGGGACATGGACAAATACCTCGACGAGCAGCTCGCGAAGCTCAGGACGGACCACATCGATTTTTACCTTGTCCACGGCCTGATCGGGCCGTTCTGGGAGCGGCTCACCACCCTCGGGGTTCTCGAGTTCCTCGACGACGCCATCGCCGACGGGAGGATCCGGTATGCCGGGTTTTCCTTCCACGACACGACGAAGCTTTTCCGGAAGATCGTCGATGCCTATGACTGGACCTTCGCCCAGATCCAGTACAACTTCATGGACGAGGATTACCAGGCAGGCACGAAGGGCCTCCACTACGCCGCGAAGAAGGGGCTCGGGGTCGTGGTCATGGAACCGATCCGCGGGGGGCTCCTCGCCCGCGATGTCCCCGGTATAACGGAGCTCTGGCAGAAAGCCCCGGCAGAGCGCACACCGGCAGAATGGGCGCTCCGCTGGGTCTGGAACCACCCCGAGGTCACCGTCGTTCTCTCGGGGATGTCCACCTTCGACCAGGTGGTGGAGAACGTCTCCTTCGCAGACACCGGGAAACCGGGCACGCTCACGAAGAAGGAACTTGCCCTCTACGACCGGGTGAAGAAGGAGTTCAGGAAGCGGATGGCCATCCCCTGCACCGGCTGCAAGTACTGCCAGCCCTGCCCCCACGGGGTGAGCATCCCCGAGTGCTTCGAGCTTTACAACCAGGCGCACATGTACGACGCGAAGGAGTCCGTGGCCCAGCAGTACAGCATGTTCCTCGGCGGGTTCTTCGACGGGGTCCCCTCGTATGCCTCCTGCTGCCAGGACTGCGGCGAGTGCGAGGACAAGTGCCCCCAGGGACTCCCGGTCCGGGAGAACCTGCGGAAGGTGTCGGAGTACTTCGGGAGATAGGAGGGTTCATCAGAACCCGACTAGGAGCGACCCGCCATCAGGCAGGGTGCGACCAGCGAGGGTTCATCAGAACCCGACCAGGAGCGACCCGCCATCAGGCGGGGTGCGATAGGAGCGAAGGTTCAAGAACCTGATGGTTCTCTCACCCGCCGCCACCACCACCGAGGCTGGGCGGATACGGCAACGGATTCGGCGCCGTGGGGGAGAGAAAATTGATTGCCTCCCGGTAGAGAGGTACATTTCGGGGGCACCGCCGGGATGGAAGAGATCATCAGGAACCTGTTCATCGGAGACCTCGAGGACAACGACCTGGTCAGGGGAAAGCCCGGCTGGGCGGTCATCCATGCCGAGCGGAACATGCACCGCCGCTACGTGGAGAAGCACCGGGTCCCCCCGAAGGATGCCATCCTCTCGAAGGACGGGACCGAGCTTTTCCTTGCATTCGAGGACGCGATGAAGGTGGACCAGGTGAACACCGCCTGCGTCGCCCCGGCCCTCGAGTTCACCCACCGGCAGCTGGCCGGCGGGAAAAACGTCCTGATCCACTGCATCGCCGGGGTCTCCCGGTCGCCGACCATCGCGATGCTCTACCTCCTGAAGTACACCGACGTCCTCCCCCGGACGAACATCTTCGACGCCATCTTCTCGTTTTCCGAGATCTATCCCCTCTACAACCCGAATGACGGGCTCTTTGCCTATGCCGCGAGGTTCCTCGAGGAGATCAAGGAGGAGGCGGGCGCCGGGGTCTCCCGCCGGTGAGAAGGAACACTCACCGCTCGTCCTGGCCGGTCAGGTGTCCTTCACCACGAGCACCATGCACCGGGCCGTGCGGATGATGCTCTCCGCTGTGCTCCCCAGGATGAGCCTCGAAAGGCCGCTCTTCCCCTGGGAACCGACGACGATCAGGTCGACCCCGTTCCGGGCAGCAAAGTCGGTGATGACATGCGAGGGTCTTCCCGCGAGGACGAGGGTCTCCACCTTTATCCCGCCCGCCATGTCCCTCACCCGGTCCAGCGCCTTCTCGCCCTCCTCCCGGGACATCGCGTATACGTCGGCAGGCAGGATCTCCGTCGGTGCGGAGCTGTACGGGGTATCGTCGATCACGTAGACCGCGTGGAGGGCTGAGCCGCAGGTGCGGGCGATTTCCAGCGCCTTCGTCACCGCGGGCAGGTTCTTCTCCGACCCGTCGGTTGCGAGGAGGATGTGGTCGAAGAGTTTCTTCATCGACTCACCCTTGCCCGTGCCGGGGCAAGAAGGTTCTCACCCCGGCAGGTCGGCATGGGACGCCGCATCGCCGGCATCTTCGGCCCCGTCCCGGCCTCCCGGGGACTGCCCGTCGATCTCGTGGACGTATTTCGACCCCCGCATCGCCGAAAGGAAGGCAGCAATGAGGGAGATCCCCGCGCCGATCAGGAATGAGACACCGAGGGAAGGCAGGAAGGCATGGGCAAGGGTCGTCGGGAACCAGGTGATGCCGGTCAGGACCGCGAGGGTGGCGGGGCTGATGGTCGCGAGGACAGACTGCGGCACCGAGGCGAGGATGGTGGTCACCGGGTTGTAGCCGAGGAAGGCGGCGAAAAGGGCGCCCGTCGGAGGTATGACGCTCATGGGGGCGATGAGCTCCGGCGCCCCCGCGCTCGTCAGGGAGGCGGCGAGCTCCGGCGGGAAGGTCTGCGTGAGGCTCACGATGACGATGGTGAAGAACATCCCCATGGAGATGACCATGCCGCTGTTCTGGAGCATGGACCTCATCCCCGAGGCTGCCCCCCGCTCTTCCGGCGGGACCGCGTTCATGATGGCCGCGATGTTCGGCGCCCCGAACATACCGTTCCCGAGGCCCATCACGAGGAGGGCGACCGCAAAGACGGGGTACTCGAAGTCGTAGGGGAGCATGGCGAGCACCACGAACGACAGGGCGATCAGGACCATCCCGCCCGTGGCGAACCACCGGGAACCGTACCGGTCGGACAGCCAGCCGGAGAGGGGTCCCATGATCACGAACCCGGCGGTGAGGGGCAGCATGAACACCCCGGCCCAGAAGGGGGTAGATTCGTAGCTGTACCCGTGGAGGGGGAGCCAGATGCCCTGGAGGAGCATGATCAGGAGGAACATCACCCCTCCCCGGGCGATGGCGCCCAGGAACCCCGCGATGTTTGCAAGGGAGAAGATGCGGTTCCGGAACAGGTCCAGGCGGAACATGGGGTCCTCGACATGGTTCTCGATAAAAGGGAAGGTGGCGAGGAGCGCGAGCCCGAGGAGGATGGATGCAATGACCCACGGGTTCCCCCACCCCATGGGGTCGTTCCCGTACGGGAGAAGCCCGTAGGTGATGCCGACGAGAAAGATGGTGAGCCCCCCGATGAAGGAGAGGTTCCCCCAGACATCGATCCTCCGGGCCCGGCGGGGGATCGGGCTCTCCTTCAGCTTGAGGAACGCCCAGATGGTCCCGAGGATCCCGACGGGCACGCTCACGAGGAAGACGTACCGCCAGTTGAAGTAGGCGAGGATGCCGCCGAGGATGAGGCCGATGAACTGCCCCGAGAGGAAGGCGATCATGTTGAGGCCGAGGGCCTTCCCCCGCTCGTTCGGGGGAAAGGCGTCGGTGAGGATGGCCGCGCTGTTGGAGAAGGTGAAGGACGCCCCGACGGCCTGGACCAGGCGGAAAACGATGAGCTCCATGGCCCCGGCATCCCCCTTGTCCGGGGTGAGGAACAGGAGGACGGAGCCCACCGTGAAGATGGCGAACCCGACGTTATAGAGCCGCACCCTCCCGTACATGTCCGAGAGCCTGCCGAAGGAGAGGAGCAGGGTCGCGGTGACCAGGCTGTACCCCATGAGGACCCAGAGGAGGTACTGGAAGGAGGTGAAGGGGTCGACCTCGATCCCGTTGAAAATCGCGGGGAGGGAGATGAGGGTGATGCTCCCGTTCACCGATACCATGAACATCTCGATGGTCGTGATCGAGAGGACGATCCACTTGTAGTCGATGCCGCCCCGGGATGTTTCCATCGGATTTCCGGCGGCGCGGACCTTGTCAATCAGTGACGAAATTACCCACTCCCTGTGGACGGTATGCTCCCTCACTGGTTTCCCGGGCCGGGTATATACGAGTATTGAGACAGGATTCCTTCAGCTCCGGTACTTGCGGTACATCTGCTCGAGCTCGGCGAGGTCGTTTATCGGCGTCGGGATGACCCTCGAGTCGTTCGCGAGGATGTCCCGGGCCAGCTCCCGGAAGACCCCGGCCTCCGGTGATCCAGGGGAATGCTCCACCACGGCCTTTCCCTCGAGCTCGCAGGCCTGGATGACCGGGCTCCTCGGGACGAACCGGACGAAGGGGGTGCCGAGCCTCCGCGCGAACTCGGGGACAAAGGCCTTCTCGAACGCGAGGTCGCCGTTGCTGTTGCAGATGATCCCGGCAAGGCCGGTATCCCCGCGGCGGGCGAGGCGCTGGACGGCCCGGGCGATGTTGTTCGCCGCGTAGATGCTCATGAAACCGCCCGAGCAGACCAGGTAGATCTCCCGCGCGAACCCCTCCCGGATGGGCATCGCGAACCCGCCACAGACCACGTCGCCGAGGACGTCGTAGATGGCGACGTCAATCCCGTAGGTCTCGAAGGCCTTCAGGTCCTTCAGGATCTGGAGGGCGGTGAGCACACCCCGCCCGGCGCATCCCACGCCGGGCTCCGGCCCCCCCGCCTCGACGAGGTAGATACCGCCCGGGGTCTTCCGGACGATGTTCTCGAGCTTCATGGCGTACTCGTCCTTCCCCACCCGCAGCTTCTCGCGGTACGTCTCGAGGACCGCGGGGATGAGGTCCCCGCCGGCGAGGATCCTCGTGGAATCCCGCTTCGGGTCGCAGCCGACCTGCATGACCGAGAGGCCCGTTTCGGCGAGGGCCGCCGAGACGTTCGAGGCAATCGTGCTCTTCCCGATGCCTCCCTTCCCGTAAATTGCGATCTGTCTCATCCCGTCACCACTTCGCCTCGTACCGCTTCTCCTTCGAACGCCACTTCATTATCCACTCGTTCTGGACCGCCTCGAACAGGTTCAGGATCCCGGTGTACCCGAAGTACTCCCGGTTGATGAACCGGAACTGGCGCATCATCCGCACCAGCTCGACGGTGTACGCGATCCCGAACCCCTCTCCCGCGTGCCGCTCGATGGTGGACCCGAACACCACCCTCGGCCGCACCTCGCCGAGGCTCATCCTGGTCTTGTACACGTCGGTGCCGTAGACGACCTTCGGGGAGAGCCCGAGATCGGCGAGTTCCTTCCCGAGGAGGTCCCGCACCTGCCGGCCCGAGGAGTAGAGGGCGACGAGGTCCGGGGTCATTTCCATGTCCTCGGCCACGAACCGGACGAGGGGGATGCCGACCGTCGCGTCGGCCACGATGGCGGCAGGGGTCCGGAAGAAGAACCGGGCCATGGGCCATTTGCGCCGGCAGGTCGTCATGACCATCTTCTCCCCCTCAGCGATCATCTGCTCCGCTTCCTTCTCATGGTCAAACCGCCTGCCGAGCTCGGTAAGCCAGCGTGCCGTGTTCGTCAGCCCGAGAGGAAGGGGGATTCCCCTGCAGACCTGCCCGACCCCGAAGTCCGATGCGAGCCGGTCCGCGGCCTTCTGCCCGGCGTCGTGGGAGAGCACGATGGAGGTTTCCGCGGCGGAGGCCCTCTCGATCTCGGCGAGCGGGGACCGGTGGGCGAGGGTGGCGACCACCGGAATCCCCAGCCGGGTGAGGACCTGCTTCACCCAGGCGAGGTCCGCCATCCATGTCGGGTTCGCATTGGCATGGGGCGCGACGAGGCAGACCGATCCGGGGAGTTTTTCTGTGCCCGGCTTCACCACCCTCGAAAGGATCGCATCGAGGGCGATGTCGATGCCGTCGTACTGCGACCCCCGGAACCCGGCGCACTCTATCGGGACGAGCCGGAACTTCACCTCGGGCTGCACCTCCTCGCACACCGCGACGATGTCGTCCCCGACGATCTCGGGCCCGCAGGCGCTGATGACAAAGAGGGCCTGGACGGGGAGGCCCTTTGCCTCCCGGATGGTGCGGGCGAGGAGATCCTCCCCCCCGTGCACGATCTCGTCGACGCAGAGCTTGGTGCAGAGGGTGATTGTCTCCATGTAGTCGCACTCCTGCCAGGCGAAGGCATTGTTCACCAGGTACTCGCACCCCTGCGGCGAGTGGGCGAGGAGGGCCGAACCCGCGATCCCGAGGGCGGTCTGGGCGGCGCCGTTAAACGCGCACCGGAGGTAGGGGTCGGTGCACATCTCCGCCGTCCCGGCCTCCTTCGCCGCCGGGGCGGCCATCCTATCGCCGGGTGCCGTAGAGCATCCCCCTGAGCAGCCGGGAGCGCGGGAGGTCCTTCTTCTCGAGCGCCTGCCTGACGAGTGCGGCGATGTTCCGGATCCCCCGGAATCCGTACTGGGGCTGGAAGGCAGGGTTCATGAGGGTCAGGTTCACGACCGGGCACGGAGGGAACCTTCCCGAGTTCCCGAAGAAGATGGCATTGTCGTACCCCTTCACGATCTCCTCGAGCTCGTCCTCGGTCTCCTTCGACGAACGGAAGGTCCCCAGCTTGAAGAGGCCCTTCGTGAGGATGATCTCGGGGTTGACCCCCGTGTCGAGGAGGAACTTTATCGACGGCATCCTTTCCTTGATCGTGTAAGGGTGGACGTTGATCACGACGGGGTGGGCACCGAACTCCTCTGCCATCCGGGCCAGGGAAAGGGCCCGGATCGGCCCGGGGAACTCGGTGATCTCGATAATGGCGTTCTTTCCCCCGAGTGCCTCCTTGAGGTACTCGATGTCCGGGTACACTTCCCGGGTTTCCTGCTCTATCACCCCGAGGGCTTTTTCTTCGAGGCCAAGGGGCCGGGCGATCCCGAGGAGCCACTCCTTCGTGGCCTCGAGGCCGTACGGCTGGCCCGTCTTCGAGTACGGTATCCCGAAGCGTTCCTGCATCAGGTCCCCGAGCTTCTGGCCCCAGTCATAGCACCACGAGGCGTTCAGCTCCACCTCCCGGGCCCGGCGAAGTTCCTCGACCGTGCAGCCCCCCGCGATGATGGCATTAACCTGTATCCCCACCTCGCCGAGGAGCCGCTCGATCTCGTCCATGTCCATGTCGAACTCGGTGGTGGTGGGCCCCCAGCGGGCGCCGAGGATGTTGACCGTCCCCTTTCTCTTCTCCTTCGGGGGCTCCATGAGCTCCATGATGAGCCTGAAGGCGTCCTCGTACCCCGAGCGGAAGTCACCCCCGAACCCCTCGCTCCGGAGGGCGAGCACCCGGCATCCGACCAGCTTCTCTGATTCCCGCGCGATGCTCTCCACGTCATCGCCGATGATCCCCGAGCAGCAGCAGGAAAGGATGACGATGAGGTCCGGATGGTACTTGGCGTACGCCTCCTTCACCGCCTCCAGGAGCTTGCCTTCCCCCCCGTAGATGACGTGGCTCTCGTCGAGGGAGGTGCATGCCGTGGGCTCCAGGGGTACGCCCCGGATTTCGCAGCACTCCCGCGTCCGCACGAAGTCCGACACAAAGAGCGGGCACCCGGTTGGGCCGTGCACCAGGGGGACGACGTGCCGGATGCCGCTTATCACGTAGTATGCCGTGAAGAACTTGCACATGGGGGCATGCGAGGCCTGCAGCTTCGGGACCATCTCCCCGCTCTCGACCTTCCCGAGGAGCTCCCGGAGGGTCCCGTGGAAGACAATGGAATCGGTTCCCATCACACCATCGATCTCTCTTTCCCGGGAAGAGTATATACGGATATTGCGCCGGCGTGCCGGTCCCGGCGGTTGCCCTTCCTTCTTCCCTGGGGGATACACTGACCGGGGGCCGGTATGCGGGCCGGCTCCCTCACCGGCCCTTCCTCCGGTGCATGCCGCTGGTGACGAAGATGGCAATCCCTACGGCCGCTCCGGCAACGAGCGGGGAGAGGGGGGACTGGGAGGCGCCCGGGGAAAGGACGGTGATCACGCCTCCGGTCGAGATGTTCGTCCCGATCTCGTTCGCAACGGTGAGGATCGCAGAATAGGAACCCGGGGCCGAATAGATGTGAGAGGGGTTCCGGTCGGTGCTGGAGCCCCCGTCGCCGAAGTCCCAGCTCCACGAGGTCGGGGAGCCTTCCGACAGGTCGGTGAACTGGACGGTGAGCGGCGCGGAACCGAGAATCGGGTCGTCGATGAAGGAGGCAACGGGCGCGGATGGCGGGATTTCCTGGACCGGGGTGGCGATGGCGGCGGGGGTAAACGGTGCCTGCGTGGCGACCGTGACGTAATCCTCCCCGGTGGAGGTATTACTTCCCTCGTCATTCATGGCGGTCAGGGTGACGGAATACGTTCCGGGGTATGAATAGGTGTACACAGGGTCCTGGTCGGTGCTGGACCCTCCATCGCCGAAGTCCCACCTCCACGAGCTGGGGGAACCCGTGGAGGTATCGGTGAACTGGACGGTAAGAGGGGCCGTACCGGAGGAGGGGGATCCGGTGAACGACGCAACGGGAGCCGAAAACACGGAAATGTAATCTTCTTCGGTCGCGGTATCGCTCCCCTCCTCATTCGTGGCCGTCAGGGAAACGGTGTAGTTTCCGGCGACGGTATAGGTATATTCGGGGTCCTGGTCGGTACTTGACCCGCCGTCGCCGAAGTCCCAGCTCCACTCGGTGGGAGACCCCGTGGAGGCGTCAGTGAACCCGACGGTGAGGGGTGCGATGCCCGACACGGGTGTCGCGGTGAAGGAGGCCTCCGGTGCCGAGGGCGCCGGGCTCACCGTGATATAATCAGCGGCCGTCGAGGTATCGCTGCCCGCGGTATTCATCACCACCAGGGAAACGGTGTAGGTACCCTCGGAAGAGTACGTGTACGAGGGGTTCTCGGAGGTGCTGGATCCTCCGTCGCCGAAGTCCCAGCTCCATGAGAAGGGGGAACCCGTGGAGGTATCGGTGAACTGGACGGTGAGAGGGGCAGTGCCCGATGCAGGGGATCCGGTAAAGGAGGCGACCGGTGCCGGGGGTACGGTGGTCGCGGCGGTGGTCACTACCGTTGTCGATGGGGTGGCGTTCTGGTCATCCGCGAGGACGGGGACCGAAAAGAGTGCAACGAGGGCCAGGACGAGCAGGCAGGTGAGACCCTTTGTCATGCCGGCATCCCCTGTTCATCCGGACGGCCTCATTCCGGGCATCGGCGTCTCCCCCGGCCCGGGCCGCATCCTCGACGCATTGAACCGGAACCCGAGGGCATCTGCGAGCTGCTCGGTGGTCACGCCCAGCTGTTGTGCGGCATAGGTCAGGTTCATCCGCCCCTGGAATGTCGTGTTCAGGACGGCATCGAGTTGCTCCGGGGAGACGCCCAGCTTGTCTGCCGCGGCGGTGATGTTGGGGTGGAACCCCTGCCCGCTGAACCGGGGGTGCGCGGTCCCGTCCGGAACCGGCGACTGGCCAATGCTGCCGGACAGGTCCGGGTTCCCGTTGGCCTGCACGCATCCCGTAAGGATCACCGCGCAGGCGACAAGGAGTGAACCGACGATGAGAAAAATTCCGTTTTTCTGTACCATGTCTCCACCACGTCCTTTCCTATGTAATCTTTATGTTACATTTTGTCTAATAAGCCTTTCCTCAGGTCGTGTATGGGTTACTGGATCCCTCCATCCGGGGGTCCGGAACCGGCGGGCTTTATCCCTCCCGTACAGATATGATCTGAAGAACGAACCTTTCGGGAGGCCGTTCCACGGAAGCCATACAGGCAGATCACCTCTCCAAATCCTTCGGGCCGGTCGTCGCGGTCGACGACGTGAGTATCAGGGTGGAGGAGGGGGGGATCTTCGGGTTCCTGGGACCGAACGGCGCCGGGAAGACGACAACAATCCGGCTGCTCACCGGGATCCTGACCCCGGACACCGGGTCGGTGCGCATCGGCGGCGTCGATATCCACCAGGATCCCCTGGCGGCCAAGCTGATGATGGGGGTCATCCCCGAGAACAGCACGGTCTACGGCGACATGACCGCCCTGCAGAACGTCCTCTGGACGGCGAAGTTTTACGGGATGGACCGGGCCGCCCGGGAACGGCGGGCGCAGGAGATCCTCGACCGGATGGGGCTCGCCGGCCGGGAGGGCGACATGGTCCGAACCTTCTCGAAGGGGATGAGGCAGCGGGTGAGCATCGCATGCGCCATCGTCCACTCGCCCCGGATCCTGGTCCTCGACGAGCCGACCGTGGGACTCGATGTCCAGAGCCGGCGGCTCGTCATCGACACCATCAGGCACATGAACGAGCAGGGGAGCACCATTTTCCTCACCACGCACTACATCGAGGAGGCAAACACCCTCTGCGACCGGGTGAGCGTCATCAACCGGGGGAGGATCATCGCGACCGACAGTCCCGAGAGGCTCCGGAAGACCTTTGACACCGCGCGGTACGTCGAGGTTTCCTTTGACCGGCCCGTGGAGGAGGGCCTCCTCGCCCACGGGGCAGTCTCCCGGGTGGAGCGGTGCGGGGACAAGTGGCGGCTCTACACCGACAACCCGGACCCGGTCGTGAAGTACCTTGGGGCCCTCGCTGAGCGGGAGCGGCTTGCCATCCTCTCCATCGCCACCTCGAGCCCGACCCTCGAGGAGGCCTTCGTCCGGCTCACGGAGGCGGCCTGAGATGGACGGTGCCGTGTTCATCCGGAGCATCCTCGCCATCGCCGAGAAGAACATCCGGATCTACTACTGGAGGGGGCCTGTCGTGGTCTTCGGCCTCCTCTTCCCCTTCCTCATGTTCTTCACGTACTTCATCGGCCGGAGCCTCGACCTCGTGGCCTTCTTCCCCGGCTTTCTCGGGATGATGCTCTTCTTCACCTCCTCGTCGGTGGGCCCGCTCGTCATCCCGTGGGAAAAGCGGGAGAAGACCTACGAGCGGCTCCTCACCCTCCCCGTGATCCTGGAGAGCATCATCCTCGGGGACATCGTGTCCGGGATGATCTTCGGGCTCATCATCACGGGTATCGTCCTCGCGGTGTCCCTCGTCCTCCTGCACCTGCCCGTCGCGAACGTCTTCGCGCTCCTCGCGGCAGCCATCCTCGGGTCAGTTGCCTTTGCCGCCCTCGGCACCGTGTTCGCCTCCATGGCGACGGATGTCCCGTCGAACGTGATGATGCTCTCCTCCCTGGTCCGCCTCCCCCTCATCTTCGTCTCCGGTATCTTCATCCCGCTCGGGGAGCTTTCGGGGTGGGAGTTCATCCTCACCTCCCTCTCGCCTCTCACCTACCTCGTGGACCTCTTCCATGCCGCCCTCACCGGCGACGCGGTATATCCACCCGCTGCCGACGCCCTCGTCCTCGTTGCGGTGATCGGGGTCTTCATCTTCCTCGCGAGGACGATCCAGGAGCAGAACCTGGTGAAAGGGCTCTGAGGGGTATCGGCTGGGAAAGCGGCCGGTGACAAGACTTATCCCGTTACCCCGCGAGAGCACCTGCCATGGAGATCGTACCAGGGGTGCACTCGGTCGAGGGAATCCACGGCAACAGTTACCTCGTCGCGAGGGACGGCCTCGTCCTGATCGACACCGGCATGCCGGGGAACGGCGGGAAGATCACCGGGTATATCAGGGAGATCCTCGGGAAGGACCCGTCCGCCGTCCAGACCATCCTTCTCACCCACTTCCATATCGATCATATCGGGAACGTCGCGGAACTCAGGAAACTCACGAACGCGAAGGTGGCGATCCACGAGGCAGACGCCCCCTACCTCTCCGGGGAGAAGCCGATGCCGATGCCAAAGAAGCGTTCCCTTCTGAGGCAGATCCTCCGGTTCTTCATCCGGGTCGCGCCCGTAAGGCCTGACATCCTTCTTCACGACGGCGACACCATCGCGGGCTTCACCTGCGTCCATACCCCGGGTCACACCCCCGGGTCCACCTGCTTTTACGACCCGGAGAAGAAGGTCATCTTCGTCGGTGACGCCATCGTCACGCCCGGAGGGGCGGTCCATGGCCCGGTCGAGGAGTACTCCGCTGACCCGGTCCAGGCGAAGGCATCCCTCAGGAAGATTGCAGCCCTGGATTTCGATACCCTCCTCTCCGGCCATGGAGAGCCGGTGAGGCAGGGGGCGGCGGAGAAAGTGAGGGAGTTATTGGGGACACAATAACGGTTGTGGAACCGGCCTACTTCAACCGGTACCTGAGCACCGCCGCGATCCCTCCGAGGGCGGCGAGCTGCTGCCCGGGGTCGAAGAGCGAGGAGAACACCGTCACCTTCGCCCGGGTCTTCTCGGCCTGTTCGAGCAGGTCGGCGACCTTCCGGTTCCGCACCATTTCATCGATGACGAGGACCTGCCCGGCCGCTCCCGCCCGGACCGCCTCCTCCACCTCTGCCCGCCCATAAGCGACCGGCTCCCCTTTACCCATCCGTTCGAGGAAGAGATCGAGAAGCCCCGCCTCGCGCTTCAGCTGGATATCGCCGGTGATCCGCTCGAGCACCCCCTTCCCGAGCGCCTCGGTGACGGCGCCGCGCCCGCTCCGCCTGGTCTCGACGGTGATGCACCGGTCCGCGAGATCCGGTATCTTCGCCTTCAGGTATTTCGCAGCCTCGTCCTTCACAAACCCTGGCCCGGCGATGACGACCGTCCCCGTGACCTCGGCGAGGAGCCCGGCCACCCGCTCGAAGAGGATACCCCGTGCGCCGGTATCCGCGCCCTTGCTGCTCCCCTGCACGACGGTCGATACGAGCTCGGGGCCGTACTGCCGGATCCGGTAGAGCTCCGCCTCGCCCTCCTCGATCGCGAGGATGTGGACCGCTCCCGTCGAGGTGGCCTTCACCGCCCGGTCGATCCGGTCCAGGTCAACCTGGTGCCAGGTCCTGATCACCGAGATCTCGTTCCCTGCGTCGAGGTTGATGGTATGGTGCGACCCCTCGTCCACGCCATGCTGGATGACCCCGCTGATCCGGAGCCGGTTCGAGTACTGGTGGAAGGACACCCCTTCGACCCGGATCCCGAGCCGGACCGGCTTTTTCTCCGGCTTCTCGGGCCGGATCCTGTCGGTGACCGTTTCGACGGATCGGAAGGTCGTGGCAAAGACAAGGTCCCCCGGCCGGATCAGGTGGGACAGGTGCCAGAGGTCATCCACGCTCTCTGCAAAAAATCGTATCTCGCCGTGGGAGCCTTTCATCTCGAGGAACTCGGCCTTCATCGGGAACCCGCCCCCCCATCTCCCGCTCTGCAACCGCTGTTCACGATGTCACCATCTCCGATCCGCCGGGAGGCACGAACGCGGCGACTGCCTCGGCCGAAAGGACCCTCCGGAGGCCCCCGCGTTCGCCTTCGGGAAGCATTTCCCGGAGCGCCCTCACGACCTTCTTCGCGATGTCATTCGGTTCATAGATACCGGGCCTGATGGTGACCAGGCGGGACGTCTTCGGGGTGACCGCGGCCGGCGGCCCCCCGATGACCCGGGGGGTTTCCCCGTCCGCAAGACCGATCGAGACGGCGAGGGGCACGTCCCGGTACCAGGTCCGCTCGCCCCGAACGATGAACCCGCCCGTCGAGAGGTACTCGCCCGTGGGAGGGGTCTTCGAGACCTGGTCGGGCCGCGCCGCGTACACGTCGGCCGAGGCATGCCCGCTCTTCCAGGCCCCCGAGTACGAGGCGGCGAACTGCACCACCTCGTCCATTCGCTCCGTGGCCCCCTTGACGATCACCACCGCCGCCCCGTGGACGTCGGCGTGGACGAAGGTGTCGCCCCCCCCGAGGTACTTCCTGACGAGCTCCTCGTTCTGCCCGGCGTCCCTCCCGCCGACGACGAGGACCCCGTCGGAGGTCTCGAACCACCGGAACCGGTGGAACCACCGGCGTTTCGACTCCACGGGCTTTTTCACCTTCTCC
>DATJPK010000110.1:0-11987 GCA_035506435.1 Methanomicrobiales archaeon
CACCGGGCCTGACGGTTCAATCGCAAGGATCCTCCTCCAGTCCCGGGACGTCACCGATGCGAGGGAGCTCAAGGAGCGCCTGAGACAGGAAGGGATCTCGCGGATCGCGACGACCATCGACCAGTGCCGGGCCATGAACGAGCAGATAGCGGCCTCCCTCGCCGCCATCCGGACGATCCTCGGGGCGATGGACCCTGCCTCGAGCCGCCGGGTGGAGGAGGAGCTCCATGTCATCACCTCGAGCGTGACCCAGCTCGACCGGAGCTATGCAAAGACCGAGCGGGCGAGGGCGCTTCTCTGCCAGTACTTCCTCGACCGGGAGAGGGATGCCCGGCGGTACCGGGAGGAGCAGGCACGGAACGCCTCCCGGGGAGACCCGGCGGGCGCGGCCGAGCCGCCCGGGGGGGCGGCCTGACATGGCAAAGGCAAGGATCCTCGTCGTCGAGGACGAGTTCATCACGGCATCCGACATCCAGAACAACCTGGTCACAATGGGGTACGAGGTGCCGGCCGTCGTCGATACCGGCGAGGAGGCCGTACGGAAGGCCGGCGAGCTTTTGCCCTCGCTCGTCCTCATGGACATCACCCTGAAGGGCAGGATGAACGGGATCGAGGCGGCAAAGCAGATCCGGGAACGGTTCGACATCCCGATTATCTACCTCACCGCCCACTCGGACGAGTCGACCTTCCGGAATGCCCTCGTCTCCGAGCCCTTCGGGTACATCATCAAGCCCTTCAACACGCGGGAGATGCGGATCAGCATCGAGATGGCCCTGTACAAGCATGCCCTCGACCGGGACCTCAGGGACAGCGAGGAGACGAACCGGGTCCTCCTCTCCGCGACGACCGACATCATGTTCCTCCTGGACACCGAGAAGCGGTTCCTCGCCGCGAACGAGGCCCTCGCGAAGCGGGCGGGGGTGACCGTCGGGGCGCTCGTGGGGATCAGCGCCTATGACCTCGTCGCCCGGAAGGTCCTCTCCCCGTTCATGGCATGCTGGAACATCAGCCGTGCCCAGAAGAGCGCGATCCAGTCCGAGGAGAAGCTGAACGGGAGATGGTTCAATTCCCGGATTTACCCGGTGATCTCCCAGGCCGGGGAGGTGATCAAGTACGCGGTGAACATCCGGGATATCACGAAGAAGAAGCAGATGGAGGAGCAGCTCATCCAGAACGAGGAGTACTTCCGGGGGCTCATCGAGAATGCCTCCGACATCATCGTCGTCCTCAACCTGGACGGATCCTTCATACGGGAGAGCCTCTCCCTCGGCCGGGCCCTCGGGATCCCCCAGGAACTGCTCATGGGGAAGAAAATCTTCGACATTGTCCACCCGGGCGAAGTGCAGCCGCTCCGGAACATTATTGCCGATGTCATCAGGCAGCCCTACCTGGTGAGGCCGGTCCGGCTGACCTTCAGGAAGGGCGGGGGGTTCCTTGTCATCGAGGGGGTCATGAGCAACCTCACCCGGGACCCCATCGTCCAGGGCATCGTGCTGAACGGCTGGGCCAGGGAGGCATAGGATCATGGATACCGCGAAGGGAATGTTCGCCGCGGGGGAGGGGGAAACCGCTCCTGCAAGCTATTTAATCCGAACCGGCCATTTATATATTAGGAGCCGGATATCCTGCCCGGGTGAGCCGGGCCACCGGGACGCGAAGGGGGCATGAAGATGGAAAAGAAGAAGGTACTCGTTGTCGAGGACGAATTCATCACCGCCTCGGATATCCAGTCGACCCTCAACGGGATGGGATTCGAGGTCCCCGGGATCGCCGATACCGGGGAGGATGCCATCCGGATGACCGGGCAGTTCAGGCCCGATGCCATCCTGATGGATATCTCTCTCAAGGGGCCGATGAACGGGATCCAGGCGGCAGGGATCATCAGGGAGAAGTACGGGACCCCCGTGATCTACCTCACGGGGCAGTCCGACGACGCCACCATCAACCGGGCCCTCGAGAGCGAGCCTTTCGGGTACATCATCAAGCCCTTCGAGGAGAAGAACCTGAAGACCACCATCACGATGGCCCTGTACAAGCATGCCATCGACGGGCAACTGAAGGAGAGCGAGCAGCTCGTCCGCTCCCTCATCGACGCGAACCCGGAGCCGATGTTCATCCTCGACGAAAAGACGAGGGTCCTCGTCATCAACGAGGCGCTCGCCTGCACCTACCCGGGGGCGAAGAAGCCCCTGGAGGCCCAGTCCCTCGATACCCTGGTCGCGTCTGGGATCGTGACAAAGAGGCTTGCCGAGACGGTCCGCTCGCACTTCTTTGACAAGAAGCCCTTCCTCTTCGACGAGGAGGTGAACGGGAAGTGGATCGCGTACCGGATCATCCCCATCCCGAACAGCATGGGGCAGGTCGTCCGGTGCGCCGTCCTCGCGGGCGACGTGACCGAGATGAAGCTTGCCGACGGAAAGCTGAAGGCGCTCAACGAGCAGCTCCTGAGGGAGCGCAAGGATCTCATCATCTACAAGGCCATCATCGACGGGATGGACGACATCCTCATCGCGACCACCGACATGGGGGTCGTCTTCTTCGTGAACGAGGCCTTCAAGAAGCGGTTCGGGTATACCGTCGACGAGGTAAAAGGGAAGGAGATCGGCACGCTCAAGGACCCCCAGGACACCTTCCCTCTCGACGGGAACGCTTTCTTCGTGGACAAGAAGACCGTCTGGAACGGGAGCATCACCCTCGTGACAAAACACCAGCTGAAGCTCCGGACCCTCCTCAAGAGCACACCTGTTATCAGGGACAACGTCACCATCTGCCGGGTCTTCGTGCTCCGCGAGAAGATCGCCTGAATTTTTTTTCATGAAGGGGAACGGATTGCGCGGCCCCCTCTCCCTGTCCCGTTCCGGGACCAGGGGCAGGGGCATCGTGGCGGGGTGAGGTATGCCGGCGACAAGGGTCCTCATCGTCGAGGACGAGTTCGTGACCGGGACCGATATCCAGTCCGCCATCGCCGAGATGGGGTACGAGGCCCCCTGTATCGTCGATAACGGCCCCGAGGCGATCCTGAAGGCCGGGGACCTCAGGCCGGATGTCGTCCTCATGGACATCATCCTGAAAGGGAACATGAACGGCATCCAGGCGGCCGAGGAGATCCGGGAGCGGTTCGACATCCCCGTCGTGTTCCTCACCGCCCACTCTGACCGCCCGACGGTCGAGATGGCCAAGCTCGCCGGCCCCTTCGGGTACGTGGTGAAGCCCTTCGAGCCCCAGCGGGTGAGGATCGCCATCGAGATGGCGCTGTACCGGCATGCCATGGAGGAGCAGATCCGGCTCGGCGGGGAGGCCATCCGGGCGCTCCTGAACGCGACAAGGGACGAGATCGTCCTCGTCGACGACGAGGGAAAGATCCTCGCGCTCAACGACTCATTCGCCGCCCGGGCGGGCCGGGCGGCCAGGGAACTCGTGAACCTGCCCCTCTCCGGCCTCATCCCCCCGGGCACCATCACGGTGAGGACCGCGGACGAGCTCCACCGGATCTTCAGCGACGGCCGGGTGTCCTTCGAGGAGGAGGACCATGGCCGGTGCTTTGACACCACCCTCTCGACCGTCGCGGACAGGAAGCAGGGGACGCTCCGGATCGCCATTTACCGGCACGACATCACGAACCTCAAGCTCATGGAGGACGAGTTAAAACTCACAAACCGGCAGCTCCTCCAGGAGCGGGAGCGGCTCCTCTTCCTCACCACCGCACTCGACACGATGAGCGACTACGTGGTCATCACCGACCATGCGGGGAAGATCACGTACGTGAACTCGAGCTTCGAGAAGAAGTTCGGCATGAACTCACGGGACGTCCATGGCCGGCCGATCAGCGACCTCGCCCACCCGGAGAACACCGTGAACCTCTCGTACGACTTCTTCCAGGCCTTCTGGGGTACGGACTGGACCGGGTCTTTCCTTGCACGGAACTCGGAGGGGACAAGGATGCCGATGACCGTGCGGGGAAAGCCCGTCCTCTACGAGAACAACCGGCCGAAAAATTTCGTTTTTGTCATGCGGGACCGGTACGGCGAGGGCGAGGGGGCCCCGGAAAGCCCGGGCTCCCGCCGCTCTCCCGGTCCTCTACCCTAACGCTGCACCGCGCCCAGGTTCGCCTGCCCGACGGTGGCCGCGTACCGGGCAAGGACACCCGACAGCTTCCGCTTCCGTGGCTTCCAGGCCTTCCGCCTCGCCGTGAGGGTCTTTTCGGGGACGAGGAGATCGATTCGGTCCTTCCCGATATCGATCGAGATGATGTCCCCATCCCTCACGAGGGCGATGGGGCCACCCTCCTCGGCCTCGGGGGCGACGTGGCCGATGCAGGGCCCCCGGGTCCCGCCCGAGAACCTCCCGTCGGTCACGAGGGCGACGCGCCGGTAGCCGAGCCCGACGATGGCCGAGGTGGGGGAGAGCATCTCCGGCATGCCCGGCCCTCCCCGGGGGCCCTCGTACCTGACCACGATGACGTCCCCTTCCCGGATCTTCCGGGCGAGGATCGCCTGCATGGCGTCCTGTTCGCCGTTAAAGACCCTCGCCGGTCCCTTATGCTTCCACATCTCCGGCTGAACGGCAGCCGCCTTCACGACCGCCCCGTCGGGCGCAAGCGATCCCGAGAGCACCCGGAGGCCGCCGGCGGCATGGACGGGCTTTTTCATGGTGTGGATTATCTTCCCGTCGGCGACCCGGCCCATCCCCGCGAGCTCCCGGATCCCCGGCCCCGTGACCGTGGGGTTGTCCTCGAGGACCTCCTTCAGCCGGGAGAGAACCGCGGGGATCCCGCCTGCCCGGTGGAGGGTGAGCATGGAGTGCGGCCCCGAGGGCTGCATGTCGCAGATGTGGGGGATCTCCTTCCCGATGGCATTGAAGGTCCCGAGGTCGAGGGGGACCTCCGCCTCGGTGGCGAGGGCCATGAGGTGGAGGATGGTGTTCGTCGACCCGCCGAGGGCCATGTCCACCCGGATGGCGTTCCTGATGCTCTCCGGCGTGATGATGCCCCGGGGAGTGACCCTCTCCCGTATGAGCCCGACCACCCGCTCGCCGGTCTGCCTCGCGATGCGGAGCTTCCCCGCGTCCACGGCGGGGATGGTCGCGCAGCCAGCAAGGGACATCCCGAGGGCCTCGGTGACGCAGGCCATGGTATTCGCTGTGTAGAGTCCCTGGCAGGAGCCGCAGCCGGGCATCGAGGCGCACTCGAGGGTCCCGAGCTCGCCTTCATCCATCGTCCCCGCGGCTACCCTCCCCACCGCCTCGAAGACGTCGATCAGGGAGAGGTCCCGGCCGCCGAGGGAACCGGGGAGCATCGGGCCGCCCGTGACGAGGATCGCGGGGATATCGCACCTGACTGCCGCCATGAGCATCCCCGGGACGATCTTGTCGCAGGTCCCGACGCAGACGAGACCATCGAACCGGTGGGCCTCCACCATGAGCTCGATGGAGTCGGCGATGTTCTCCCGGGACGGGAGGGAGTACCGCATCCCCTCGTGGCCCATCGCGATCCCGTCGCAGATCCCGATGACCCCGAACTCGAAGGGTACCCCGCCCGCGGCGGCGATCCCCTCCGTGACCTTCTCCGAGAGCTGCCTCAGGTGCACGTGGCCGGGCACGATGGTGTTCCAGGCGTTCGCAATCCCGATGAAGGGCTCGTCCATCTCCCTGTCCGTCACGCCAAGTGACCGCAGCAGGGCCCGGTTCGGTGCCCGCTGGTATCCCCGCTTTACCGTTTCGCTCCGCATAACTCCTCCCCGCGATGGAGGCCGGCCACGCCACCGATGACGATGACCGCGGGCGGCCTGACTCCTGCCTCCTGCGCGATGCCTGCAATCTCACCGAGGGGGCCGGTGGTAACCCGCTGGCCCGGGGCAAGGCCCCGCTCGATGATGGCGACCGGGGTGTCCCGGGCCTTCCCCCGTTCGACCAGCCCGGCGGCGATAGCCCCGAGGTTCTTCACCCCCATCAGGATCACGATGGTCCCCCGGAACCGGGCCAGCAGGTCCCAGTCGATGCCTGATTCCTCCTTCCCCGGGTTCTCGTGGCCGGTGAGGATAACCACCTCCGAGGCATGGCTCCGGTGGGTCACCGGGATGCCGACGCACCCGGGGACCGCGATGGCGCTTGTCACGCCGGGGACGAGCTCTGTTGCGATCCCTGCCTGCCTGAGTGCATCGAGCTCCTCGCCTCCCCTTCCGAAGAGGAACGGGTCGCCTCCCTTCAGCCTGACCACCCGCTTGCCTTCCCGGGCTTTCTCAATCATGATCCGCTCGATCTCCTCCTGCTCGAGCGTGTGCCGGGAACCGGATTTCCCGCAGTCGATCAGCTCGGCCCGTCCCGGGAGAAGGGCCTTCACCCCGCCGGCCAGCTGGTCGTAGAGGACGACCTCGGCTTCGCCGAGCACCCGCTGCGCCCGGACGGTGAGGAGGTCCGGGCTCCCCGGGCCGGCCCCGACGAGGAAGACCTTCCCCGGGCCCTTACTCACCCTGCTTCCCCCCTCCGATGACCGCGCGTGCCTCGTCGAGCAGGTCCTTTGCCTTCCCGGCAAGGAGCCTCCCGCAGTCTTTCGCAGCCCCGGCATTCGCGAGGTCGGCCTCGACCCGCTCGGTCCGCTTCCCGTCGAGGGAGAGCACCTCGGCGACCAGGTGCCCGTTCCTGCACCAGACCCCGGTCGGGGTGTAACAGCCGCCCCCCAGCTCGCCGAGGACCGCCCGCTCCATCATGACGTCGTTTCTCGTCGGGGTATGGTCGAGCGACGAGAGGGTGATGATCAGGAGCGGGTCGTCCCGGGAGACGACGGCGATGGCCCCCTGGTTCGCGGTTGGGACGAACTTCTCGGGGGGGAGCCGGAACCCTCTCAGCTTGTAGTCCAGTCGCTCGATACCGGCCTCGGCAAGGACGATCCCGTGGTAATCCCCTGCCATGAGCCGGCGGATCCGGGTGTCCACGTTGCCCCGGAGAGGCCTCACCTCGACGGACGGGTCGTGCCGCAGGACCTGTGCCCGCCGTCGCAGGCTCGAGGTTCCGACGATGCTTACCTGGTCCATTGCCGTGGAGATGGCGAGGAAGTCCGCCGGGGAATCCCGCTCGAGGACGGCGATGGTGAGGAGCCCGTCGGGCCGCTTCACGGGGATGTCCTTCATGCTGTGGACCGCCGCGTCGATCTCCCCGTTGAGGATGGCGTCGTCCAGCGCCTTCACGAAGAGGCCCTGGCCCCCGATCTCGTGGAGCGGGACCCCGGTATCGTCGTCGCCCTGCGTGCGGATGATAACCGTCTCCACCTCAACCCCCTGCCCGGCAAGTGCCCGGCAGACCCGCTCGGTCTGCCGCATGGCGAGCTTGCTCCCCCGGGTGCCGATCACGAGAGGCATTCCCGGTACCCCCTGCAGACGGCTGCGATGTCCTCGTCGGTGTGGACTGCGGAAAGGAAGTTCGTTTCGAACTGGGACGGGGGAAGGAAGATGCCGTGCGCGAGCATCCCCTGCCAGAACCCGAGAAACGCCCCGGTATCGCTCTCCTTTGCCTCGCGGTAGTCCTGCGGTGGCTCCTTCCTGAAGAAGTACTGGAACAGGGACCCGATCCTCACGAAGGACCCGTTCCCGCCCGCCTCCGCTGCCGCATCCCCGATGGTCCGCGACATGTCGTCGAGCCGCCGGTACAGGTCGGGGTGCTTGCGGAGGTACCGGATCGTCGCGATCCCTGCCGAGAGCGACAGGGGGTTCCCGCTGAAGGTCCCTGCCTGGTACACGGGACCGCACGGTGCGATGTAGTCCATGATCTCCCGCCTCCCCCCGAAGGCACCAATCGGGAGGCCCCCGCCGATGATCTTCCCGAGCGTGGTGAGATCCGGCTTCACCCCGAAGAGGCCCTGCGCCCCTCCCCGCCCGAGCCGGTACCCGGTGATCACCTCGTCGAAGATGAGGAGGACATCATGGGCCCGGGTAATGGACCGGACCTCTGCGAGGTACCCGTCGCGGGGGAGGACAGGCCCGATATTCCCGAGGACCGGCTCGAGGATGATAGCTGCCACGTCGTCGTGCTTTGAGAGGACCTCTTCGAGGGCAGCGTGATCGTTGTACGGGACCTGGAGGGTGTGGCGGGTGAGGTCGGAAAGAACGCCAGCCGAGTCCGGCACGCCGAGGGTGGTCGCACCCGAGCCGGCCTTCACGAGGACGCCGTCATGGGCCCCGTGGAACCCTCCCTCCACCTTCACGATGTCGCTCTTCCCCGTGAATCCTCTCGCGGCCCGGATGGCAGCCATCGTCGCCTCGCTCCCCGAGGAAACGAACCGGACCATCTCCACCGACGGGTAATCGCCCGAAATAAGCGCGGCCATCTCCGGCTCGAGCGGGGTCGGGGTCCCGAAGAGCCAGCCGTCCTCCAGCTGGGAGGTGATGGCGTCCCGGATCGCCGGGTGGGCATGGCCGAGGATGAGCGGCCCGTAGGCGAGGCAGCAGTCGATGAGGTCTTCGCCGTCAACGGTGGTGATCCGTGATCCCTGCCCGGAGATGGTGTAAAACGGGTAGGGCTTGATCGCCCGGACGGGGCTGCTCACCCCGCCGGGCATGAGCTTCACCGCCCGCTCATAGAGCTCACTGCTCTTCACGCATCCACCCCGCGGCCTCATCGGCAAAGTAGGTGATGACCAGGTCAGCCCCCGCCCGCCGGATACAGGTGAGACTCTCCATGACAGCAGCCTTCCGGTCGATCCAGCCATTATCGGCCGCCGCACGGATCATCGCGTACTCCCCGCTCACCTGGTAAGCGGCAAGGGGAAGCCCGAGCTCCCGGAGGTCGGAGAGGATGTCAAGGTAGTAGCCGGCGGGCTTCACCATGAGGATGTCCGCGCCCTCTTCGGCATCGAGGGCAGACTCCATGAAGGCCTCGCGGGCATTCGCGGGGCTGAGCTGATACGTGGTCCGGTCACCGAAGATGTACCCCGAGTCCGCCGCCTCCCTGAAGGGCCCATAGAACCCGGATGCGAACTTGCCCGAGTAGGACATGAGGAGGACGTTTTCGAATCCGGCATCGTCGAGGGCCATGCGGATGGACCCGACCATCCCGTCAAGCATGCAGGAGGGTGCGACGATGTCCGCCCCTGCCTCGGCATGACTGACGGCGATCCGGTTCATGAGCTCGAGGGAGGGGTCGTTCAGGAGGTCCTGCCCGCCACCCGTATCGCCGATGATCCCGCAGTGGCCGTGATCGGTGTATTCGCAGGCGCAGACGTCGGTCGCGACCACGAAGTCCGGGCCTGCCTTCTTTATCGCACGCACCGACCGCTGGATAACCCCGTCGGGCGCATACGCCCTGGTTGCCCCCGGGTCCTTGCCCTTCGGGATGCCGAAGAGGATGGCTGCCCGGAGGCCGAGAGCATCGAGTTTCCCGGCGACCGCCGGGAGGCCGCCCACCGGGAACCTCGACTGGCCCGGCATCGTGCTTATGGGGGCCGGGCGGGAAATACCCTCATCGATGAAGAGGGGCATGACGAGATCGGACGGGCGGACACGGGTTTCGGTGAAGAGCTCCTGCATGATCCTCTGCCGGTACCTCCGCATCCTCCTCGCTGGAAACCCGCTCATACGGTCACGGCTCCTGTTCAGCACCAGTGATTTCTGGTTCTATCCCAAAGAAGATACCGATTAAGGCGGTCAGCGTCACGCTTGGACCCGGGTAACCTTTATCATGCACGGCCGGGATTGGTTGTCTGAGGGACGTTTGATGGAGAGACCGATTGGCAAGGTGACGCATTACTTCCCGAAGATCGGGGTCGCGGTGGTGGCCCTCTCCGAGGACCTGAAGCAGGGCGAGACGATCCGGTTCGCCGGTCCCCACACGGACTTCCGGCAGGCGGTCAGCTCGATGCAGATCGAGCACAAGACCATCGTGAACGCGGTGCGGGGACAGCAGATCGGCATGAAGGTCGACAGGGACGTGAAGGTGGGCGACCAGGTACTGAAAACGGGCTGAAGCCTGCTGAGCCAAGACTTTTTTTCCAGACACGGGCGAAGACGGGAGCAACCGTCAGTCGGGCCCGCCGTTTTTCTCGTCGCCGGTTTCCCGGAGGCACCCGCCGCTGCCCTGGGTGATGGCCCGCACCATCGCCTCGGCCGCCTCTATCTCGCCCTTCTCGGCGCACTCCCGTACCGAGAGGGTCGCATCGGAGAGGAGCTTCTTCACCATCGCCCGGGTGAGGTCATCGATCACCTCGCAGGCCCGGGGATCGCCTCCCCCGAGCCGGTTGATGGCCCGGTCCCGCTCCCGGACCCGGATGGCCTCCGCCCACGTGTAGAGGTGGGAGAGGGTATCGTCGGCGGCCATCCGGTTGACCAGCGAGATGAACTGCTCGAGCTCCCCGCCGATGAACTCCCGGGCCCGTTCTGCCTCTGCCCGGCGCTCCTTCAGGTTGTTCTCGGAGACGACCCTGAGGTCGTCGATGGAAAAGAGGTTGACCCCTTCTATGGACGCTGCCCCCTCCTCGACGTCCCTCGGCTGGGCGATGTCGATGATGATGATGGGCCTGGGGCGCTCCTCGTGGGGCCAGCACCGCTCCCCGACCGCCTCCCTGAGGGGCCCGGCATGGATGATGGGGTGGGGGGCCGAGGTGCAGGAGATGACCACGTCCGAGAGCTGGATGTAGTGGTACAGGTCCTTCAGGTTCACCGCCCGTCCCCCGATCTTTGCCGCGAGGACAACCGCCCGCTCATAGGTCCGGTTCGCGACGTAGATGGCCGAGAGCCCCCGGGCCGAGAGTGCCTGGGCGACGAGCCTCCCCATCTCCCCGCTCCCGATGACGAGGATGTGCTTGTCGGCGAGGCCGCCGAGCAGGTTCTCGGCGAGCTGGACCGCCGCCGAGCCGATGGAGACCGCCCCCCGGTTGATATTCGTCCTCCTCCGCACCTGTACCCCGACGTGGACCGCCTTCTCGATGCAGGTCTCGACGATGTTCGATGAGGCCCCCGCCTCCTTTGACCGGGCGAGGGCGGCCTTCATCTGCCCGAGGATCTGGTCCTCCCCGACGATCATGGAGTCGATCCCCGAGGCAAGGTCGAGGAGGTGCCGGAGGACGCCGGCCCCCTCGAAGAGCCGGAAGTCCCTCCTCCCGAGTCCCGAGAGGAACCCCGAGAGGGCCGGGAGGGTCCCCTGCACGAGGATCTCGACCCGGTTGCAGGTCTGGAGGAGGATCACCCCGCGGAAGTGCTCCCGGGCGGCCGCGAGGAATGCCTCCTCGTCGGGAAACCGGGCCCGTTCGAGCTCCTGCGCCGATGCATCGTGGTGGGCGAGGCTTGCGACGGCGAGCGGGGTGTGGACCTCCCTATCCATGGAGGTACCTCCTCTCCACGTATTCCCAGCCTGCGTCCCCGCCCTGCGAAAGCGCCTTCCAGGCGGCAGGATCCCGGATGATCTCCCAGAGGATGGCAGCCCGCCTCTCCTGCGACCGCTCGACCGGCTTCAGGGCCTCCCTCGCCCTGGCCTGGAGGTCGATCATGAGGTCGATGTCCCCTGCGCCCAGCTCCGCCTTTTCGCGGATGAACCGGGCCATGGCGGGCGACCGGCCGAAGGTGGTCACCGCGACGGCATGCGATTTCCCCTTCCAGACCGAGGGGATGATCACGTCGCCCGGTTCTCCCGAGGCGGTATTGCAGAGCACCCCGGCCTTCCTGCAGAGCGAGAGGATACGGGTGTTCAGGGCCCGGTCCCTGACAGCGGCGATGACGAGAAATGCCCCCCCGATGAGGTCTTTCAGATCCCTGTCCGGGGCATTCGCGATGTCCATCCTCACCATGGTCACGCCCATGTCCCTGAACTCCTTACCGAACGAGCGGCTCGCGACGGTCACCCGGCATTCCCCCCGGAAGAAGGCGGCCTTCCTCGCCCCGACGGGCCCGCCTCCGAAGATCACGACCGTTCGCCCTGTGAGGTCGAGAACAAGGGGGAGCATCGATACCATTGTAGGTTCAGGGGAGAATTAAGGTGATCCATCCGTTCCTGCCCTCCCGCGGGGC
>DATJPK010000111.1:0-25792 GCA_035506435.1 Methanomicrobiales archaeon
GGGGAGATACCGGTCAGCGCTGCGAAGGACATCCGCCCTCACCCGTACATCGGGAGCTGTTCCTTCTTCTGCCCTGTCTCGGTGGTCTGGACCTCTTCCGCGATCCGGTGCATGGCCGTCTCGATCTCCTCGGCCTGTTCCACGAGGGGCCCGACGTCAAGGTTCAGGTCGTACAGCTTGTTGAGCACCTGGATGGTCGCCGCGGAGGACCGGGGATCGGGGTTGTTCACCGTCTCGCCGAGGAGGCCGAGGCCCCAGATATCCCGGATCTTGCACTCGGTGAGGATGGAGCCCGCGATCCCCGAGATCGAGCCGATGGGGAGGATCATGGTCTCGTTCTGGATCCGCTGGAGGGCGTCGGGGTTCGTGGCGACACCGAAGACCCGTTTTTCCGGCTCGTTCGTGACGATGCCCGCGATGGTCAGGACCTCCTTCGGGTTGAACTTCGCGAACCAGTCAAGGAGCCCGGTCGCCACCTCGTAGCATATCATCGGGTGAATCGGGATGTCGCCCACCACCACGGCCATGTTGTTCTTCTCGTAGAACCGGACCGGGACGTTGATGACCCCCTTTGTCATCATCGCGAGGGGCGGGAAGTACTTGGACGTGACCGAGCCGATCTGCGGGAACTCGAGCTGGTCCACCATGTACTGGAGCGCGATGGAGCCCACGAGGCCGCTCCCCGGAAAGCCGATGAGAACCGTCTTTGTGGATTCGGAGAGAGGCTTACTGATGATTCGTATTTCTTCCACAGGGCATCACAGCATCTTAACATAGTGGAACCTCCTTATAAAATCTTATGCAGGAGTACCAGGTGAAGCGGGGGCACACGAAGGACCTCGCCGGCGAGGTGGAGAAGGACTTTATCGACTGCTTCGGGGTGAGGCCGGAGAAGGGGCCCGACGGGTATACCATCTCCTTCGGGGCCCTTGCAAGCATGTCGGTCCGGATCGGCGGGGGCGGGAAATCGGTCGTCGTGGACACCGTTTCGAGGCGTGACGCCGACGAGGCGACCATCCTCGACACGAACCGGAGGTTCCGGACCTTTCTCGACCGGGTAACCGGCTTTACCTCGAAAGAGCGGGTGAAGCGGGCGAAGAAGGCGGTGGAAGACAGGGAGTGAAGCCCCCCCATCTTCTCCGGGGGGATTGGCCCGGGGAGCAATTGGATATTTTTTTCTCCTTCCGGGTAGCTGAAAACTGGGAAACCGGGCCACCGGGCCGGTTCACACGGCAGGGGAATACGCTCCCCGGGGGCCCGGCAGGGGAGTGCGGGTGAAGTACATGGGTGAGAAAGCCGGGATCTTGAATTTTTCCGAAATCGAGAAGAAATGGCAGGCCGCCTGGCAGGAGGCCCGGGTGTTCGAGGTCGCGCCCGGGGACAGGAGGAAATTTTTCATCTGTTTCCCCTACCCCTACGTGTCCGGTTTACTCCACGTCGGCCAGTGCCGGGTCGCGACCTATACCGACACCCTTGCCCGGTTCCACCGGATGCTCGGCGAAAACACGATGTTTCCCCTCGGGTTCCATGTCTCCGGCACCCCGGTGCTCGGCATCTCCCTCGGCATCACGGAGAACGACCCGAAGATCGTCTCGACCTATACCGAGTACGTGCAGCGGTACGTGGATGACCCCGCCGAGGTGGACCGGATCGTCCGGTCCTTCAGGGATCCCGAGAAGGTCACCGGGTTTTTCCTGCCCCGTGCCGTGCAGGATTTCCAGTCGCTCGGCGTGTCCGTCGACTGGCGACGGTCGTTCCGGTCGAACGACCCTGAGCACCAGGCCCTCGTGGAATGGCAATTCAGGAAATATGCAGAAAAGAACTACATCGTCCAGGGCCGGTACCCCATCCTCTTTTCCAGGACCCTGAACAACGCCGTCGGGGAGGACGATGTCAAGGACGGGGACACGAACCCGGTCGAGATCCAGGAGTTCTGCGCCATCAAGTTCGGGTTCGGCGATTCATTCCTCCTCGCGGCCACCCTGCGGCCCGAGACCATGTACGGCCAGACGAACATGTGGGTGAACCCGGACGTTGACTACGTCGAGATCGGGGTATCAGGAGAGAAGTGGATTGTCTCGGGGCCCTGTGCCGAAAAGCTCGCGTACCAGGGGATGCCGGGAACGGTGCTTCGCAGGGTGAAGGGCACGGACCTGCTCGGGAAAACGTGTTTTGCCCCCTTCGTGGAACGAGAAATCCCCATCCTGCCCTCGGCCCACTGTGATCCGGAGGTCGCGACCGGGATCGTCACCTCGGTCCCGAGCGATGCCCCCTTTGATTACATCGCCCTGAAGGAGCTCCAGGATTCACCTGCTCTCTCCGCGAAGTTCGGCCTGGACTACGAAGAGATCAGGAAGATCGAACCCATCCCCATCATCCGTTCCTCCGGGTTTGGCGAAATGGCCGCGGTGGATGCCGTTAAAAAATTCAGGATCACGAGCCTGGACCAGGAGGACACCCTCGCGGAGGCCACGAAGGAGGTCTACCGGGCGGGCTTCCACACCGGGGTCATGAACGAGAACTGCGGCCCCTACCGTGACCTTCCCGTTGCACGGGCAAAGGAACTCATGAAGGAACGCCTCCTCGGGGACCACCGGGCCATCGTGTTCCACGAAACCTCCCGGCCCGCGGTTTCCCGGGACGGCGGGGAGGTGATCGTCGCGGTGCTGGACGGCCAGTGGTTCCTGGATTTCAATGCACCGGGATGGAAGGAGAAGGCCTTCGAGTGCCTGGGGCAGTGCGACGTTAAGCCCGAGAAATACCGGAGGCAGCTCGAGCAGATGTTCCGGTGGCTGGACAAGAGGCCCTGCGCGAGGATGAGGGGGCTCGGGACGCCCCTCCCCATGGACCCCCGCTGGATGATAGAATCGCTCTCCGATTCGACCATCTACATGTCCCTCTACCCGATCACGTACCTCCTGCGGGAAAACCACGTGAGAAAAGACCAGCTGACCGACGCCTTCTTTGACTATGTCATGAACTCCGGGGGGAGCATCGCCGGGGTCTCCCGTGCCACGGGTATCGGCGAGGACCTGCTGGAGCGTCTCCACGAGGAATGGCTGTACTGGTACCCGTTCGATCACCGGCATGACTTCCAGCCCCACATCTCGAACCATACCTCGTTCATGTTCTTCGCCCACAGTGCCATCTTCGCCCCCCGGAACTGGCCCCGGGCGCTCTCGTTCCACGGCCTCATACTCTCCGAGGGCGAGAAGATGAGCAAGAGCAAGGGCAACGTCATTTCCTTCGGCGAGGTCATCAGGGAGTACGGCGCTGATTCCATCCGGGCCCTGCTCTGCAACGCGGCGAGCGTGGAGAGCGACCTTGATTTCACCGTCGACAAGATTACCGCGATCCAGAAACAGATAGCCTCGGTGTACCGGACCATCTCCGACATGCTGGAGAACCGGGAGGACAGCGGGAGGTACCTGAAGTACCCGGTCTTTGTTTCGAAGATCGAGCGGGCGGTCCTGCGCGCGACCCGGGCGATTTCGGACCTGCGGCTCAAGGAATACTCGACCATCGTCCTCTACGAGATCCCGTCGATGTACGGCAAGATGGTTACCGGCGCGGACCTGGAGGACGTTCCCTCGGTAAACGGTTACCTCTCGGGGAAGTGGATCCGCCTCCTGTGCCCCATGATCCCCCATGTCTCGGAAGAGCTGTGGGCCCGGGCCGGCGGGGCGGGACTTGCGAGTATCGCCGAATGGCCGGCGGCAGACGAATCCCTGATTGACGAGAAGCTCGAGCACACCGAGGACCTGATCGATACCCTCAGGGCCGACATCCTCCACATCAAGGGGTTATTGAAGATGGAGAAGGTATCCTCGGTGAAGGTGTTTGTGGCGCCCGCGTGGAAGTGGAAGGCCCTCGCCATCATCAGGTCGGCCTGCATGGAACACCCGGACATGAAGGCGATCATGAAGGCACTCATGCAGGACCCGGAGCTGAAAGGTCATGCCCGGGAGCTGCCCCAGTTCGTGAAGATGGCGATCTCGAGGCTCGGCGAGCTCCAGTGGATCGAGGAGTTCGACGAGCTCGGCGTGCTCACGGGTGCCCGGCCACGGCTCGAGCAGGAATTCGGGGCCGTGGAGATACTCCCCGCCGAGGGTTCGGCCGAGCCGAGGGCGGCGACGGCCTTCCCCGGAAGGCCGGCCCTCCTCCTCAGTTAGGCGGCCCTAGACCGGCTTGACCCGGATGCTCTCCTTGTTGGAGAGGCGGCGCAGCATTTCCTGGGCGATGGTCGAGTTCCTTGCGAGCCGGATCTCGCCGTCCTCCCCGACCGTCGCCGTGAAGAGGTACTCCTTCCCGGCGAACAGGTCCACGATCTTCCCCCGGTGCTCGGTCGCGATGATGGAGAGTTGTTTCCGGTCGGTCCGGATCCGGAACCCGCCCTCGAGCTGCACCTCCTCCTCGGAGGCCGGCTTCTCGAGCTCGCTCCGGGGCCTGATGTCGATCCCCACCGAGAGCTTGTTCACGATACCGGAGACGTTCTTCCCGCCCTTGCCGATGGCGGCGGGGACATCCTTGTCCTCGATGTACACCACCGCCTTGTTGTCGCTGATCAGGTGGACGTCGACGTACCCCGTCGTGTACCTCCCGATCTCGCGCTGGATCTCCTTTTCCAGGAGCTTTCTCGGGAGCCGCTCATCCCCTCTCCCCGCCGGGGCCGCAGCTGCTGCCGGTAAAGTCCTCGGGGCCTCTGCCTCCCCCTTCAGCGGCATCACGATGGTCTCTCCCTCGTGCCGGTAGATCTCGAACTCGGTGGCCCCCGTCTCCTGGTCCCTGACCGAGATGACCGGCCTCTGGTGCATCTCGCCAGCCATTCCCGCCGGCACCTGGATCCCGAACCGGAGGTCGAAGGCCCGGGACACCTCCCCGTCGGTGACGAAGAAGATGGTATTGATCACCTGGTTGAGGACCCCGAAGTCCACCCGCCCGAGGAACCGCTGGAGGGCGTCCTGCACCTCGAGGGCATGGACCACACCGATCATCCCGACTCCCGCGAGGCGCATGTCGGCAAAGGTCGTGAAGTCCTCGCTCTTCCGGAGCTCGTCGAAGATCACGAAGTCCGGCCGGACGAGCATGAGCACGTCGCCGGTCGACTGCATCGATCCCTCGAGGGAGGTGTACTGGGTGATGTTGTCCGGTACCTGGAGATCGCGGGGGGCCTCCATGGTCTTCACGACGAGCCCGTGGTCGGAGAGGAAGGTCGCGATGGACTGGGCGAGGGTGGTCTTCCCCGATCCGGGCGGACCGGCGATCAGGAGTCCCCGCCGGTCGGCGACGATCCGCTTCCTGATAAGGTCTGCCTTCTGGTAGTTCTCGAGCGTGACCTTCCCGACGGGCCTGACCGCGGAGATCTCCATCCCGTCGGAGAACGGCCGCCGGGCGATGGCGATACGAAGGGAGCCGATCTGGATCACCGTCACGCCCCGCTTCTCAAGCTCGATGAAGCCGTCGGGGTCGCGCTTGGCCCGCTCGAGGATCTCCTGCGCCATGGCCTTCAGCTCGTGCTCGGAGAGGGGGGCATCCCGGATGGTGACGAGCCTGACCTCCCTGAGCGACCCCTTCTTTGCCACGGGGGGCATCCGCTCCTTCAGGTAGACCGCCATCGTGTTCTCGTCGAAGAACTGGTCGATGGCGAGCGGCGCGAAGTCCCCGATCTGGGGTTTTAAGTACACGACATCGAGCCCCTTTGCCCGGGCGACCTCGGCCTGGACCACGTCGCTCGTGACGAACCGGGCCTCGTGCTCGATGGCCACTTTCCGTATCAGGGCATCGATCTCCCCGCCGCTCGCGAGCTTCACCTGGTCGAGGGTCGGGCGCTCGCCCACGTACATGAGCTGGATGGTCCCCTCCTTTGCCAGCCGGGAGAGGTCCTGGAGCTCGGTGAGGCCGGAATAGCCGATCTCCCTGCCCTGGTTCGCCTGGGCCTCGAGCTCTGCCACCACCGCCTCGGGGATGATGACGATCGCGCCCTGGTATTCACCCGTCCTGATCATCTGGGTGATGCGTCCGTCGATGACGGCGCTCGTATCCGGGACTATCTTCATAAAACCTCTCACGCCTCCCTGAGATTGGAAGATTCGTATGCACGATCCCTTTGTTGTATTATTCAGGAGAATGTTACATGCAGGGGGTACATTGATTTTGTGTTCTGATCCGAAGGAGAGAGTCGGGGAAGGGGGGCAGAGACCAGGAGGTCAGGGGGTCTTCCTCCCCTTCCCGTACATCTTTTCCGGCCTGATGAGAACAGGCGATATCTCCTTCCCGTCGATGGTCCGGTAAAAGCAGGAGCGGTGGCCGGTGTGGCAGGCGACCCCCGCCTGCTCTACCTCGTAGAGCAGGGTGTCCTCGTCGCAGTCCACGAGGATCCGGACGACCCGCTGGAAGTGGCCGCTCTCCTCGCCCTTCTTCCAGATCTTTTTCCGGGACCGGCTGTAGTAGTGGGCAAAACCGGTCTTTTTCGTAAGATCGAGAGCCTCCTCGTCGGCGTAGGCAACCATGAGGACCTCGCGGGTCCGGGCGTCAACGACCACCACGGGCACGAGCCCGCCGGTGAATTTCGGTGCTGTCACGATCGGCTCACCCGTCTCACCAGCCGCCAAGGGCTTGAAGCACAGTAAAGAGGATGTCCCCCCCGATAAGGGCTGCGGCAAACCCCGCGAGGATGGGGAGGATGAAGGGGACCCCGTACGAGATCCAGACCGTGCCGGCCTTCCGGTACAGGGCGAGCTCCTTCTGGAACTTCTCGGGGTGCTCCTTCAGGTGCTTCGTGTAGATCCTGCCCTTTCCCTCAACCATGCGCCGGAGCGCCGACCGGATCGGGATGAACCGCCTCTCCAGCCGGCCGCCCTCGTCGTTGAAGTCCTCCATCACGAACCCGAAGGTGTTCTCGATGGAATCTCCTTTCACGGGATACCCGAAGAAGGTGTATGGGAAGGGCGCCCGGTTTCCCTTCACCAGGTTCAGGACCGCAAACCCGATCGGGGTCACCAGGTTCAGGATGACGGCGTTAGTGAGGGCCGAGAAGGGCAGGAACGGGAGCGGCGGGTACCCGAGGAGGGGCATGAAGGGGAACACGGGGACGAAGAGGGCGATGGTCACGAGGGCGATGGCATCGGCCCCGCCGAAGAGGTTCATCGCGGCAAAGACGAGGAAGAGCTCGGTGTAGAGGGCGACGAGGACGAGGAGGAGGTCGCCCGTCGCTCCCCTGCCGGCGAGAAGGAGGGCGGCCCAGGCGATCCCCTGGATGCCGATGGCGATGTGGATGTTCCAGACCCGGAGCCAGCGGGAGAAACGGGAGAGCTTCTCCTCACTGAGGCTCGCGTTCTTCTCGATTTCCAGCCCCTCCCAGAGGACACCGACGAGGATGACGAAGCCCGGGATGGCGGCGAGGCCGATGTCTTTCCAGAGGAAACTCCACGCGATCCCCTGCAGGACCGTCGCGCCGATGATAAGGGCGATGACCCGCACCGGGATCTTCCCGTTCTCTGCCTCGAGCTCGATGCCATACACGACGGTGACGATGAGGGCTGCGTACCCGGCGATGGTCCGCATGTCCGATGGCGCGGAGACGAGGTACCAGAGCACGGCAATGGCGCCGACGACATAGAGGGGATACCAGGTCCGGACGGGGACCGACCTCTCCCTCACGTCGAGAATGGATGCGTAGAGGAGGGTGACGAGGACCGCGACCGACGAAACGACGAGAGCAGGGAACATTCCGTGGTCAGATATTTTTATCCCCTGCTTCTTATGCTTGACGGTTCCCGTTTTCGGCATTTTCAGGACAATATAAGTATTTAACTTTGCAGCTCCAAGCTTCCGGTAATTCAAGAGGTACGGTTCTGTGATCGAGATCAGGGTCGACGACAACGCGTGCAATGGCTGCGGTCTCTGCGTGAAGGACTGCCCGATGCACGTCTACGAGCTCAGGGAGAGCCTCTCGGTTCCGGTCCACCCCGAGAACTGCATGGGCTGCCTTTCCTGCCACGAGATTTGCCCCGCACAGGCCCTTGAGCACAAGGGGGTCTACCCCTCCCGGAGACACTACATCGACATCCGGGTCTGCGAGATGTTGAATCGGGTGATCTAGATGGCTTTGATCAGGGTGATCTGATGACCGACGGCACCATCGAGAAGATGAAGGGGGCCTTCTCCACGGACCTCGTGTACCGGTCCGAGGACATCCCGCTCACCTGCATCCCCCACCCCGACGACCTGGAGGACACCCTCCACGGCCTCATGAAGCTGAACGGCCTCATCATCCGCTCACTCGAGGAGGTTGCGGGAAGGGGGGCGAACGCCGTCACCTACCGGGCGGGCAGGAAGTACGGACACGAGGTGGCCAAGTACTTCGAGAAGATGGAAAACATCGAGGAGGCGTTAAAGGAGCTCTCCGATATCCTCCGGGGCCAGTTCACCTTCGAGATCTGGAAGCCGGCCGACAAGCCCTCCTACGTCATCCAGGAGAACGGCTCCACCTTCATCTACCTCGTCTTCCACGACTGCATCGTTCGCCAGACGCTGCGGCGGAACGGGCAGGTCCAGGGAGGCCCCCTCTGCCAGACCCTCTACGGCTACGTCGTCGGGGCCATCGAGGAGATCACGGGGAAGAAGGCGAAGCTCGAGATCGTGCACACGGGCCCGAACGCCTGCTTAAAGAAGCTCATCCTGCAGTGAGGGGGACACGATGAAGATAGCCATCGAGGAACTGGCATCCTGCTCAGGCTGCACCATCGCGATCCTCGACCTCCACGAGGCCATCCTCGACGTCCTCGGGAAGGCGGAGATCGTGTACGCCCCCGTAATCATGGACGTGAAGGAGCCCCCCGAGGGGATCGACATCGCCTTTGTCACGGGCGCCGTCAGGAACGAGGAGAACCAGGAGCGCCTCCGGAAGATCCGGAAGCGGGCAAAGACGGTGGTCGCCCTCGGCACCTGCGCCTGCTACGGCGGTATCTCCGGCCTTTCCATGCTCTTTAACAAGGAGGACATGTTCAACCTGGTCTACCGCGGGGTGGAGACCGTGAAGCCCGACGGGGTCATCCCGAAGGACGTCCCTCCCTTCCTGTACCGTGCCTTTGCCGTCGGCGACGTCGCGAAGGTGGACTACTACATCACCGGCTGCCCGCCCAAGGAGATGTACCTCAAGAAGATCCTCCCGGCGCTCCTTTCCGGGGAACCACTCGCCCTTTCCAAGAAGTCGGTCTGCTCCGAGTGCGACCGGGTCATGGGCTCCCACGAGAAATGGCAGCTGAAGCGGCGGCACGAGGGGATCCCGGACCGGGAGCACTGCCTGCTCGGTCAGGGGTACCTCTGCCTCGGTGCGGTCACCTTCGGGCGCTGCGGTGCCTCATGCCCGCACAGCAACGTCCCCTGCCACGGCTGCAACGGGCCCTCCCTCGACATTCTCAGGGAGCCGTGCCGGGACATTTACAACATGATGATCCGGCGGATCGCGGACCTCACCGACAAGCCCGAGGCCGAGATCGAGAAGGAGATCTACGACGTGGCACATACCTTCTACCCCTTCACGATCGGCTCGATGATCATGGAGGACAAGGGGATCTCCAAGATCCGCGACCTCATCAAGGAGCGGAACGTATGAGCGAGATCCGGATCACGCCCGTCACCCGGCTCGAGGGGCATGCCCAGGTTCGGATCACCTTAAACGCACAGAACCAGGTCGAGCGGGCGCACTTCAACGTCGTGGAACTCCGTGGGTTCGAGAAATTCCTCATCGGTGCAGCGGTGGAGGAGGCCCCCAGGATCACCCCCCGGATCTGCGGGATCTGCCCGACCTCGCACCACCTTGCCTCGGTGAAGGCAGTTGATGCCATCTTCGGCGTCCAGCCCACGGAGACAGGCCGGAAACTCCGGGAACTCCTGAACCATGCCCAGTACGTCCACTCCCACGCCCTGCACTTCTTCATGCTCGCGGCCCCTGATTTCCTGGTGGGCCACGATGCCCCCGCCGCCGACCGCTCGGTGATCGGGATTGCAAAGAAGGCCCCCGAACTCGCGAAGAAGGCGATCGAGGTGCGGAAGCTCGGGCAGCGGATCACCGAGGCCGTCGGGGGAAAGCCGATCCATCCCTCGAACGCCGTCCCCGGCGGGATGTCGAGGCCCCTCGACGAGGCGGCCCGCGGGAGCCTCCTTGCGATGGCAAAGGGGGGCCTTGCGATCGCAAAGGAGGGCTGGGAGGTCGCGAAGACCATGATGGACGGGACCGACCTCAGCCTCGGGCTCGTCGAAACCGGGTTCATGGCCCTCACGAAAGATAAGAAGTACTCCCCCTATGACGGGACCGTCGAGATCATCGGGAAGGACCGGAGCCCGCTCGGCACCTTCACGGGCGCCGATTACGTGAAGTACATCGAGGAGTTCTCCGAGGACTGGTCGTACCTGAAGTTCACGAGGCTCACGAACGGTACCTTCTACCGGGTCGGTCCCCTCGCCCGGCTGAATATCTGCACCTCCATGGGCACGCCGCTTGCCGACGCCGCCCTCAAGGAGTACCATGCGAAGTTCGGGGAGCTCGTCCAGGCCCCCCTCGCCTATAACCTCGCCCGGTACGTCGAGTTCCTGGCGAGCTGCGAGCGGGTCGTCGAGCTCCTCGAAGACCCGGCGATCGCGGGGACCGACATCCGGGCCCCGGTCTCCGGCGTGAAGGCCCGGAGGGGGGTCGGGATCATCGAGGCCCCGAGAGGGACCCTCATCCATGACTACACGGTGAACGAGAAGGGGTTCATCGAGAAATGCAACCTCCTCGTCGCGACCTGCCAGAACAACTACGCCATCGACCGGAGCGTCGAGGCGGTGGCAAAGCCCCTCGTTCAGGACGGGAAGCTCCCCGAGGCGGCGGCGAACCGGATCGAGATGGTCATCCGTGCCTACGACCCATGCATCTCCTGCGCCACCCATGCGATCAGGAGCCGGGCATGGCCTGTCGAACTCGTCCCGGCCGGTCGCCGGCCCGGGGAGGAGAAGGATTAAACCCTTAAAAATGGGATGATCTCTTATGCTTGATCAGATCCTGGCCGAATTCCTGAAGCTGGACGGCGTATTCGCGGCGGTCGTGGTGGGAAGGGACGGGATGGTCATCGAGAGCGCGGTCTCGGGGAAGGTCGATACCGATGCCCTCGGGGCCATGGCCTCCACCGGCATGGGGACCGCGGAGGCGATGGGGACCGAGCTCGGGAAGGGAGAGCTCAACCAGATGCTCGTCGAGCTCGAGAAGGGGCCCATCCTCCTCTCTCCCCTCTCCAAGGACGAGCTTATCGCCATCGTCTCCGATTCCACGGGTAATATCGGGCGGATCAGGTACGAGCTCAAGAAGAACAAGGAACGGATCATCGCGGCACTCTAAGATATCCATGACCACGACACCGATACCGACGGGAAAGATCAGGGGGTCCCTGAGGGACGTCACCCCGAAGCTCCGGAATTTCATCGGGGCGGTGAAGGTGACCACCCCGTCGGGAAAGGGCGGCATCCTCGTCGAGATGGGAAAGCCGGTCGCCTCGTACCTGACCGTGGACGGGGTGCTCCACCGGGGGCAGGAGTCCCTCGACCTCCTCGGGAAGGAGGACATGGCCGAGTTCGAGATCCTCAGGTACGACGACGAACAGTTCAGGGAGGCCATGATCATCTGCGACAACCGGGGGCTCCTCCTCGCGGGGGGAAAGCCGCCGCAGGTCCCGGCAGCCACGCCGCCACCCCCGGCCAGGGAGGAAAAATCGCGCGACGAGGAGAACGTCCTCTCCGCGATGATGAAGCGGTTCGCCCCGCCGAGGGTCTCCGAAAAGGAACCCGTCACCCGGGAATTCCCGAAGCCAGAGCCCAGGATGCCGGTAAAGGAGCCGGCACCGGCACCGGCGCCCTCCCCGGAACCGGTCCTTTCGGAAATCCGGGAACCCGAACCCCTCTTCCCCGATGCCGGGGAAAAGGTAAAACCGGCAGGGAAGCAGGAACCCGTCCCGCCCCCGCCGCAGGAAACCGAGCTCTCGGCCATCATCAAGCGACTCAGGGATTCGGGGAAGGTTGAGAAGCCCCAGGCCCCGCCCGAGGAAAGGGCCGGAGAACCTGCCCTGAAGGCCCCGCTCGCCGAATCGGAAGGGAGGCCAAAGGCTGTCGAGCCTGCCCCCCCGGCCCGGGCTCCTCCGGGGGCACCCGTCGCGAAGGCCCGGCCGAAGCCGGCTGCCGGCCCTGAACCCGGTATCGAGGGAATGGAAGGGCCGGAGCAGGAAGGCCGGGTCAGGGTCGACCTCGGGAAGATGATGAAGCGGATCAAGCGCCTCGATATCACTTCCATCCGGGACGAGCTCCAGTCAGGTGAAGCCGGGACAGGGCCGGCAAAGCCCGAGGCTCCGGTCCCGGCAGAACCTGCCCTGGCCGGGGAGCCTCCCGCGGTCGCCGCAGGACCAGCCGCTTCTCCGGCAGAAGAGAGGGGCAAGAGCGACATCGACGAGCTGAAGGCCTTCATCCAGCGTTTCGAGGTCCTCGAAGAACTGAAAGAAACGCCACCCGAGGAGAAGGGCATCTTCGCAAAGCTCGGGGGGAAGCCGGCCCCTGCAGAGGAACCGGTACTGCCCCGGAAGAAGGAGGTACCCCCGCCGATTCCCCGGAAGGAACCCCCGCCCGTGGAGACCATCCCGGAGGAGCCCCTCCCGGCAGAAGAAGCACGGCCCGTGCCAAAACCTCCTGCACCCGCCGAAGTCCCCCGGCCCGCCGAGCCCGACCGGAAGGCGAAGATCGCCTCGATCCTCCGCCGCTCCGGCCTCGTGAAGCCGCCGGTCGAGGAACCCCAGGTCCCCCCGGCGATTTCGGAGATCAGGGTCAGCCCCCCGCCACCCGTTGAAAAGATTGAGCCGCCGGCACCGGCCGGCGAGGCCGGGATCCAGGCGCCCCGGCCCCAGAGGAAGAAGGTGGAGATCACCCTCGTCCCGAAGAGGCCCGAGAAGCCCCTGAAGGAGCCGCCCCTCCTCGACGAGAAGATGATCCAGAAGATCCTGAAACAGCCCGGCGTGATCGCCGTCTCGACCTTCTTCGAAGGGTTCGCGGTCCAGTCCGCCGGCCGGGCCGACTTCGAACAGGTGGCGGCAAACGCCGAGGACCTCTTCCGGGCAGGGAAGAAGATCGCCCGGGAGATCGACATCGGCCCGCTCAACCAGATCATCCTCGAGACCGGGAAGGGGAAGCTCGTGATCGCCCCCCACGGGGACCTGAACGTCTGTATCTTCACCGAGCCGGACGCGAACCTGGGCCTCATCCGGGTCGCGATCAAGAGCATGCAGGTCGATACCGATTGATGAAGATACCCGCTTCTGACCGGCAGGAGGTCATGAAGGCCATCCCCCTCAGGACCCTCCTCTCGGAGCTCGAAAAGAGGAAGTTCACCGGCTACTGTGCCATGCCCATCGCCGGTGCCTCGGCCCTCCTCGTCATGGAGGGAGGGAAGTACGTCCTCGCCGAGTACCGGGGGATCCGGGGGAAGGACGCCCTCGAGAGCGTCCGTGCTATCGGCAACATCGCGGTGGACGTGGTGCTTGCCCCCTTCAGCGGCGCCCAGGTGAAGGAAACATCCCGGACGAACGAGGCCTTCCTCGTCGATGTCCCCGGGGAAGCGGCATCACGGCCGGGGAGGGACCGGGCCGCGAGTGCGACGGTCATCCGGCCGGTGAGCGTCGGCGGGGCCTCGGGAAAGCCGGTGAAGGTGATCGCGGTCCAGACAAGGAAACCCGATGAAAAGGCTCCCGCCGGGGTTACCGGGCGGAAGGGGAAGGTGCCGGCCGGCCGGGCGGTGTCCGGGAAGGCCGCCCCGTCGGGAGGCGCCATCGACCGGAAGGGCCTCGAGCACCTCAAGACCATGCGGGAGAGCTTCAAGAACGACGCAGCCGACCTCCTCTCGGAGCTCAACCTCGGGCACCTTGCGGTGAACCGTTCCAAAACAGACAAAGGAAATGAGGGTGAAGGGGAAGAAAAGCATGGTACAGGGTGATTGCGATGACAGCAACGGATAAGTATTTGAATGGAGAAAAGTTAACAGTGATTTATAGGGATCTCGTCATGAGAGGGTGTTAGATGTTCAGAGCCTACACTATTGCGTCTGGAAAAGGCGGAACCGGTAAAACCACGGTAACGGTCAACCTGGGTACCTCCCTCGCCCAGCTCGGAAAGGAGACCTTCATTCTCGATGCCGATATCGGCATGGCCAACCTGGGGCTCGTCCTCGGGCTCGAGAGCGTCCCCGTGACCCTCCACGAGGTGCTTGCCGGGAAGGCATCGGTGGACGACTCCATCTACGAAGGGCCGAACGGCCTCAAAGTGGTCCCGTCGGGTATCTCCCTCCAGGGGTTCCAGAACGCCGACCCCGAGAAGATGAAGGACGTCATGAGGGACCTCATCGGCCGGAGCGACTTCCTCCTCATCGACGCACCCGCCGGCATCAGCAAGGACGGGGTGGTCGCCCTTGCCATCGCCGACGAGGTGATCCTCGTCGTGAACCCGGAGCTGTCGTCCATGGCCGACGCCCTGAAGACCAAGATCCTCACCGAGATGGTCGGGGGCAAGGTCTACGGGGCCATCCTGAACCGGGCGGGGATGGAGAACACCGAGCTCCGCAGGCACAGCGTCGAGGACGTCCTCGGCGTCCGGGTCATCGACATGATCCCCGAGGACGCGAACGTCCGGCGGGCAGCGGCCTACAAGACCCCGGTGGTCATCAAGTACCCGACATCGGGAGCGTCCCGGGCATTCCGGAGAATTGCCGCAGACCTCGCGGGATCCGAGTACAAGGAAGAGCCGGTCAAGGTCCAGGAAGGCTTCGTGGACCGGCTGGCACGGACACTCTTCGGCGGCGCCACCCGCTGACCGGGGAGAAACACCCTCCCAGAAAGATTAAACAAAGCTTTTTTCCTTATTTATCTTTTAATTCCTGATTGGTAAAAGCAGAATGTTTAATAATATCTTGTAAAAGAAATATACGTGTACCGACCACGGCCTGAAGTCGTCTTCGGATCCTTTCACGGAAGCGTATGAACCGGGAGTGGATGCTGGTACGGGGGAAATAATCCAGATCATCGATGAAGTGCTCTCCACTTCAGCCTATGTTGCGAGCTACAGCTATCCCGAGCTCATGGCGTACACGGCCTCCCATGCCGTGAACGGCATCGGGGTCCATGACGAGAACGACAGGAAGTTCTACGTCGTTTTCGAGGGCGGTGCCCCCGAGGGGGTCATCTTTACCGACAGCAAAGGGACCCTGTTCGGGGACAAGGCGGCGATCCTCCTCACGGGCCAGGAGACCTTCGAGCTCTTCGACGTGAGCCAGAACATCGTGAACGCCCTCGCCTCCCGGTGCCGGATCTTTGACAAGAGCCACGTGAAGAAGCGCCTCGACGATGACCTGCCTTCCTTCGGTGGCATACGCCGGAGCCCGGGCATTCTCTGCCTGACCCTTGCAAGGGAAGGGGTCCCCCAGCAGGGGATCCGGGTCTCCATCAAGAAGGGACGGCAGATCATCGCGAGCGATATCACGACGACGGATGGAAAGGTCTGCTTCAAGCTCCTGAACGGCACCTACGACTGCACGGCGATCGACCGGGCCCAGGAGACCTACACGTTCATGGTCGAATTCAATGACCGGTATGCAGAATCGGTCATCGAGATTGGGGGGTAATTTGTGACGTCACAGGAACCCGAGAAAAAACCGGAGCTCGACGCGATGATGAAGCGACTCGGGCTCCTCGGCATCGAAGGAAAGGAAGGCCGGCCGGGGGGGCCGGGAACCGGGGCAGGGGAAGGAAAGCCTGCCGAGCCGTCCGCGCCGGGCAGGGCACAGGCCGACGAGCTCAAGGACTTCCTGAAGCACCTCGAGACCCTCGAAAAGGAGGGGGCACGGCAGGTCGAGGGCCTGTCCGGCGAGAGCGACTCGGTGATGGCACGCCTCGAGAGGCTCGATCTCGCGAGCCTCAGGGAGGAGTCCAGGTCACCGGGATCAGTCCTGAAGGCGGAACAACCCGCCCTCCAGAAGCCCCAGGGCGCGAAGAGCGACGACGACTTCGCCGCCCTCATCCGGGGTATCGAGGAGGTCAAGCGGGACATGGCCCCAACCCAGGACGGGAAGGCCGTGGTAAAAAAGCAGATCAGGGCCGAGAAGGTCGATATGTCAGGCGAAAGGCGGGAGAAGAGGCCGGCCCCGGAGCCGGAGGAGAAGGGTGGCGACGAGGAGTACAGCTCCATCCTCGACCGGCTCCAGAAGCTCGACCTCACGAACGTGGGCGGGGAAACGAAGACTGATCTCGACGGTATCGCCGCGTGGAAGCGGGATATCAGGAAAGAACCGGGCGAAACGGCTCCTGCACCGGGTGAGGCCGAAACCCCCCTGCCCTCCCAGGCACAGGGCGTCGATGCCGCATCCATCTTAAAAAGGCTCGAGGGCCTCTCCGCGCCCGAGCCGAGGCAGGCCGCACCGGCCCCGAAACCGAGGGCGGCACCGAGGGAGGCTGTCCCCCCGCAGCCGGCCCAGGCGTCGCAGGGCATCGATGCCGACACCATCTTAAGAAGGCTCGAGGGCCTCTCGCCCTCCGAGGCGAAGGCGACCGCCGCGAAGGTAAGGGCCGCGCCGGCAGAGGCTGTTCCCCCCCAGCCCGTCCAGCAGGCCACGCAGGGCATCGATGCCGACACCATCTTAAGAAGGCTCGAGGCGGGGGTCGCGAAGGCCCCCCAGGCGCAGGAACCGGCGACAGCCCCCCAGCCCGCCGCTTCTCCCCAGCCCGCACCCCAGGCAGCCCCCAGGGCCACGCCACAGGGACCCGATTCGACCTCTCTCCTCAAGCAGCTCGAGGGCATCGTCCCGCCAGACCAGAGGGTCGCCGGGAAGAGCAAGTGGGAACCGGCCGCCCCGAAGGAGGCGCCGAAGGCAAAGGCCGCCGAGGGCGGCAAGAACGGGTCGGAGAAGGACGTCACCTCCGTCATCGATACCATCTTCAAGGTCCACAAGGGTGCCCCCGTGGGTGCCCCCTCGGCCGCCGAGGACGTGGACGCCTCCCTCAAGCAGATCATCGAGGAGGAGACCCAGGCGGCTCCCACCGGCGACGAGGAGAAGGAGGCCACCCATGCGAAGAAGACCCGGTGGTCCGATGGTGAACAGGAAGAGGGCCAGGATGCCGTCGTTTCGGTCGACGAGATCAAGGACATCAGCAACCTGATCCTCCCCAAGGGGGCCACCTTTGCCATCGACGAGGTGAAGCTCCACGAGCGGACCGCGGTCTTCGACGTGAAGAGCGGTGCGGTCCCCTCGGAGATCGTGGAGAGCTGGCAGTCCCAGCTCCCGACCGGCGTTATCAAGGATATCGTGATCGGGAAGGAAGCCGGCGAGGAGACGAAGTCAAAGGGCCTCTTCGGCAAACTGAACATCATGAAGGTGATCCGGAAGGAGATCGAGGAGTACAACCCGCGGATCCACGGGCCCCTCGTCGATCTCGCCTTCCGGCCGGCCCCGAACATCGAGGAGGTCGAGTCCTACCCGGTGAACGAGCCGTACGCCTTCATCCGGGTCCTCCACGACAACTCCACCCACGAGTATACCTACCAGGTCCTCGAGCCGGTCCTCAACCCGGCCGAGAAGGAGCTCATCGGGGAGCTGAAGCAGCGGCTCTTCGAGACCCTCGAGGTGAACACGAAGGACCTCACGAAGGACGCTGCCCACAAGGCCATCCGTGGCGCCGTGGACACGGTGCTCTCGGACTACGGCATCTCCCTCACGCCCGTCTCGCGTGAGAAGATCCTCTACAACATCGAGAAGGAGTTCCTCGGGGACGGCCTCGTCGACCCGATCATGCACGACAAGTACATCGAGGATATCTCCTGCGATGGCATGAACGTCCCCATCTTCGTGTACCACACGAGCTACGAGAACACGAAGACGAACCTTATCTACAAGAACCCCGAGGACCTGGACTCATTTGTCACGAAGATGGCCCAGCGGGCAGGGAAGCACATCTCCATCGCCGAGCCGATCCTCGATGCCACGATGCCCGACGGCTCCCGTATCCAGATGACCCTCGGGAGCGAGGTCACCGCCCACGGCTCGACCTTCACCATCCGGAAGTTCCGCGAGGAGCCCATCACCCCGACGGACCTGATCGAGTGGTCCACCTTCTCGCCCCTCGCGGTCGCCTACCTCTGGCTCGCCGTCGAGAGCGGGAAGTCGGCAATCTTCGCCGGCGGGACCGCGTCAGGGAAGACGACGTCGCTCAATGCCATCTCGCTCTTCATCCCGCCGATGGCAAAGATCGTATCCCTCGAGGATACCCGGGAGCTGAAGCTGCCCCACCCGAACTGGATCCCGAGCATCACCCGGGACTCGTTTGACACGAACGGCAAGGGGGAGATCGACATGTACGAGCTCCTCAGGGCCGCCCTGCGTCAGCGGCCCGAGTACCTCATCGTCGGTGAAATCCGTGGCAAGGAGGCCCTCACCCTCTTCCAGGCGATGTCCACCGGCCACGTCACCTACGCGACCATGCATGCCGACTCGGTAGCCTCGGTGGTCCACCGTATCGAGAACCCGCCCCTGTCGGTGCCGAGGAACATGCTCTCGGCCCTGAACCTGGTCTGCGTCCAGGCGCAGGCACGTATCGGCGGGCAGCGGATCCGGCGGTCCAAGCAGATCATCGAGATCCTCGACATCGACCCGCGGACGAACGAGCTCATCACGAACGAGGTCTTCCGCTGGCACCCGACGACGGACGAGATCCGGTACTCGGGCAAGTCCTACATCCTCGAGGAGATCATGGAGGAGCGGGGCTGGAGCGAGGCCCGGATGAAGGAGGAGCTGAAGCGCAGGCAGGAGCTCCTCGAGTGGATGCGGCTCAAGATGATCCGCCACTACCGGGACGTGGCGAAGATGCTCATCTCCTACTTCCGTGACCCCGAGGCGGTCATCGAGGTCGTGAGAGCAGACCTGTACAGCGAGGGGAAGGCTGCATGAACGGGTACCAGCGGTTCTGCTTCAAGCTCATGGGTGACCGGCTGAAGAAGAAGCGGTCCGACTACGTCCAGCTCAGGAACAACCTGATGCGGGCGCGGATCACCGTCCCCTTCGAGGCGTACCTCGCCTCGGCGTACGTCACCGCGTTTATCGTCGGCATCTCCACGGCGGTCGTCCTCGGGCTCTTCTCCTACCTGCTCCGGATCCCCGAGATGATCACGTACAAGGGGACCCTCCCCGACGTTCTCGTCGAACTCTCCGACTACCGGCTCATCTTCGGGACCGTCGCCGCGGTCGTCCTCTCCCTCCTCATTTTCGGCGGGGTGACGTACGTCATCTTCCTCGTGTACCCGAGCGTCCACGCGGGCGAGCGGCGGAGGAACATCGACGCGACGCTCCCCTACGCCATCAACTACATCACCGCGATGTCGACCGCGGGCATCACCCCGGCCGAGGTCTTCAAGCTCCTTGCCGAGAGCCCCATCTACGGCGAGAGCGCCGTCGAGGCGAAGTACATCGTCCGGGAGATTGAGATCTTCGGGAAGGACCTTACCGATGCCATCAGGGTCGTCTCGGGGGTCACCCCGAGCGACCGGATGAAGGAGTTCCTCCAGGGGGCAGTCGCGGCCATTTCGGCGGGGACGAACCTCACCGACTACTACCGGACGAAGGCCGCCCAGTACACCATCGAGAACCGGCAGCAGCAGAAGATCTTCCTCGAGACCCTGGGGCTCATCGCCGAGTCCTACGTGACGGCCCTCGTCGCGGGGACCCTGTTCCTCATCATCCTCCAGTCCATCATGTCGATCATCAGCGGGGAGGTGAGCCCGATGTTCCTCTACGTGGTCATCTACCTCATCGTCCCGTTCGGGAGCATCATGTTCGTGATCCTGATCAGCTCAATGACCCCGGAGGTGTGACATGGGATTCCAGGACGTCCTCAACAACTTCCTGAACCGGGACGCGTACAAACAGCAGAACGTCCCCGGCTACGTCCTCGACGACTACGAGCGCTCGCAGCAGGACATCACCGACAAGATCGCGTACCAGAAGAAGGTCCAGGAGGGCTTCCTCCGGTTCGTCAAGCACCCCCTGGCCTTCATCCGGGAAACGCCGACGAACGTCCTCTACATCAGCATCCCGGCCGCCGTCATCTTTTTCGTCGCCGGCACCGGCTTCATCATCTCGAACTACGGCGTCCGGGGCCTCCTCACGGGCACCCTGATCGACGACATCATCATCTGGTCGGCGCTCATCGGATGCATACCGCTTGCCCTTTTCCAGTGGATGGAGAACAAGCGGGTGTACAGCCTCGAGGAGTCCCTCCCGAACTTCTTCCGGGACGTCGCGGGGATGAACGACAGCGGCATGACCCTCCCGAACGCCATCAACAACGTTGCGCAGGGGGAGTACGGTGCCCTCACGGTGTACATCCGCCGGCTGAACGCCGAGATGTCCTGGTCGGTCCCCTTCGTCGAAGCCCTGTACCGGTTCGGCCAGCGGGTCGGCACCCCCCTCGCGGCCCGGTCCGTCGACCTCATCGGCAAGGCGAGCAGGGCCGGGGGCGATGTCTCCGAGGTGCTCAGGGCCGCGGCGAACGACACCTACGAGTTCTTCAACCTGAAGAACGAGCGCAAGAACAACATGCTCATCTACATGGTGATCGTCCTCGTCTCGTTCTTCGTGTTCCTCTTCGTCATCGCCATCCTCGAGTCCACCTTCCTCACCACGATGGCCGAGGCCGGGACCAAGGTCGCCTCATCGGGTGCACGGGGCTTCATGGGCAAGGTGAACATCGACTTCTACAAGCGGCTCTTCTCCCACGCGGCGATGATCCAGGGGTTCTTCTCGGGCCTCGTCGCCGGCCAGATGGGCGAGGGGGACGCCATCTCCGGGCTGAAGTACTCGGCGATCATGCTCATCATCGCCTGGGTCACGTTCCGGTTCTTTATCTGAGATCGGAACCCTCAATATCTTCCTTTTATTAGATTTTTCGAAAGCATATTAGATACCGGCACGTCGGAGTATGTTCCTGGGCACAAACAGTATCGACTCAGTTACACCGAAACAATTCGATCATTTTCGTGGGGCGCTCTCGGGGGGCCACGCCACCCCGCCGCACGGGGCAACCCCCAGTGTATGGGATCTGCGAGGAGGTTTTCTGGAGCCAATGAAATTCTGAAGGCTCCCGGATAGGGTTCCATCGCAATTGGGGGACGCCACATCGGCAGGGGCGTCCGAGGGGATGTCTATCCCCGAGGATGGAGCACCCATCAGGGTGCGGTGGAGCCGAGGCGGAGCCCCCAGGAGCGTCAGATAGCGACGAGAAACCTCAGAGCGCTGATTGATGTTGGTTGAAAGAAAAAATAAAAAAAAAACTCAGCTGATATTCTCGAGGTTGTATCCCTTCTGGGCAAGGAGCTCCTTCACCCGCTCGAGGTGGTTTCCCTGGAGCTCGATGGAGGATCCCTTCACGGTTCCCCCGCAGGCGAGCTTGCCCTTCAGGAACTTGGTCAGGTCCCCGAGGTCGATGTCGGAGGGGTCGATACCGTCGATCACCGTAACCTCCTTCCCGTACCGCCTCTTGTTGATTTTCACGGTAATCCGTTGCTGTTCCTTTGCTACCTCCTCGCAGATGCAAAGTTCCTTAGGAAGCCCGCAGGTCGGACATATCCCACCATTCATTACTTTCTAATTGAAATTCTGTTTATTTATTTCTTGGCATGAAAATCAGTCCACTTTGCAGACCTCGCAGCCACGGGAGAGCACCTGGTCCGGCTTGCTGTTGTACCGGTACACCGTGATGCCCTTGCAACCGAGAGAACGTGCCAGCTCGTAGATCCGGGCGATGTCCTCTGCGGTCGCGCTCTCGGGGAGGTTCACGGTCTTTGAAACGGCGTTATCCACGTGCTTCTGGAACGCGGCCTGCATCTTCACGTGGTGCCCGGGCGAGATCTCGGGGGCGGTCCGGAAGAGGTCCTTCAGGTCGTCCGGGATCGGCAGGTCCCGGGCCGAGCCCTCGACGAGAGCCCGGTGGATGAGGTCGGCGGACCGGGGGAGCCGGGACACGGCCTCGACGAAGAGCTGGTTCACCATCGGGACGGTCCTCCCGGCCATCTGCCTCTCGAGTGCGAGGGCGAAGAGCGGCTCGATCCCCGAGGAGGTGTCGGCGATGATGTGGAGGGACCCGGTGGGGGCAATGGTTGTCACCGTCGAGTTCCGCATTTCCCCGGAATAGATGCTCTTACCGATGGCGGGGAAGGAGCCCTTCTCGGCCCCGAGCTCGGCGGACCGCTCGTGGCCGGCCTTCTGCACGAGGGCCATGACGCGTCCGGCAAACGCGAGGGCCTCGTCGGACTCGTACGGGATGCCGAGCCGGATGAGGGTGTCCGCAAACCCCATAATACCGAGGCCGATCTTCCTCGTCGCGGCGTTCATCTCCTGGATTTCGGGAATGGGGAACCGGTTCACGTCGATGATGGCGTTCAGGAAGTCGACCCCCGTCCGGGCAAGCCCGGCGAGCATGTCGAGGTCGAGCTCACGCTTCTTTACGCATTTCGCGAGGTTGATGGACCCGAGGTTGCAGCTCTCGTACGGGAGGAGGGGCTGCTCCCCGCAGGGGTTCGTCGCCTCCATCGGCCCCATGCCGGGGAGGGTCGAGAGCCGGTTGATCTCGTCGAGGAAGAGGACCCCCGGGTCGCCCGTCGCCCAGGCCCCCCCGGCGATCTCCCGCCAGAGGTCCCGGGCCCCCACCTCTCCCTGGGTGCTCCCGTCCCGGGGGTTCACGAGCGGGATTTCCTTTCCCGTCCGGAGGGCGTCGAAGAATGCCGCATCGAACCCGACGGAGATGTTGAAGTTCCTGAGCCCTCCTCCCTTCTTTGACAAGACGAACTCCCTGATGTCCGGGTGGTTATAGAAGAGGATGCCCATGTTCGCCCCCCGCCGCCTCCCTCCCTGCTTGACGGCCTCGGTCGCCTTGTCGAATACCTCGATGAACGAGACCGGCCCGCTCGCGATGCCGGCCGTGCCGTTCACCATGTCTCCCCTCGGGCGGATCCGGGAGAAGGAGAACCCCGTTCCCCCCCCGCTCTTGTGGATCTGGGCCATGTGACCCATCGTCCGGAAGATGCTCTCGATGGAGTCCTCGACGGGGAGGACGAAGCAGGCCGAAAGCTGGCCAACGGAGGTCCCCGCGTTCATGAGCGTCGGGGAATTGGGAAGGAACAGGCCCTCCTCCATGACCCGGCGGAACTCGGCGGCACGGGGGGTGTCCACCCCGTTTGCCACCCTGGCAAAGACCCCGGCAGGGCTCTCGCCGGCGTTCACGTACCTGGCCCTGAGCAGGATCTCCGCAGCCTCGGTGAGTGCCATAGGGTGAGGGTAATACACTCCTTTAATAAAAATCCATGCCCACCATACAGGTAATGTCCCTCATGGTCCTCGGGACCGCATCCCACGCGGGGAAGAGCATCGCCGTCACGGCCCTCTGCCGGGTCCTCCACCGCAGGGGCATCCGGGTCGCGCCGTTCAAGTCCCAGAACATGAGCCTGAACTCGTTCGTCACGGCGGACGGGGCCGAGATCGGGATTGCCCAGGCGGTCCAGGCATTCGCCGCGGGGGTCGAGCCCGGCGCAGACATGAATCCCGTCCTCCTCAAGCCCAGGGGCGAGGGGGTCTCGCAGGTGGTCCTCCTCGGGAAACCGTACAAGGACCTCCCCATCCGGGACTACTACCGGGAGACGGAATTCCTTCTCGGCGAGGCGCTCGCGGCGTACCGGAGGCTGGAGAAGCAGTACGGCGAGCTGGTCGTTGAAGGGGCCGGCGGGGCAGCGGAGATGAACCTCTATGACCGGGATATCGCGAACATCCTCCTCGCGCGGGCACTGAAGATCCCGGTCATCCTCATCGGGGACATCGAGCGGGGCGGGATCTTTGCCCAGGTGTTCGGGACCATCCGGCTCCTGCCCGACGATATCCGCCCGCTCGTGAAGGGGATCATCGTGAACAAGTTCCGCGGGGACCCCACTCTCTTCGATCCCGGGGTCCGGATCCTCGAGGAGATCACGGGGATCCCGGTCCTCGGGGTCATCCCGTACGCCGCCATCCCGCTCCCCTCGGAGGACTCCCTCTCCCTGGATGACAAGAGAACGGCGGAGGGGCCGGTGAGGATCGCGGTCATCCGGCTCCCCCACATCTCCAACTTCACCGACTTCGAGCCGCTGGAACGGCTCGTGCCCGTCGACTACGTCGATCCCGGGCAGAACCTTGCCGGGTACGATTGCATCATTATCCCGGGGACAAAGAATACGGTCGACGATCTTGCCGTCCTCCAGGGATCCGGGTGTGCAGACGCGATCCGGCAGGCGAGGGACCGCGGGATTCCCGTGATCGGCATCTGCGGGGGGTTCCAGATGCTCGGGAAGGAGATCGATGACGAAGGGATCGAGGGAGGGGGCCACGGGGTTTACCCCGGGCTCGGGCTCCTCCCGGCAGTCACCCGGTTCGCCCGGTACGAGAAAACAACGAGGCAGGTACGGGTGAGGGCGAACCCGGTCGGCCCGATCCTCTCTGAAATGGGCGAGGTGTCGGGGTACGAGATCCACATGGGCGAGACCGACCGGGGGGCGGCACCGGAGGCGTTCTCGGGCGATGGTGCGGTATCCCCCGACGGGCTGGTCTTCGGGACGTACCTGCACGGGCTGTTCCAGAACGAAGAGGCGGTGCGGGCTCTCCTCTCCCACCTGTACCGGAAGAAAGGGCTTTCCTTCGGCGTGGAGGGGATCGGGACATCACCGCCGGGAATGCAGGGAAAACCGGATCCCTACGACCAGCTCGCCGACCTGTTCGAGGCACACCTGGACATGGAGAAAATCCTGCCTTTTTTCATGGGAAGCGTGCCTAGCTGATGATATTCATGATGGAGCGGTAGCCCTCCCCGCCGGTATCGTCGCACTCCACCTCTTCGACCGTCGCGAGGTCCACGTCCTTCTCCGCTTTGCTCACGACACAATAGGCCCGTGCCGGGGAGGTGATCCATTTCCCCCCGATGCAGAACTGCGTCGAGTGGGCGCAGAACCGGCACCGGTCGAGCGTGACCGGCTCACCGGGAAGGCATTCCACCTTTCCCTTCGTAACCTTGAGCCGGCGCTTACTTTTCGTCGTAGATGACCACCCGGTACCCTGCCGAGGTGAGGATCTTCCCGGCTTTATTGAGCCAGTCCCCGAGAGAGGAGGCCTGCAGGGGCACGACCTGCTCCTTCCACACGCGGAGCAGCTCCTCGTCCTCCGAGATGAGGCTCCGGTTCCCGCCGACCTTCCCTGCCTGCCTCCCCGTCCCATCGTATATCCTCATCGTGCAGCACCTGAACTCCCGGCAGATGGAGGCATTCGATTCATGGACGGTGCAGACGTATCCCCTGCCGTCGGGGGAACGCCTGAGGAACCGGCACCAGGCCGGGTGGGCGTCCACCTCCGACGTGTCGGCAAAGACCTCCCTCCATTCCGGCATGACCCGGGCCCGGAAGACCTCGTTCGTGATGAGGAACCGGCAGAAGAACTCGATGTCGTCTACCTCGCGCTCGACGCGGATGAGCTCGCCGAAATTCATGCAACACTTTCCGCACTGAGTACAGGTGAAGGCGGGCATCCACAGGGAATCTCCCGGGATTCGGCTTAATCCTTTACGTGGGGGCACGTGAACCCTTAATTACCCCCCCGAACCCATATTTCCCCGATGAAGGTTTGCATCATGTGCGGGGGAGAGGGGACCCGGCTCCGCCCCCTCACCTT
>DATJPK010000112.1:0-35389 GCA_035506435.1 Methanomicrobiales archaeon
GGTTGGTCACATCATCCTGGGGATTGAGGATGGTGATGCCCGAAACTACGTTCCCCGAAGAGTCATAGGCATAGCCCATGTCCACGAAGCCGATGGCACCGGCAGTGCTCTGGATGGTCGAGAGCATTCCGGAGTTTCCGCTTGCGCCCGGTGTTGAGGTAAAGGTGTCGAAGGCCTTGAGCTGTCCCTCAGGAGAAGCCTTGTACGTCAACCACTTTGCAGCGGCTTCCTCGGTCCCGGAGGAATCCGAGCGCTGGTAGGGGTGCAGGGTGGTCGGAGTAGCGACACCTGCAGCGGTATAAAGGTTAATCTGAGTGACACTCCCGTTGTAGAGGGCTTTGAGCTCACTCTTGTTGAAGTAGGAGCTTGCAAGATTCCCGTTGGCGATCCAGACAACACCGGACCCGCCGATCTGGGTGTACCGGAGGTCATCCGCCGGGTGGGCCGCCTGCCAGTCGGTGATCTTGGTCACGTCAGAGGAGGCGCCGATGTCGAGGACGCCGGAGGCCGTCTGGGCCACGCCCGCGCCAGAGCCACCGCCGGTGACGGTGATCTTGATGCCCGGGTTCGCGACCATGTAGACCTTGGCAATCTGCTCGGAAGCAGGCTGGACGGTGGTCGAACCGCCCGTGAGAATCTCGGTGCTCGAGGCAGAGGCGGCCTGTCCCGCGTTCGTCTGCTTGGAGACGCTGTTCGAAAAGGTACCCATGATGGTACCGACGGCGACCGCACCGACAACCGCGACCACGATAAGGACGAGGGTCGCGACGATGGGCGAGACCGCACTGGTCTTTGCTGCATACTTCATGTGCATTTCCACCACATTGTTTTGGGATGAGTGAGGTTGGTCGGTGAAGCGCTCATCCCCCCGCTCGAGGTCTGTCTTCACCTGAGTACACCCTTTGCAGGAGAGTATATAGAATATCTCAGTTGTATTTAGATAGGTCTCTGTACTCTCTATATCTATATAGATTCTACAGTGACCCGAGGGGAAGAAGGAAGACGGCGGGAAGTATCGCCGCGGGTGCAGCGAAGATGGCGATGAGGGTTATATTGCCGCCGAGGCCCGGTCCATAGAAGGAAACCGATACCACGGATAACAGGGCGAGGAATGCCATCAGGACAAGGCCGGTGCGAACAGCGGACTCCGGTGACGGATCCTCCTCTCCTGGCAGAAGGCGATCCTCCCCGGGACCAGTGGGATCCCCGGTCGGACGGAGGGAAGAAACGGGTGGGCCTTCCACCCTGTGGTTCCGGTACGCAGGGCTCATGGTCCTGACACACTCCCCTTTAATGGGAGAGTGCCTGCGTGAGTATAGAGATATCCGATAGAGACTATAGATATTATGATCTGGTATATAGATTCAGGAGACCGTCGCGCCGGCCCGGCGGGCCTTCAGGGCGATGGCAAAGGCTGCGACGGCGACGATGATCCCCGATGCGGCGAGGAGAAGGACGCCGTGGGAGTACACGGTGCTCCTTACCAGCCAGGAGAACCCTCCCGATACATGCGTCACCCCGATGATCAGCAGGAGGACTACCCCGAACGGGTAATACCGGCTTCCGCGAAGGGCCCCGAGGGCAACGAGTCCCAGTCCGTAATACCCGAGGGCAAGCATGGCGATGCAGGGAAGCACCAGGCCGTTTGCCACCGCCGTCCGGAGGATGGGGGAGTACTCGAAGGCCATGATGGCCTGGGAACCGCCGGAGAATGCGATTGTCATGGAATAGTCGAACAGCACTGCGAGGGCCGGGACGAGGGCAATGAGGTGAGGCCGGTCGAGGAATTTCATAAAAACGTTCATGGCGATCCCGGTGCAGACCCCGGGCGGGGGAATGATCCCCACCCGGTCAAAATGATGGAAATGCAATTTCGATATATTATGATTATTACATAAATAGTTTGCTATTTAAACGGGTAATTTTAACAGAGTTCAAATGGATGTCAGATACGCTAGTGCCGCATTTCGTAATAAGAGGCATGCCACAAGACCTTTTCAGATCTCTATATATTCTCAATATAACTCTCTATATCTGCAATAGGAAAGGTCTCCGGGACAGCGGAGCGCTTAAATGAGGAGGTAGCAAATACTCCCGGGATGGCGACCATCCTCGGCTTCGATTTCCTCGCGGACCAGAGGCTCGTGCTCGTGGAAGGGGAAACCGGTGGAGTCCAGGCCGTCTATGCCCTTTCAATCGCCCGCGATGCCCTGAAGAAGGGGAGGAAGGTCACCTACATCACCCATCATGACCGGGAGGATGTCCTGAAGGTCATGGACGGATATGCCCTGGAGGCGAACGGGATGGAGATCGCCGATAATGTTTCGGAGTGGAGGACGGTCCCCATCCCGGAAGGGGCCCTTGTAGTCCTCGATTCCCTCCCCTTTTTCTCGGCCGAGGACACCCGTGAAGGGATGAGGCGGCTTGTCTCGGACATGGCCAGGGCTGCACGCCCGGGGAGGACCATCCTCCTCCTTTCCGAGACCGGGATCCTCCACCCGTCCCATGAGCTCCTTGCCAGTGCCCTTGCCGACGGGGTGGTCCGTTTCGTCGCCGAGCGGGAGGGGGAGAAGATCCGCCGGTTCATCCACGTCCCGAAGATGCGCGGTTACCTGCCCATCGACCGGATGATCCCCTTTACGCTCACCGAGCAGGGGATCCTGATCGACCCGCGCGAGCGGTACGGATAAGGAATCCCCCGGCCGTTTCCTATGACTCCTTTGTCGTCGTTGCGGTAGCCCTGGAGATGACCCCTTCTGCCTGGGCGAGGATGAAGTAACTCCCGGGATCGGGCCCGAGCTCGACCTTCACGTTCACGTTCCCGTTCTCGTCGGTCCTGTCCGACGACGGTGTGACCCTTCCTCCCGGCTGGATCGTGAAGCTGACCTCGAGGTCCTTCACGGGGTTCCCGAGATTGTCCCGTGCCTGGAAGGTGATGGGATTTGCAAGAGGAATGGTCGGCAGCCCCTCCTGCCCGTCTCCGGATACAACGGAGATGGTCAGGTTCCGGGAGGTGGCCGGCTTCTCGACCGGGAGGATGAAGATCGAGCAGGCGATGAAACAGGTCACCATCAGGATGACCGCGTGCTTGAGGCCGTACTTCGCCTCGCCCTCGGTGATCTTCCCGATGATGATCCCGCCGAAGAATGAATTGATCATGAGGAGGTGAAAGAATCCCTGCCGGAAGTTCAGGTCGGCGATCTGGTTCTTCCCGAAGAAGGTCTGGGCGCCCAGCTGCTGGACAAAGGTCAGGAGGTTCGTGGAGAGGATGTAGGCGATGAAGACGAGGATGGCCTGGGCAAAGTAGAAGATAAAGGTGTACTGCGCGAGGTTTCCTTCCTTCTCCCGCTCGATTGCAAGGATGGACCGCATGTCCTCCGATGCCCGGAGGATGAGGTCGGCCGTCGACCCGCCGCTCGTCGATGCCTGGATAACGAGGTCGATGTACCGCTTGATCAGGTCGCTTCCCATGGACCCGGCCATCTCGCGCATCGCCACGTCGAAGGTCTTCCCGTAGACCATTCCGGTTGCAGCGATCTGGACGTGGGCCGTGAGCGGGCCGAGGTCGGTGCGGGCAAGCTCGGTGACCGATTTCACCGGGTCGAGGCCCCCGCGCATCAGTTCCGAGAGCTTGAAGAGGAATTCGGCGAAGAGCTCCTCCTTCTGCCGCAGGTTCCGCTTGAACAGGGTCATGTCGATGGCAAATGGCGTGATGGCCACGAGGACCCCGAAGATAACCAGGATATCGAGGGGGAGGGGGTTCGCCTGCGGCTCGGCAGCGGCGGGCCCGGTCAGGTTCACTCCCTCGCCCTCCCCGGATGACTGCACGAACTCCTGGAAGGCCTTAAGCCTCTCATCCTGGACCGCAGGAGCCTTTTCAGTCACCTGGGTCATGCCCGTGGCGAGAGGGACGGCCACGATGAGGACGCCGATGATGACCGGAATAAGCAGGGTGAAGTAGAACCGCTTCAGGTCGTACCGGATACTGAAAGACTCGAGGTGTGGGTTCATGGGATCACGGGTTCGTCGAGTATTTCACCGAGAGGACCTGGAGGAAGACCAGGTTAATGATCGGGGTCACGGCGTAGATGAGGAGCATGAGGAGCTGTCCCGGGGTGAAGGGGCCGAGCTCGATGGAAAGGGCCCCGCTGATGATGATCCCGAGGACTCCGAGCGTGATGGTCATCACGACCCCGCCGAGGTATCCCTCCGCGAAGACCGAGAGGGACTCCACGAACTCGCGGTAGGCCTGGCGCCGGAGGGCCATCAGGTCCCGCGATTTCATCGCGAGGTACTCGGTGAGCCCCCCGCCCCCGTACATGATATTCGTGATATCGATGCAGATGGCCCGGAAGATCTCCGAGGGGGTGTGGATGATCAGGTCGTTCATTGCCGAGACCGCGTCCTCGCCGAGGATGTCCACCCGGAAGATTACCTTCCCGAACTCGCGGGAGATATGCCCGTAGTCCTCGAGGGCGACCCTCCTGATCACGTCGAGCGGGGTCTCCCCTGAGGACGCGAGGATGGACATGAAGGCGAGGGCGTACGGGATCTGCCGCTCGATGTCGAGCTTCTTGTTCGTTATCTGGTTCTGGAGGTAGAAGGGGAAGGCACCGAGGGTGAGCCCCGCGACGGCAGCCGACACGATCAGGATGTACGGGAGGGGTCCCACGACCGAAACGGGGGCCCAGGGAATTGAGATGAGCGGGGTATCGACCGCGAACGGGGACCAGGGAGAAGCGAAGACGAGGACGGACCCTGCGACCCCTGCGACGGCAGCGATCACCGCGGTGCCGATCCAGAGGGAGAGGAACATACCCGGGGTCATCTCCACGTCGCCCTGGTAGAGCAGCCGCGCGATGCGATCGCTTGCCCGGTGCTCGAGGAACTTCCCGTGGTGGTAACAGAACCTCTTGTACGAATCGATGATCCCCTGCCCGCCCGCGACAGGAAGAGCATCTCCATCGCCCATGGATCTACACCGCCAGGTCAAGCGGGGGAAGTTTTCCCGAGACGATGCGAATGGTCCCGGTACCGGAGAGCTTCGTCGTGCTCACGTTCCCGAACCGGTCAGTCATGGCCGACCATGTCGAGAGGCTCAGGTTGCCGTAGGCATCGGTGATCTTGACAAAGCTCACCGCGGCATCGGGTACCGGATCGCTCACGATATCCCTCACGGTGACATTGACGACGAGGGGATCCCCGAACCGGTCGACGAACATGGCCACTGCCGGGTTGAAGCCCGGATTCCGGGGTATGGTCACCGTGCCCGAGGAGGCCGTCATGCCGGTGTCATCGGTCACCGAGAGGATCACGCGAAAAGGTCCCGCCGAGGGGAGGGCAAGGCTCACCATCTTTCCCTCTGCGAAGGAGGTGGACAGGTTGGCGGTGTCGCTCCAGGTCCCCGGGGACGGGAAGGTCCGGGACCCGTCGAGCAGGGTCCAGTTCCACCGGGTCACGGCCCCGTCGTCCGTCGAATCTGAACCGTCGAGCACGAGGATGGACCTCTGGGCGACGGTGAGGTCCTCGGTATCGATGCGGGTCCTGGCCACCGGCACCGGGGGCCGGAAGGTCGCCTCGAAGACGTTCTGGAGTGAGGTGATGACCCGTATGGAGATACTGTCGTCCTCGTGGAGGTAAAGCGGGCTTTGCGCGGGGAACGCCGGCTGCCCGGGAGTGAAGTTGGTGACCAGGCTTATTTCCACGATCCCGCTCTTCGCCGCCGGGATGGTGAGGTACCGCGAAAGATTGTAGGGGGTTCCCCCGCTCGTGAAATTGAAGGCGTACCGCATCATTCCCGAATTTCCGGGTTTCACACCGATACCGGTCACCGATGAGTCCTTCGTGTTCAGGTTGATCAGGGTGAACCGGATGGTAGACCAGTTGCCGCGGGCATCGGTCGCGTTTGTGGCCGTGAGGTTCCACTCGTTCCGATCGTCAAGGAGCTCAATGGACTGGATCTTCAGGGCCTCGTTCTGGACGTCCGCGAGGTGGCTCTCGCGGGTCATGGTCTCCTTCTGCATCTGGGAAACCATGAGGGCGAGTCCGGCAATTGCCGTGACCGCGACCAGGATGAGGAGGAGGGTCCCCACGATAACCGAAACCCCGTCTTCCCGGGACCATGGGGAACCCCGTCGCATGGGGTAGTATCTCCTGCCAGTCTTAAAGAGATAATCTCAATACTATATATATTATGGCATATTCTCAATAGGCCAGGGAAGGCCGGTAATGCTGCCCGGGCTACCGACGGAGACAGGCCGGAGTACGAAGGACATTCCATGCGAGTCTGACCGCAAGATTGTTATTTCATGATGATCCTCTATAGATCTGAATGCGGATATATATTATACCCCTCCTCGTCCTGGTCCTGCTCGCCGTCCTCGCCGGTTGCCAGGGCAGGCAGGAGGCAGCGCAGGCCGCCGCACCGACCGTCGCACCGGCCACCCCGCGGCCGACTACCATGCCGGTCGTAACGGAGGATGATCGGGTCGAGGTGCCCGCAGCCACACCCTCACCCTCCCCGACCCTGTCAGGCGGGCCCCGGTCCATTCTCTCCATGGGCGAGCAGTACCGCTACGGACCGACAGGCTATACCATCGAGGCCTCGGTATACCGGTACAGGTACCTCGACCGGTACTCCTGGTGGGACCCCAACTGGGGGAAGTTCTTCACAGAGGTCCCCACAAACACGAGCAGTCGCTTCCTCTTCCTCTTCCTTTCCCTGGAGAACGAGGGCAGCCAGGCCCAGTGGATCCCTTCCCCGGATGCCATCACCGTCTCCTCCCCGGCCACGGGGAGCCTTGTCCACCGGACGTACTGGAATGCCTCGTACTACAACGAGTTCGAGAACAAGACCTTCCGGCATGATTACCCCTGGGTCAGGGAGCTCGGGGTGAACGACCGGGACTACGAGTACATCAGGGAATATGGTTTCCAGGGCGAGCAGGGTGGAGGGTTCCTGTGGCCCGGGTCGAGCAATGCCATACACGGGTACCTGGTCTACGAGGTTCCCAGGGATTTGATGCCCGAAAACACCATGGTCAGCATCTGGTTCAACAACCAGTCCTGGGCGACCTGGAGGCTGGAGCCCTCAGCCGGGACCGGGAGTCCCGGGCTCCTTCCGGATTTCTCGGTTTCGATCCCATCAGGCCCCTGGCCACTTCCCGTCCAGTTCACCGATGCGACACGTGGTTCACCGGATTCCTGGAGCTGGGATTTCGGAGACAACGAGACGAGCACTGACAGGAACCCGTATCACGTGTATCCCGGGCCGGGTTCGTATCCTGTTTCCCTGACCGTGAGGAATGCCAACGGGGTGAATTCCACGGTGAAGAAGCCAGGCGTGGTGGTCTGGGGAGATCCTCCGGCGAATACCTCCCACTCGGTCTCGTTCGCAACCGGACGAGGCGGGGTCATCGCCGACGGATCATACCTCGTTTTCCTCGTGAAGGATGGGTCCGGCCATATCAGGATGAACGGGACCGGCTACGACCTGCCCGACCCCTCGCTCGTCGGCCTGCTCTTCCATGGCAATTACGATGGCGAGATTGGGGTACACGGTTACCGGTTTGAGAACCTCTCCCACACCGATGTCACCCTGTTCATCAACGGATCTGCGGTCGACAGGGGGTACACGGATAGTATCTCCGTGCCGGTATCCGACTTCACCTCGGCTCTCACGTATGTCCTCTCTCCATCCCGGGGACTCGTGTCCTTCACCTGGGACGACCGGGTCATCCTGCAGGGCGAGGACTACTCGTCCTTCACCCTGAAGGGGGTCAATCTCGACCTGAACGGCGACCTTGCCATCTCGGTAGGGCCGACGAAAACCGCCATCAGGGGAAATGCATCGGCGTACAGTATGCCCGATATCACCATCGGCGGTATGTGATATGCAGGGCACCCCGGGGATCCCGAGATCTCCGGATCTCAGGGGAACGATCAGCCCGGAACGAAGGTCCGGTGGGGTATCTCCCGGTACCGGCCGGCCCCATTGTCCTGATCTGACACGGAAAGTCTCCCGATTCCTGCGCGCACGTTACTCCGATACCCTCTTCCTCGCTCTCGTGCCGCCGGTCTGCCTCACCTTCGACTACTCCATGACGTTTCGGCTCGCGGGAAACCATGACACCGTCCTCTCCTTCGAGGCGAGCCCGGTGGTGCGGGTCGTCCTCGAAAATAACCTCATGGTCGCGTACTTCCTCTCCCTCCTCGCCCTGTACTTCCTTTTCTCCCTCACGATGCTCCACTGGCTGCGGGGGACCCGGTTCTACCCCTTCGGGGTGGCCTCCCTCCTCATCATCGGGACGGCCCACTTCCTGGGCGGCCTCACCTGGATCGCGCGGTCGCACCTCTTCTCGGTTGCCGTGGGCACCCTCGTCACCACCCTCTTCCTCGTGACCGCCCTCTGGATGGGAAGGAACCTCCTCGCCGATGGCAGTGCAGGGCCGGGCCATTCCTGACCCCGGTCGAAAACCTGTTTCCATAAACGTTTAAAGCCTGACGGTTCAAGGAGTATTCCGGGTGCACCGTGGAGGCATCAGCCGTTATCGAGGTGGACGACCGCACGTTCCATGTCCAGGTGGAGACATCGAAGATCCCCGCGGTGGTGATGTTCTACTCACCGACCTGCGTCCACTGCCGGGCGATGATGCCTTTCTATGCCCAGTATGCCCTGGAATATAAGGATAAAATCCTCTTCGCCCGCATCGACGTCTCGGTGAACCTCTGGACCGGTGAACGGTACGGGGTGAAGGGAACTCCGACCTTCAAGTTCATCTGCAGTGGCCGGCCCGTCACCGAGCTTGTGGGCGCGGTCTATCCAGCTATCCTGAAGCGCACCATTGACGACGTCCTGGTCCACGGGAAAGAGTGTGTCACGAAGTCCACGGAGATCAACTACGATGTCACGGGATACGGGTGAAATTTCCGGAAACGTGGTGCGGGATTCAGGCCTGATGACGGCATTTTCATCGTCTGGTCCCGAAAAAAACGACAATCATCGGGATACAGGAGGGACAAAACCATTTTATAATCGCCCGGAGCCCATTATTCAGTAGTCATCCCCCAACTGCAGTTTCCCTATCCCCTCAAGATGTGGCCCAATGGAGTCTTCTGAGCCGACCAACAGCCAGGTACGGACAGTGGTCACTGTCTGGATCGTCTTTATCGCCCTCGCCCTCCTCGTATTTTCCCTCCTCTCCGGCGAAGGGTATCTGAAGCTCGACGCCCTCAGCATCTGGGTCCTCTCGGCGCTCGTGGTCGTCTATGGTTCGCGGAGGCGGATGTCGTACCTCGGGGACAGGGGCCGTATCCTCGTCGTTGCCTTCGGGATCTTCCTCGCCTGCTTCAGCTTTGTGAATATCCCCATAGGCTTCGGGAGGCCCCCATACTCCATCGGCGACTTTTCCATCTTCCTGACCGGGATAAGCATTGCATACTTCGGCTACTACCGGTATCGATCGCTCCTTATTCCGGCAGCGTTCCCCGGGATCGTCGTGATTGCCTGGCAGGCGTACGACATCTACATCAGGAACGAGGCATGGATAACGGCCCCCCTGATCCAGCCCCTGATGCAGGTAACGGTTTCTCTCCTGAACGCGAGCGGGATCCCGACCACCGTGTCCGGAAACGGGTTCTCCTTCCTTTCCCGGACCGGGGACACGATCAGCCTCACCATCGGGAGTGACTGCACTGGCATCTGGTCGCTCGGGACCTTCACCGCAGCGGCCATCATTGTATTCATCGGGTTTCCCCAGTCGTTTTCGAAGAAAGGAGGGATCTACCTCGCCTTCGGCTACCTGGGAACGGTCCTTGCAAATATTCTCAGGATCTACCTGATCGCCGTCAGCGGGTACATCTTCGGGCCCCGCGGGGTGATGGAGAACGTCCACGTCCATATCGGGTGGATGATCTTCACCCCATGGATGGCCGTCTTCTGGTACCTCTTCTTTACGAGGGTATTGCAGATACGGTTCTTTGGGAAAAAAGGGTAAAAAGCCTCCCTTTCCCCGGAAGAGCTATATACGGGCGTCTCCATATATGGTGATCGTCCATGGCATCCACCGTCGATCCCGCCGCGCTCGTCCTCGCCCTCGTCGTCCCGCTCGTCCTGACCGCTGCCATCATGCCGTACTGCATCCGGAGGATGAAGGAGAGGGGAATCGTCGCCAGGGACATGTACAAGCGGGATACCCCCGACGTAGCGATCAACGGCGGGCTCGTCATCCTCCTCGTCGCCCTCTTCTCGGTCTCGATCCTCTCCCTCATCTATGCACAGTATATCTCTGCCGAGAACCATGTCATGATCAGCGTCGTCGTCCTCTTCGCCTTCTTCGGCCTCGTGGACGATTACATCGATATCGGGAGGGTCCCGAAGATCCTCCTCCTGTACTACTGTTCGTACCCCCTCATCCCCTACGTCTCAGTCGTCCCCCTCCAGGTACCCTTCCTCGGGATGGTGGACCTCAATATCTACCTCCAGTTCATCATCCCCATCTTCGTCCCTGTCGTCGCGAACCTCGTGAACATGCACTCCGGCTTCAACGGCCTCGCGCCGGGGCTCTCCCTGATCATCCTCTCCACCCTCGTCCTCAAGGCCTGGTTCTTCGGCGATATCTCGAAGATCATCTTCATCCTCTGCCTTACCGGCGCCCTTGCGGGATACTTTTTCTTCGAGTATTATCCTGCCCGGATCTTCTGGGGGAACGTGGGGGCACTCGCGGTCGGTGCCGCCATCGGGGCGACCTGTGTCGTCGAGGGGTTCATCGTCTCCGGCTTCGTCATGCTCATCCCCCATACCGTGAACTTTCTCATGTGGATCTACTGGAACCTGAACATGAAACGCATGCCCTTCAGGAAATTCGGCAGGATCCGCGAGGATGGTACCATCGAGGTCCCGAACCGGCTCACCCTGAAATGGGTCCTTCCTGCCAGCTTCCGGATGACCGAGGTCCAGGCAACCCTCGCGATGTTCGGCCTCACGGGTATCTTCTGCATAGCAGGGTTTTTCATTCCCGGGTGAGAACCGGCTCATGAAGGGAGCATTTCCGAATTATACCCGTCATGGAGGGCGCCCGTGGACCTGATCCCGATCCTTCGTGTCATCGGCGGCTACATCCTCGTCCTGTTCATCCCCGGCTTTGCCCTGACCTGGGCCTTCTACCCCCGGCGCGGGGACCTCGGCCGCGTCGAGCGGGTCGCCCTCTCCTTCGTCTTCTCCATCCTTTCGGTGATGCTCGCGGTCCTTGCCACGGATATCGTCGGGGGGTTCAACGTGACCCCCCTCGGGATCGTTGTCACCATCGCGGTTGTGACCGCCATCGGGGTCCTCGCCTGGGCGGCACGGGTGGCCTTCGACCGGAGCACCCTGAAGGCACGGATCGCAGGGATGCTCGGGGCGAGGTCGGAGAAGGCAGAAAAGGGCGGGAAGGACGGGGGCAGGGAACGCGACCTGTAAGGGTTCCCGTCCCGTCCCTGTCCGACGGGAAGCCGAACGGCTTCGAAGGCTCCCCGGGGGGGAATTTCCGGGCACAGGGTATTTATTCAGGAAGAATTATACTCGACCATGTTCCGCCGGCCCGGAACCGGTGAGGGGGTTCTATGCGTATCTCGGATTTCGTACTGCCCCGGGGGCTTCCGCCGCTCACGCCAGAGCAGCGTGAGAATATCCGGCGCCTCGCCGGGATATCCCGGGAGTTCGGGAGGGAGGCCGGGATCCCCCTTCCGGAACCCCCGCCCGTCTCCGGCCAGGCCATTGTCCTCGAGTCCGGCCACCAGCCCAACTTCCTCCCGTACCCGGGCATCTGGAAAAAAGCCCTCCTGCTGGGGAAGATCCGTGAGGCATTCGCTGGAAAGGGCTGCGAAGTCGTGGCATTCTACGGGTTCCTCGACTATGACAATGCGGCATCCCCGTACCTCTCCGGGAATACCATCCCGTCCCTCCAGAAGGAGGGGACCGCGAGGATTGGCTTCCGGGTGAGCGGGGGCGACCGGTTCCGGTGTTTCCATACCCTGGAAAAACCGGGCCGGGACCGGTGGCGGCAGGAAATGGAGAGGATTGCCGGGTCCTACCGGAAGAACGCGAAGGACCTGAAACTCGACCCGGCGGCCCTCCAGCCGGGGCTGGACGATCTCATCGGCGTGCTGGAAAGGAGTTACCAGGACGCCCGCACCCTTGCCGATCTCAACGCGTTCACCTTTGCGCGGCTCTGCGCGCGGGGGACCGGGCAGAAGATACACTTCTTCCGCTACTCCGATATCATGAGGGAGGGGCTCTTCCTCGATGAATGGAAGCGGATCCTCGCAGCGAGGGAGCCATATATCAGGGAGTTCAACGCGGCGATCGCGGAACGTGGCCTCCCGCTCGCGCAGGTCACGGGAGACCACGTGCCCTTCTGGTACCAGTGCGAATGCAACGGGAAAGTGCCGCTCGCCGCCCAGGGCGGTACCGGGGCGGTCACCGGCAGGTGCCCCGCCTGCTCCCGGGAGCACCGGCTTGAACTCGGCGAAGATTTCTCAGGGCTCAGGACGTACTACCCCCGGATCAGCCCCCGGGCCGTCCCCCGGAACCTCATGATGGCCGGCGGGATCGGGACCCACATCTTCATCGCCGGGAGCGGTGGCGGGCTCCGGTACGGGCTCGTCGCTGATGTAGTGGCCCGGGCCCTCGGGTTCCGTGCGCCCCGGACCATGAGCTGGAGCTCCCGGGACTTCTATATCGGGCCGGTCCAGGCCTCGGTTCTCAGGGAGCTGGCCCGGACCTTCGGGGTGACCCTGCCCGACCTCGTCACCGGCCGGCATATCCCGATCGTCAGGAATTCCCTCGAAGGCATTGAAAGGACGATCTCGGAGCTGGAGTCGGGCGGGGTGGACCCGGCCCAGGTCCGGAAGCACTCGTGCAGGCTGTACAATGCCGGGGTCCTCCTTGAGATCGCAAGGAAGGTGTTCGGGCTCACCCCCTCCATCCTCGACCTCCTGGTGAGCGCCGACCCTGCAGCGGTCCTCCGCGGGTGGGAGGAACGGCTGGAAACCCTCGGGTTCGTGGAGTCCGGGGGGCAGCTGCTTTCATCGGGGGATGTCTGCCACGGGACGGGGTTCATGGAGAGCATCAAATACGGGGACATACCGAAGATCTATCATGCCCTCGAGACCATCGGGGTGACCTGATGGGAAGGAAGATCCTCGTCATCAGCCCGCACACCGACGACGGAGAACTCGGGTGCGGGGGGTCCATCGCCCGGTTCACCGAGGAGGGGGACGAGGTATCGTACGTCGCCCTCTCGTCCTGCGAGAAGTCGGTGCCGCCCGAGTACCCCTGCGATATCCTCAGGAAGGAGGTGAGGAATGCGACGAAGGTCCTCGGCATCTCGGAGCCCATCCTCTACGAGTACGCCGTCCGGGAGTTCCCGCGCCTGAGGCAGGAGATCCTCGATACCCTCATCTCCCTCAAGGCGTCGATTCAGCCCGATATCGTCTTCACCCCGTCGTCGTTCGACACCCACCAGGACCACAAGACGACGCGGGAGGAGACCCTCCGGGCCTTCAAGCAGTGCACCATCCTCGGCTACGAGCAGCCCTGGAACAATATCACCTTCAATACCCTCGCCTTCGTGTCCCTGAAGGAACGGCACATCGAGAAAAAGGTCCGTGCCCTCGGGTGCTACGAGACCCAGAAGCACCGCGCGTACCTGAACCGGGACTTCATCCGGGGCCTCGCACTCACCCGGGGGGTCCAGGTCGAGGAGCAGTTCGCCGAGGCCTTCGAGGTGATCAAGTGGGTGATGCGGTGAGCGGTGCCATGAACATCCTCGTCGATATCGCCCACCCCGCCCACGTCCACTTCTTCAGGAACTTCATGCGGGCGATGGAGGAACGGGGTCACCGGGTCCTGGTGTCGGCACGGGACAAGGAGGTCACCCTCGCCCTCCTTCGGACCTACGGGTTCCCGTACCACCTCCGGGGCGAGGTCAGGAAGGGGATCGCGAGGAAGGCCCTCGACCTGTTCAGCATCGACTACCGGCTCCTCGCCCTCGCGAGGAAATTCCGGCCCGACATCCTGATCGGGATCCACAACCCGTACATCGCCCACGTTGCAAAGCTGCTCGGGAAGCCATCGGTTATCTTCACCGATACCGAGAACGTGGGGGTCGCGAGCCTCCTCACCTACCCCTTTGCGACCGCGATCTGCACCCCGTCCTGCTTCCGGGAGTCCATCGATCCCAGGAAGCATGTCAGGTACAACGGGTTCAAAGAGCTCGCCTACCTCCACCCCCGGTATTTCACGCCCGACCCGGCGGTCCTCGGGCAGATGGGCTTTGCCCGGGATGAGCCCTTCATCGTCGCCCGGTTCATCTCGTGGAGCGCCTCACACGACCTCCGGCTGCGGGGGATCGCCCCGGGGACCGAGGAGGGATTTCTCCAGGCCCTCGAAGGGGAAGGCAGGGTCGTGCTCACGTCCGAGCGGCCGCTTCCACCCGGGCTCGAGAAGTACCGGCTCAGGGTTCCCCCCGAGATGATGCATACGCTCCTCGCCTTTGCAAGGCTGTATATCGGCGAAGGGGGGACCATGGCGACCGAGGCCGCGGTCCTCGGCACGCCGGCCATCCATATCGAGGCGACGAGAGAGGGCCATGCCTCCGGCGAGGAGAGCGGGAACTTCCTCGAGCTCAGGGACCGGTACGGGCTCGTGAACTTCTATCCCGACCAGGAGAGTGCCCTCGCAAAGGCCCTCGAGATCCTCGGTGACAATACGAGCAGAGAGACCTTCCGGGCGAGGCGGGACAGGCTGCTTGTGGATAAAACCGACGTGACCGTCTGGATGACGGACTTCATCGAGGGGTTCCCGGAGAGCTTCCGGAAATACCGGGCAGATAGCGGAAAGGGGGGATGACCGTCCACCTCCCAGGTCCCGGCGCGCCACTCGCCGGCTCGGTGGCCGGCCGACGCGAAGGGCGATCGGTCCCCGGGGCAATTACCACCGGGACAATCGTCCTGCGGGGAGCACCGTGAACCCGGAGCTCGTCCCTGCGTCGGGGACGGAGGCGGGACACTGGGACGACATCGTCGCCGGCTCGCCCCACGGGACCATCTTCCACCGGTGGGACTGGCAGAAGATCGTGGAAAAGCATACGGGCATGACGTTCCACCCGCTCATCCTCATGGACCGGGAGACGCCCGCCGGGGTGCTCCCCCTTTTCTCGAGGGGCATGGTCCTCTTCCGGATGGCTCTCTCGCCCCCTCCCGGGACCGCTCTCAACTTTCTCGGCCCGGTCCTTGCCGGGTACGAGGACCGGGAACAGGAAAAGCGGGAGCAGCTCCTCAATGGGTTCCTGAAGGCCCTCGACCGGTTCCTCCTGGAGCGCCTGGACCCGGGGTATGTCTCCCTCGCCCTCCCTCCCGGGCTCGCCGACCCGAGACCGTTCATCTGGGCGGGATACCAGGTGGAAAGCCGGTATGACTACATCGTCGATCTCGGGGAGGGGGCCGACGCGCTCTGGGGCCGGATCGACCGGAAACTCAGGCAGAACATCAGCCGGGCAGAGAGGCGCGGGATGACTGCCGGGGAGGGAGGGGGGAAGGATCTTGCCATCCTCCACGGGCTCATGGTGGAACGGTACCGGGAGCAGGGAAGGCGGGTCAGCGTCCCCCTGCGGTACCTCGCCGACCTGTACGACCGGTTCGGGGACTCGATGAAGGTCTTTGTCGTGAGGAACCGGGAGGGCGAGGTGGTGACCGGGATGATCGATGTCTATTCGAAGGACCGGGTCTTCAGCTGGATCGGGAACCCGCGCCCGACGCCGCCCCTCACCCCCTCCCCGAACGACCTGCTCACCTGGGAGGGGATCCGGTTTGCGGCCGGGCACGGGTTCGCCCGGTATATCACCGTCGGGGCCGCGGGGAACGAGCGGCTGCACTCGTACTATGCCTCGAAGTTCGACCCGGCGCTCGGGGTGAGGTACACGGCGAAGCGGTCGACCCTCCTCGCCCGGTTCCTCGAGATGTCCTACCGCCGGTTCGGGACGCCCGGCACGGGCCTCCCGGGGTCCCGGTGACTTGATGCCCGCCTCGCCGGGATTCCGGGATGGCCGGCAGGGGAACCCGGCGGGGTGTCCATGAAGCGCACGCTTGCCTTCTACTCGGGGCTCTTCCTCCTCCTCCTCGTCCTCCAGAAGGCATCGGGGGCGGTGACCAAGATCATCCTCGCCCGCTCGCTCGCGCCCGCCGACTACGGGGTGATCACCCTCGTCACCCTGAGCCTCCCCGCCCTCCTCCAGGTGGTCACGAACCTCAACTTCTACGAGATGCTCTCCCACTCGAAGGAGGGGAAGGAGTACTTCGGTTTCTCGGTCGTCGTGAGCCTCCTCCTCACCGCTGCCATCTCCCTCGCCATCTGGATCTTCCGGGAGGGTTTCTTCAGCTACCTGAATATCGGGGCCCGCGAAGACCTCCTTTTCTTCTCGCTCGTCTTCACCCTCCTTGCGACCACCCTGATGGTCGACCTGGTGGGCCTGTACACTGGCCTGAAACGGTACACGCTGCCCGGGATCCTGAACGCGATCCCTTCCATCTCGAAGATGCTCCTTGTCGCGGTCCTCGTCCTCTCGGGCTCGGGCTCCTTCGGGGTCCTCGTCCTTGCCATCACCCTCACGAACGCCCTGCCCGCGCTCTACCTCCTCGTCTCCCGGAAGGGGAGGCAGGACCTCGGCCTCCTCCGGCCCATCCGGATCCCGTCGGCGAGGATCTTCGCCTTCGGGGCCTCCCTCCTCCTGGTCGGGTCTTTCTCAACCATCGGCCAGAGCCTGATCCGCATCGTGATCAGCCACGAGCTGGGGATGGAATGGCAGGGGTACTTCGACGTATCCCTCACCTTCGGGTCGCTGATCCTTTTCACCGTCGGGACCATGAGCTTCATCTCCATCCCGGAAGCGACCGGCTGCTCCCCGGACCAGCTGGGGGACAGGGGCGCCCTCGGGGACATCGCACGTACACTCCTCGCTGGCACCATCCTCATCTCAATCCTCCTTTATGCCTATTCGGGGGCGCTCGTCCCCCTTCTCTTTTCCCGATCGTACCAGCCCGCGGGCGATTACTTCCCCCTCCTGATCCCGGGTTACTTCCTCCTGTTCGTTCTCCAGTTTCACGCGGGTGTCGCCATCTGCCTCGGGAGGGACCTCAGGGATTCGCTGAGGGTTATCCTCGTCCCGCTCCTCTGCCTCCCCCTCTTCTTCTTCCTTCCCCTCTTCCTGATCCATGCCTATGGGCAGGGGCCCGGCGGGAACGGGTTCTCCGCCGCCTACCTCTCCTATTCGGCCATCGTCCTGGTCTGCACCGTGGGCACCATCCTTGCGTCGGGCACCTGGCGCCCCCTCGCGATCCTTGCCGAGAAGGCAGGGCGGCTCATCGTCTCTTCAGTCCTCGCCATTGGGGTCCTGGTAATCCTCCATCCCGGGCCGGTTATCGGGATACCCCTCATCACGATCCTCTTCGGTGCAGCGATCTTCGGAACGCGCTATGTCTCGCCCGGGATGATCCGGGAGATCTTCCAGCGCGGCGGGGACGAGGCCTGAACTACTGCCTCAGCCAGGGGTCGAGCCGGTAGTCCTTGTGGAGCAGGCCCTTCTTGATCGAACGGTCCAGCCTCCAGAGCGCCCTGAAGAGCCCTGCCGGCAGCCGCGCGAGAAGCGAGAGGCGCAGCTTCCGCCAGCGGAAAGACCGGGTATCGACCGATGCGAGGATTTTCCGCGCCTCGCCCGGCCGGCCGGCCTTGATGTTCCAGAGAGACCGGTTCAGTTCCTTCACGGCGATGTATTCCTTCAGGTAGGGGGATATCCTCTCCATCTCATCCCTGCCGAGCTCCTTCATGGCGCGGGATACGACGAGTTCCCGGTCAAGGCGAGGCATGGAGCCGCTGAGGCGGTTCCCGATGTCCTTGTGCCAGATGGCCTCTCCCTCCCGGCTGAAGGCAAAGGGGTATTTGAGTGCGATCCTGAACCAGAGGTCCACGTCCTCGCCGAACTGGATGCCGGGCTCGAACCCGTTCACCTCGTCAAAGACCGTTTTCGGTATGGCGACGGAAGAGGTGATGAAGGGAAGGGTCCCTTCCGTGAATGCCGCCGTAAAAAAATAATCCTGGATCAGGCCCTCCCAGGGAGGCGGGGGCACTCCCCGGATGGCCGGTTCCCCCTTGCGGCCATCCGCTTCTATTTCGCAAAAAATGGTCGCAAGGAGCCCTGCGGCGGGAAAGTCCTTCCTGAGACGCACCAGGGTCTCGAGGTGGCGGGGTTCCCATTCATCGTCGGCGTCCAGGAACGCGACGAGAGCTGACCGGGCATCCCGGACAGCCTCGTTCCTGGCAGCCGAGACGCCGGTCCCCTCCTGCCGCATGAACCGGATCCGGGTGTCTGCGAACTTCTTCACGGCATCCGGTCCACCGTCGGTTGATCCGCCGTCTATGACGATAATCTCGAAGTCCAGGACGGTCTGGTCGAGGACCGATTGTATCGCCCTCGCGATGTAAGGGCCCTTGTTGTAGAGGGGAATGACCACGGAGACTTCGGGAATCGGGGGACTCATGATGATCTCCTCCGGCCCGGGCCATCCCCGGGCCACGTTCCATACCGTTTCAATCCTTCAGCCATGGGTCGCGTGAGTAGTCCTTCCTGAGAACCAGGGCTCGGAACCCGCGTTTCGCCTTCCATGCCGAACGGGTAAGAAACGCCGGGAGCAGGGCAAGCAATTGAAGTTCCCGCCTTTTCCAGCGGAACTCTCGCGTGGCCAGGTTCCGGAGGATCTCCCCGGCGGCCTGCCGGTTGCCTGCCTTCAGGTTCACCTGTGCCCGGGCCAGCTCCATCCGGGCAACGACCTCCATAAGATCACGGGCCATTTCGGGTGGCACCCTGCCCTCGCCCATCTCCTTCTTCGCCGTGATGACAAACGGCTCTTCATAAAGCGCCGGTAACCGGTTGCTGGCCCGGTGCGCGGTGTCGTGGTGATAGATCGCGCCGATTGTCCAGCTGAAGGCGACAGGATACTTCAGGGCGATTCTCCCGAACAGATCGAGATCTTCACCCCACCACATGCCCTCAGGAAACCCGCCGAACTCGAGGAAAATACCCCTCGGGATACCTGCGACGGAGGCGTTGACCGGGTATTCACCGGTCGCGATGGATCTGAAAAATCCCGGGAGCAGGCCCTCCCACGGCGGCGGCGGGATCGCCCGGTATCCCGGCGTGCGAAGGGTTCCGGAATAATCCATGATCTGGTGGGCCGTCGAATACATCCCTGCCCCTGGATACTCTCTTCTCAGTTTCAGGAGGGTCTCCAGGTGAACCGGCGTCCACTCATCGTCGGCGTCCAGAAATGCCACGAAATCCGAGCCGGCTATTCTGACACCCCGGTTCCTCGCGGCCGAAACCCCCGAATTCTTCTGGGAAATAATCCGGATCCGGGGGTCCCCGATTCCTTCCACGACAGCCGGGCCGTCGTCGGTGGAACCGTCATCGACGACGATGATCTCGGAATCCCGGAAGGTCTGGTTCCGGACCGATTCCACCGCCCTACCGATATATTGCCCCTTGTTGTAGAGGGGGATCACTACAGAGACCCCGGCGGGCATACTCAGGGAACTATCTGCCCCGGTATTTAATGGCTTGTCGGGTCCGGGTGCGGGGACGGGGCCGCGGGGTTTCGCGTGACGGGTTGCCCGGCCGAAGAAACTACATATAATCGACCGCCGATCTCTAGCTGATGGCTCTCAGGATCTCACGCCTCCCCCAACTCGCAATGAGAGCACTCACCAGTAATGTGAAAAATCTCCTCTATCCCGACGGAATCCTCGCCCTCTGGTGGATGGGAGAGAAGAACAACTGGGGGGACGCGTTGAACCCGGTCCTGATATCCCTCCTGTCAAAGAAACGGACGATCCCAGGAAAATACGTCATAAATTATAAAAACAAGCCAATATATCTGGTCTGTGGCAGTATTCTCGAGATGTGCGACAGGAACGCCATCGAGGTATGGGGTGCGGGGTATATATCCGAAAGGAGCCGGGCTGCCGTCAGGCCGAAGGCGGTCCACGCAGTGAGGGGGCCGCTTACCCGGGATATGCTGATCCGCCAAGGGGTCGATTGCCCTGAAGTCTATGGGGACCCCGCCCTCCTGTACCGGAACTATTACCGGCCGAAGATCCCGAAGAGATACCGGCTCGGGGTCATCCCGCATTATATCGACGGGGCTTCTCCCCTTTTGCGCAGGATACGCTCGGAACCTGATGTCCTGATCATAGATATCTGCAGCGGGATCAACCAGGTCGTGGATTCGGTTTGTTCCTGCCGGAACATTGCCTCGAGCTCCCTTCATGGGTTGATCATCGCCGACAGCTACGGGATCCCGTCCGTGTGGATGAAGATATCAGGAGGGGTCGTCGGCGAAGGATTCAAGTTCAGGGATTATTTCGCCTCGGTGGGGAGGGAGGACAGCGACCCCCTCATCCTTACCGAAAAGGAGGGTATCGATGGTATTCTCGATTCGGTCCATGCCCCTCGTCCCGACATCGACCTGAAGGAACTTCTCGAAGCCTGCCCGTTTCTCCCCTAGGGGCACTGGTCTTCACGGGAAAGTGCCCGGGGCAGGTAAGATGTGATGAGCCCGCGTTCGAACGGGGAGAACCCCCTGAACCAGATAACCAGGAGGTAAAGCACGGTGATGATCCCCGAGCAGGCGACGAGCCTCACGATGGACGTTACCGGGAAGTAATACCCGGTAACCAGGGCGGCGGCCGCGATCCCTGCCACGGAAATCGCGCCGAACAGGATCGACCGGGTGAAGGTGTGGCTCGGGATCTCCATGACCTTCGTCGCGTACCAGGGGGTGAAGAGGGCATTCTTCGACGTGAGCATGACCAGGCCGGCGAGGGCGACCCCGAGGTAGCCGAGGGGTGTCAGGGCGGCAAGGGCTACCGCGAGAACGAGGTTGCCGGTGCCCATGAGGACCGTGACGATGCCCGGGATCTTCACCTTGTTATAGGCGATATTTATCGTGAACAAGGGGAGGACGGCGAGGTTGATGATCAGGTGGATGACGAGGACCCACATCAGGGGGGAGAGGGAGGCGTAGTCAGGCCCGACCCAGAGGGTCAGGATCTGGGGTGAAAACCCAAGGATCAGCCCGATCGGGAGTGCAAGGGTGATACCCATCATTTTCACGGCGCTCTTCGAGATCTGGATGACCTGGTCGCTCTTTCCCCGTGCGTACGCGATCAGGATCATGGGCCCTATGATCCCGGCGAGATTTCCCGCGATCCCGCGGAGCACCGTCCCCCACGCAAGGACCACCGCGTACCGCCCCCCAATCACCGGCCCGAAGAAGATGTTCACGACGATCAGGTCGATGTAGAGGTAAAGGAGCGCCCCGACCTGGTTTACCACGACCCACCAGCTCATGCCACCCAGATGCCAGAGCCTCGTCCGATCAATGTCCCGGGCCGATACCTTCAGACCCGGGGAGAGGCGTCGCGAAACGACGACGGTCGCGACGAGCGTAATGAGCGACGCGAGGAGATACGCGAGGCCGACGAGGCCGAGCATCGGGGAGGCCACCGTGAAGAATGCGACGATGAACACGACCTGGAGGAGGGTCACGAGGATGTTCAGGCCGTTGATGACGTCCAGCCGGTTCGAGGCATAGAAGGTGTTTGTGAAATTGCTCCGGAACTCCTGGACAAGGACCGAGGAGAGGACCATGAGGAAGAGGAGGGTGACTTCGAACCCCTGCCCTTCGGGGATCCTGAAAAGGAACGGAGCAGAATAGGAAACCACGATCACGACGGGGAAGAGGAGGCAGATAAGCCCGAGGCTCCCGAAGAGCGCGGTGTTGAAGACCTTGCCTGCCCCCTCGAGGTCATTTTTCTGGATATCGATGGTCAGGAACCGGCAGACCGCCTGGTTAAAGGACTGGGTGATGAGGTTGATGTAGGAGTTGAGCGACGTTGCGAGGGGAATGATGCCATAGGCAGCGATCCCCAGACTCCCGATGAAGTAGGGGACGAGCCAGAGCCCGATGAGGATGTTGAAGAGGTACGATGCGATGTTTGCCGCGAAGTTCCGGGGAAGCTGCTGCCTGAATGAACGGCCGGACGCTGTCGTATCGGTCAGAAAGCCCTCCCCCGCAGATGATCTCTCTTACGCCTCCTCCCTATTTGAATGAGGCGGTGAAAAGGGATAACCCGGATCAGGCGGGGTGACCCGGAGGAACCCGGTCGTGCACCACCCGGTCCCGGTCCAAAGATCTCCATGTATCACGGTCCGTTTGCGAAAATAACCCCTCTTCATTATCCCCGGGAAGTATTATATCGGTGATACACCCCTCTGTTATTCATGAAGGGGGTCAGGGAGTCGATATCCGAGCTGACGCGCTCTTCTTCCGTTGGCAGCTCGAATACCGCCCTGTTATTCCTCGCGTTCCTGGTCTCCGTCCTCGTCCTCGGGTACGTCATCCCGGATATCATCTACCAGAACCCGATGGGGAGCGACGCCTTCACCCATACCTACAACACCCTGAAAATGGCCGAGTCCAGTTCCCTCTTCGATTTCTATGCCCGGTCGAATGCCGCGGGGTACCTGGGCACCGACTATCCCATCGGGGTGTGGTACTTCGGCGCCATCGTGATGAAGGTCACCGGCCTCGGCGCGTTTGACTTCGCGGTGTCCTTCATCATCCTCCTGATCGTGATATCGCTCCTTGTCTTTTACGCGTATGCACGGAAGCTCGCGGCCTCGTCGGAGCTGTCGGTCCTCTCCCTCATCTTCTTTGTCTCGATGCCGCTCTTTGTCCTGAACCTCCTGATCTACTCCTCCCGGGAGTTCGTGATGGTCTTCCTCCTCGCCCTCATGTACTTCGCGGTGCAGGAGTTCGACCTGAAGACGGCGGTCCTCATGGTCCCGATCGTGTTTGCCATCGTCTTCAGCCACACCGGGACGTACATCTTCCTCATCATCTTCTCGACCGCCCTCTTCCTCCTCACGGCTCTCATCTGGAGGAAATTCGACCGGGGCATGTTCTTCGTAACGGCGGTCTCCTTCTTTGTCTACGTCTTTGCCGTCAGGGCCTTTCCCTTCATCCAGCCGCAGTACATCGATACGGGGAGGCTCGTCCTCACGATCTCGAACTGGATCTCGAATGTCCTCTCCGTGAACTTCGCGAGGAACCTCGGGGTCATCGTGTACGAGAACCTCTTCGTCGGGAACAACTACATCTACGCGATATTCTGGTCCTGCATGGTCCTCGCCGCCGGGCAGCTCTGCATCAGGATCCACGACCTGGCCGGGAAGATCCCGACGAACCGGTTCCGGGCCGTCCCCCTCATCGGGAACATCCAGAGCATTTCCCACGGGATCGCGCTCACGCCCTTCTGGGTCGGCCCGATCCAGGCGGTCCTCGCGGTGCCCGGGTTCCTGAGGGCGGACTGGCGGTCCCGGGGGATCCTCCTCGCTCTCTTTATTGCGGCGGTCCTCCCCGGGGCGATGGAGGCGGACGTGGGCACGGGCTCCCTCCGGGAGATCTACTACCTCTTCCTGATCATTCCCTTCCTCGCTGCCCTCGGGTTCTATGCCGTCGGCATCCGGCTCAGGCGGACCGGGATGGTCCTTTTCCTCCTGGTCGTCTTCGTGCCGCTCATGCTCATGCCCGTCATCGGGAACCTGCACTACCAGCCCGATATCAGCGGGACAGGGAACGAGAAGCAGAACCTGTACTGGCTCGGGACCGTCGGCAACCCTGCCGAAGGGGTCCCGGCCTACTACTACCGGGAGAGGATCAACTTCTATGCAAACAAGACCACGCCGAGCATCCCCGCGGGCACGGAAACGAGGAGGTACCTGAGCGACCTCCAGAAGACCCTCTTTGCAAACGGGTCCGAGAAGAGTACCGAGGATCTGTACTCCTATAATATCAGGTACGTGATCGCCTCCGGAAAGATCTTCGAGTCCTTCCAGAAGAACGCCTCCGACCTGAAGGCAGATTCCAACCTGCGCCTCGACAAGGTCTATGCATCGGACCAGGAGTTCGGCATCTACCGGTATATCCTCGACCCGGCGGGGGTAAATCGCGGGACCGGCCAGGCACTCCCGGCCGGCCTCGCGTTTTCGGAGGAAACCCCGGCGATCCAGGAGTTCGGGCCCACCTTCCTCGTCGAAAACGGGTTCTACAAGATACGGCTCTCGCGGGAATCGCCCCAGGTGCGGTATATCGGGACGGGCACCGAGAATGCCCTGGGAGAAGGGTACATGCGGGACACCATGACCATATCGAGGTCCGGGAGGCAGGACACCACGTTCACCCTCGACGACCTCGACTACCCGGATGTCACGATCAACGGAAATGTGCTCGAGTACCGCACCGCCATCATGGACAACCTGACGAACGAGCGGCTCGGGACCCTCACCGTCACCTGGACCTTCCATGAAAAAGCCCTGGAGCGGGAGACGAGCTTTGCAAACGACTGGCTGGACACGGGAGAGAGCCTCGGGGTCGACCACACCACAACCATCTACGCACCCTCGACAGAGTTCCTCTACAACCAGGTAACGGGGACGAAGGAGAAGGAGGAGAAGCGGGTGGTCTACCCGTCAATGGACTCCATCCAGCTGAAGGACACGGTCTTTGACCGTATCTACTACAGCGAGGGGGAAACCGGCCTCCTTCGGACCTTCGGCAACTCGGCACCCTATCCCACCGGCATAACCTACCGCGGGTCCACGCTCTATGACTATACCGTGGTGTCCACGAGTTCCGGGTCGACGGTCACCCCGTCGGAATCCATGCACCAGGTGGAGTACTATGCCGTCGGGGACGAGGCCACCGCCGGGCTGTACGTCTCCGGCTACACCTCGGTCTCCCCCTATCCCTTCCCCGGGGGTGAAATCCCCGCGGTCATCGCCGGGTTCGGCGACTGGACGAGGGCCCCGGAGGACTCTGCGAACGGCCGGCAGGTCATCGCCGGGGCCGGCCTTCCCTACGCCGAGGTCGATCCCCCCGCGGACCGCCTGGCAGGAGCAGGTCTCGTCACCCCGGTCGGGTACGCGGCCCTGACCGAAGGCAGGGTAAAGAAGAGCTCTGCCGAGCTCCAGGCCGGGATCGCGGATACGAGGCAGCAGCTGGGAACGAGCGGGATGGCCTTCAGTTCCTTCAGGTACGATCTCGATGCGGTGAAGGCGCTCACCGATGAAAACTACTCCTTCTTCTTCTCAAAGACGGTCCCGTCCCCTTACCTGTACCTGAACCGGGGAGGTACCAGGGACCCTGGGATCGCGGCGGTCCACGGAAATGAAACGGGGCTCGTCCTCATCCCGGTTGCGCGTCCCTTCAGTTCCTCACTCGGGCCCCTCTCCGACTACGGGGAAGCGCTCCAGTCATGGAGGGATACCCGGGACTCAGTCATCAACGATGGCGGAATCGCAGTGTACTTCTGGGACCTGGCAGACATAGGGAACCCCGATTTCACCGACCAGTTCCTGGGCTTTGTCAACGAATCGGTGGCCAGGGGTGTGACCTTCACCGATCCCGGTTCCATTGCGCGGTACACCCGCGCCCTCCGGGACGTGAAGAGCCAGGTAAGGGAGGAAATGGACAGCGTCGGGATCAGCGCGGAAAACCGGGGTACGGACGACATCCAGGGGCTCACGTACCACGTGCAGTTACCCGCGATAGGTGGTGAATGCCCGTATAACGTCCTGAACGGGACGCTTTCGAGGACGGGCTGGGACGCGGGGACCTGCGATCTCTACGTGAGCCTCGATCTCCCTGCCGGGGAAAAGGCGGAGGTCGCCGTCGTACCCGATATCGCCCGTGAATCGTCCTTCGCGGACATCCCGGCCCTGTACGAAGGAATGAACCGGGTCACCATCAGGGACACGCAGGGGGCGCCGGTCCCGGGGGCCCGCTTCATCATCGACGGCAGGGTCTCTGTCGCTGACAGGAAGGGCGAGGTGGCCTTCGATGTGAGGAGGGGGACGCACCAGGTGAGGATCGAGATGCCCGGTTTCTGGCCGGCGGAGTTCCAGCCCGAGGTCAGGGGATACCTGTTCCGCATCCTCAACCTCTGATGGACCGGCCCTGACGGGCCTCCCGGGGTTTACCCGGCCTTCGCGCGGTATTTCACCCCGTGGAACACCGCGGAGACGCATCCCGCTGCCCTGCACGAGGTCACCAGGATATCGAGAAGTGGCGTGGCAAGGTGGAAGAGCCGGTCTTCCCTGAAGGGGGCCGTGACGATGACATACGGGTACCTCACGATCTCGTAAGGGATCCGGGCCAGGTATCCCAGGAGCAGCCTCGCGAAGGGGTACTCCTCCGGGTACTTGTCGCTGATCAGCTTCATCCCGTACATCGTGAGCCGGTAGGCACGGTCGAGAAGCTCCCCGAGCGTCAGCCTCTGGCGGTGCCGGACGACGGCATCGCCGGTAAACCTGAACCGGTAGCCCTCGTCGCGGATCCGCAGGGCGATCTCGAGGTCCTCGTTCATCAGGACCCGGGGGTCGAAGGAATGGACGAGCGCGAGGACCTCCTTCCGGTACGAGGAGTTGCAGCAGCACGGTCCCTCGCCGGGAGCGAGGAGCCCGTCCTCCCCGGGGTCATCCCTCGCGAAGAGCAGGTCCCCGTACCTCTCGACGATCCCCCTGGACTCGTAGCCCACGATCTTCCCCGCGATGCCCCCTATCTCCGGGCCGGTGTAGGCCCTCGTGAGGTTGAGGATCCAGTCCGGGTCCGCGATGCAGTCGTCGTCGGTGAAACAGACGATCCCCGACGAGGCTTGTTGGATCCCGAGGTTCCTTGCCGCGGGAATCCCCTGCTTTTCCTGGTAGAAGTACCTGATCTCCGGGCCCTCCGGAAGATGGTACCCGCTGACCAGGTCCCGGATGGCGCCCGTCGTGGAACTGTCGACGACGATGATCTCGAACCGGTCCCGGGGGTAAGTCTGGCGCACGAGCGAGTCCAGGCAGTCCCTGAACATCGCAGCCCTGTTGTAAGTGAGAACTATCACCGATACCCGGTCCCTGTCGTCCATGGCCGCTCGCTTCCCCCCCCTGCCGGTATCAGCGTGTACTGATCCCCTGCGTAATAAAACCGGGCTCGCGGGGACACCCTGGAAACGGGTTTTCGAACTTACCGGCTCCCACAGGTGGCCTGCCCGGCTACCGTTCCCGGCCCGGGGCGAGGTCATACAATTTCCTGCCAACAATGCCCCGGATCGGCTTGTACAGGTTCGTATAACCGGATTCCAGCCAGGAGAAGACGAAGGAGGAGTACCGGACCGCGTTGAACCGGATCGAGAGCTTCGGGTTGTACTTTGCCTTGAATACCGCGAGGCGCTCGGTCCCGGCGCCGATCTCCTCGTAGATGCGAAGTCCCTGCCGGCTCCCCCACTTGATGGCCTCCCACTGGGCCATGTCGTTCGGGGAGACCTTCCTGATCTCCGGTTTCGCCCCTCCCACCCAGTACGAGACCTTGCCCTTGAAAATGACAAGCATGATCCCCCCGACGACCGCCCCCTCCTGCCGGGCCACGAGGATCTTCAGGTTCGCGGGGTGGAACGCGTCGAAGAGGTCGGTGAGGTACTCCCTCGGGACCGTGACGGTCCTCTCCTGCTCCCGGTACCTCCGGACCAGGTTCCGGTAGATCTCGCTCACGTCCTCCCGGGACCCCTCGGTGATGGAGATCCCGCCCTTCTCGGTCCTCTTGATGTGGCCCCGCAGGTTCTCGTCAAAGCCCTGCCAGATCTTCTCGACGTCCCCGCCGATCTCCAGGTAGTAGTCGAAGGTGGGGGTAAGCCGGAAGTTCGTCCACTTGAAAGGCCGTGGGTCGAGGGCCGGGGTGAGGGAGATGAGGGTGTAATTCGCCTTCAGCTCCCCGGAGATGAAATCATTCACGGCCTTCTGGATCGCGGTGTACTGCGACTCCTTCTTGCTCTGGCGGTACGTGTCGTAGCCGATGAGCACGGGGCCGAGATACGGGATTGCCGTCCCGGGCGGGGGCGAAAAGACCCTCGTCACCCCGAATTTCCGCTGGAAAAAGAGCGGGTAGAGCCCGGCCGGCTCGGCGCCCTTTTCGAGGATGAGGGGACAGAGCCTGCAGCCGGAGTACTTCTCCGCGATCCGGAGCCAACTCCATGTGTGGAATATAGAGGCGTTGTTCTCAGACCCGACGAGGAGGTCCCATTCCTTCCGGTCCTCCTCTGTCGCGATCCTCAGGGTTATCCCCAGGCAGTCCCCCCCCTTATGGGGTGTGGGGCGTTCCACCTTCTAAAACATATCCCCCGGCCCGGGCGCGGGGCAAACCCCGTTTTCTTCCCCGGGCGAAGGTCAGCTCCCCGACCGGCTCAACCGGGGATCTCCCCGATAACCGCCAGATGCTCACCCTCACCCGGCGTAAAGCCGACGAGGTTCCCTGAGAGGGTCCAGTTTACGGAGGAGGAACCGTCGAGGAGTACATTCGCGGGCCTGCCCCGGACCGCAAGGGAGATCCGGGCACCGGGTGCACTGCTCGTGACATCGAGGATGGTGCGGTTTGCCTCACTGCTGAAGGACACCGACGAGACTTCGGGAGAGACGCGCAGGATATCCGTCCCGGCATACTTCACGAAGGTCCCGCGGGTCATTGTGCAGGCGACCGGTTCTCCGGATACCCGGCAATAGAGGGTCCGGGCATCGGTCTCAAAGGACCCGAAGGAGGACAGGCCCGTGCCGGAATAGGCGGTGTCCTCGTGCTGGGCCGCCCGGACCAGGACCGCCGATCCCTGGCCGGTGACAGGGAGGTCCGAGGGGCTGGCGGGCTGCTCACCGTTGTAATGCGGGAGGAGCACGGTAATCCGGTACAGGTCCCGGGCGGCAGGCGACCTGAAGGAGATGACCGGCGAATATACGTCGTTCTGGCGGTCATAGCCGGCGACCCTCCCCACGTGCTTTATGACCAGATCCTCCGACGCCGGGTTCGTGAAGAGCTCGAGCGTCACGGCCTTCCCATAGGGGTTTACCGTGGTCCAGGTGAAGCCGTCCGCCGCAGGCCCGGTACCGGTCTCGGCCTTGTACGGGAGAGAGAGCCAGTCGAAGGGTCTCCCGTCGATGGAGAGGCTTCCCCGGACATTGCCAATGGTGCTGCCCGACGTCGGGGTTATGTTCAGGCTCGCGGGCCGGAAAATGGTCCGGTAGACCCAGGGCTCGGTGCCTTCGAGCCTGTCCACGACGATGAAGTATTCCTTGCCAGGAAAGAGGATTGAGCGGGTGTAGGCGATGGGCGATGAGAGGCTGAGGGAAGAGCCAAAACCGGTCCCGACCACCTGCCTGATGGTCGCACCTGCCTCGACCATGTCCATCCAGGGCTCCTCAATGACCGCATCGAAGGTCACCGGTGTCGCGATGCCATCCCCCGTTCCCTTGAAAATACCGCGGGCGCCGGTCCCCGTCCACGAAGAAGGGGGAAAAGGGGACCTCGGGTCTTCGATGGCGATCGTGTTGTGGTGGATCTCGAACACCCCGTAGTACTTGTCCAGGACCTCCTTGTCCTCCCCGGCGTCAGCGAGGAGGAGGTCGCCATGGGAATAGTACTCGGCAGAGAGTTGATCGTTGTGGCCCGCGTCCCGGTTGCTCCAGGTGACCGTGTTGAAGGTGACGAGCGAGAGCCAGTCCGCATCATCGGCCCAGCTCCCCCGGAAGACCTGGTAGACCGCCCCGGGGTCCAGCCGGCTGGTCCAGGGGGGAACGTGGTGTTCGACCCCGGAATAATCCTCCCGGGTAAGGTACAGCAGGTACCCCGGGGCAGAACTGAGCGTCCTCGAATAGGGGAGAAGGTCCGGCCCCTTTGCACGGTCCAGGTAGGCGAGGACCTCGGACCGGGTCTCGTTGTCCAGGAGGTTGAGGATCCCCTCCGGGTAGGTCCACCGGGTATCGCCGAGAGTCACGTAGTTTGCGCTGTAAAAGTCCGGGAGGGAGTCCCAGAGCTCGGCGGTGAACCCTCTCCGGGCCGCAGGATAATCGTCGAAGATGTTCCTCCCCGTGACATGGCCGTACACCTGGAACCACCTGAGGAAGTCATCCGTGACGTAGAACTTGTACGCCCCGTTCAGGAACTTCCCCGAGCTTTCATCGAACCCGTAGCTGAAGAGAGACCGGCCCCCGGTGTCGTGGAGCTCGTCGTCCACGAAGAGGTCGTACGTCCCGACGCGGAACCAGTCCGCGGGGGTCGAGGAGAGGTGGAGGCTGCCCGTGCTCGTATAGTCAGAGAGGACGCAGCCGGCGATGCCCATGGCAGGGTAAGCCTGCCCATGGTAATCGGCGAACTGGATCACGTGCCTCCAGGTGCCGTTGTTATTCAGCTCCCCGTACACGGTGTCGGCGAGTGTGGCGAGCCTGTCCCTGATGGCTGCATTATCTGCCGGGCTGAGGGTTGGTTCCACCCAGTCATACGCAAGGGAATAGCCCGCAAGGGCGGTCGCCCGGTCGGTCTTCGAGGCGTCTCCCGTGCCAATGGCAAGGAGGGCTTCCCGTGCCTTCAGGGCGAACTCCGGCTGCTTCGTGATCTGGTACGCGAGCCCGAGGTCCGAGGCAAACCCTGCCCGGTAGCCCTCGCGGTTGTATGAACCGAGTGACCGGGAAAAGTCACGGGTAAGAGATGCCTTCGCGGACTTCAGGATGCCGGCCTCCCACCCCGACCAGGGGGTCCGGTTCCGGTACCGGTACCCGGGGGTTTCCCTGATGTCACCGAAGAGGAGTGAGGGATGGGTCCTCGGCGCCGTGGACAGGGTCAGGGATACCGGCCGGGTTGCCGGGCCGGTTCCGGAGGACGCCGGGACCGGGACCAGGTTTCCGATCGCGGAGAGCACGGGCCCCGCCCGGGGAGCCCATGCAGCCCGGAGGAGGAAGGCGGCGATAAGGACCACTCCGAGGACAAGGAGGATAGTGAGGGCGAGGCGCGGCGAGACGGAAGGAAGACTCAGGGTCATAAAAACCGGCGGGTCGGGTTAACCGGTTGTTGCCAACGGGACATCTTAATGGTGCTGGTGGCAGGAGATCCTGAAAATACCGGCCTTCCCGGACGGCCAGTACCGCCCTGATTGCCCCCTCCGCTGATGATGACCGGCCGGGCGTAGAAAAAAAATGTTCAGGTCCGGGGCTCGCAACTGCCGATGCAGATATAGGCGGTCTGGTTCGAGGTCGCGACCGGGGCCGGAGTGTCTCCGGGCTCTGGAACGGCCGCCGGGGCCGGGATGTCTGCGGCATCCGCATCCTGGACAATCCGGGAACCGGACGAGGGTGCGGATGCGCCGTCCGGTGCGGGTGAAGAGGCCTGGATCGCCTGGGTAACCGGGGTCACGGTGATGGTGACGGTCTCCGAGTCGGGGAGCGAGCCGTCGGATACCACGAAGGTGACGGTACAGGTCCCTGCCTGGGTCGTTTTTGGCGTCCAGGAGAAAGCCCCCGATGCGGCGTTGAAGGATGCCCCGGACGGTAACCCGAGGGCCGAGTAGGTCAGGTCATCGCCATCGGGGTCAGTGGCACTGGCCGTGAATCCGAGCGGGGACCCCGCGTTGACTTTCCTGTTGCCAATGGGCTTGAGGACGGGCGGGCGGTTGCCGCGGGACCCGGTCGTGATCTCGAAAATATGCTCCCCTGACCCGGGATTCAGGGTCAGGTTGCCGGCCGAGAAGGACCAGGCGGTGAACGGGCTCCCGTCCCGTGTCACGCCGGTTACCGTTCCCGGGATCTGGAAGAGGGAAACCGGGGCCGATGCCGAGCTGCTCTTTGTCCCGAGGAGGATCCGGTCCCTGAGTTCCTCTCCCGATACATATGAGACCGACGATGTCGTCCTGATGAGCGGCTGCCCGAGGTACAGGAGGCTCGTCCCCCCGATCAGGGTGAAGTTCACCGGGCGGTCCGTCACCCGCGCGTAGACAGTCCTCGCATCGGTCTTGAACAGGCCGAAATACGAGATTCCCGTTCCCGAGTAGACGAAGTCGTCCCAGGACGAGGAATGGACATTCACAGCCGAGCCCTGCCCGGTCACCGTGATGGCCGTGGGTTTCTTTGCCGTCTCGGTACTGTACCTCGGGAGGAGGACCGTCACCCGGTAAAGGCTGTTTGCCGGCTGGCTCCTGAAGGAGACAACGGGGGAGTACACATCGCTCGCGGTATCGTACCCCGCGACTCTCCCGACGTGCTTCTCCACCATGACCTCGGAGGCCGGCACGGTAAAGAGCTCGAGCGCGACGATCTTCCCGTACGGGTTGGTGACCTTCCAGCTGAGGTTATTCGACAGGAGGCGGGTGTCGGTATCGCTCTTGTACGGGAGAGAGAGCCAGTCAACGAGCTTCCCGCTGACATTCAGTGTCCCCCTTACGTTCCCGACATTCTCCCCCGACGTGGGAGTGATGCTCAGTGTCGAGGGCCGGAAGATGGTCCTGAAGGTCCAGGGCTCGGTGCCCTTCAGACGGTCGATGAGGATGAAGTACTCCTTCCCCGGGAAGAGGATCGAGCGGGTGTACTGGATGGGGGAAGAGAGGGTGATCGAAAATCCCTGGCCTGTCCCGACCACCTTCGAGATGGTGGCCTTTGCCTCGAGGAACTCCGCCCAGGGGAGCATGGCCACGGGATCGACGGTGACCTTCGTATCGACCTCGCCGTAACTGCCCTTGAGGATACCCCGGGCGGCGGTCCCCGACCATGACGCGGTCGAGAAGGGTGTGCGTGGGTCCTCGATGGCTATCGTGTTGTGATGGATCTCGAACGGCCCATAGTACGCGTCGAGTACGCCCTTGTCCTCCCCGGCGTCCGCGAGGAGGAGATCGCCGCGGGAATAGTATTCCACCGAGAGCTGGTCGTTATGCTCGGTATCCCGGTTACTCCAGCTGTCGACGTTGAAGGTGACGAGGGAGAGCCAGTCGGCGTCCGTCGCCCAGCTCCCGCGGAATACCTGGTAGACCGAGCTTGCGTCCAGGCGGCTGGTGAAAGGGGGGTTGTGGCGCGGGTCATGGGTGTACCCCTCGTAGGTCAGGTAGAGGAGGGACCCGGGGACGTCACCGAAGGTCCGCGAGTAGGGGAGGATTCCCTTTGCACCGGTCTTATCGAGGTAGCTGAGTGCCTGGGCCCTCGTATCGTCGTCAAGGAGGTTGAGGATCCCCTCTTCGTATGTCCACCTGGTGTCGCCGAGGGTCACGTAATTTGCACTGTAGTAATTCGGAAGGGAATCCCAGAGCTCGGCCGTAAACGCCCTCTTTGCCGCCGGGTAAACCTCGAAGATGTTCCGGCCGGTGAAAAAACTATAGACCTGGAACCAGCGGATCAGGTCATCCCCCACGTACGACTTGTACGCCCCGTTCAGGAACTTCCCCGAGCTCTCGTCGAACCCGAAACTGAGGAGGGACCTCCCTCCGGTGTCATGCAGCTTGTCGTTCACGAAGAGGTAATCGGTCCCGACCCGGTACCATTCTGCCGGGCCTGATGCCAGGAGGAGGTGGCTGGGATTCGTGTAATCGGAGAGGACGCAGCCGGCGATCCCCATGGCAGGGTACGCCTCGCCTTGGTAATCGGCGAACTGGATGACATTTCTCCAGGTGCCATGGTTATTCAGGTCCTGGTACACCGTGTCGGCGAGGGTCGCAAGCTTGTCCCGGATCTTCATGTCGTCTGCAGTGCTGAGCGCGGGCTGGATCCAGTCGTAGGTGAGCGAATATCCGGCGAGGCCGACCGCCCGGTCGGTGTTCGTGGAGTCGACCGTTCCCATGGCAAGGAGCGCCTCCTTCGCCTTCTGGGCATACTTCGGCTGCTTCGTTATCTGGTACGCGAGGCCGAGGTTCGAGGCATACCCGGCCCGGTAACACTCCCGGTTGTAGGAGCCGAGGGACTTCGTGAAGTCACGGCCGAGCGAGGCATTCGCATCGGTCATCACCGCCTTCTCCCAGTCGCTCCATGGGCTCACCGCCCTGTTCCGGTAACCCGGTGTATCGGCAATGTTCTGGAAGAGGAGGGAGGGATGGGTCTGGGCGGATGCCGCCAGGGGGATGATGGCAGTTCCCAGGATAAAGATGGCAAAGACGAGCATTCCTGTCGGGAAATCCCTCATGAAAAGCACCGGTTAGATAGCTACAAGATATTTGTCATATTAATATATATAAGTCTCCTAAACTGATTCCTGTTTTATCATCGATATTTATGAAAAGGAAAGATTTATTAAGGATTTTCCGGCTGGTCCGGAATAAAAAGCTTTTCATGTCCCCTTATGATCTGAACCTTGTGAACTCAGGGGAGGGGACACCGGTGGCATGGGTGGAGGGGGAAAATGTCCCTGCGGCGAAGATACATATATGCGCAGATTGGAAAGAATTCCGGTGAGGGGGTACCGTTCCGGTGAGATTTTCCTTTGCCCGGTTATTCCGCCGGCTCGGCATTCACCCCATGGTGCTCTATTCGATCAGCTCGACTGCGGAGATCAGGACCATTGAAACGAGAATTCCCGTCGTTTCGTCCGAGGTAACCCCCAAGAACGTTCAGGACGTCAGGGACATGAGGGACGGTCCCGTCGGGAAGAAATTCCGGAAATTCCTCGCGGAGGGCGATACGGGCCTGTACGCGATGCTTGGGACGAAGGTGATCGGCCATGTCTGGTCGAGGGTCTGCACCGGGGACAGTCTCAGGGTCGACGGGCTCCTGGGGCTGCACCGGGGCGAGGCGATCATCCATTTCGCAATGGTCCGGGAGGAGTACCGGGGAAACAATATTTACCCGTACCTGCTGTCGGTACTGAGCAGAAAACTGTTTCTCGAGGATAACGTTCGCAGGGTTTCCATCCTGGCCGAGGCGGATAACCTCCCCTCCCGGCGGGGGATCGAGAAGGCCGGGTTCACCCGATCAGGGGAGCTGACCCGCCTGCCGTACCACAGGCTGATCGAGGTCTGGGACTCGGCATTCCATGCGGTATTTCATTCGGCCCGAAACCGCTGACGGATTTTACCCTTCCCGGGGGCTCAGACGATGAGCCTCGGCATGACGCCGATGAAATTCTCCGAGGTTACTGTGTCGCTTCCGTCAGCGTTATACACGGTGAGCGACACGGTGAAGGAACCGGTCGCGTAGGTGTGGACCGGGTTCTGGAGGTGGCTCGTCCCCCCGTCCCCGAACTTCCAGGACCACGTGGTCGGGCCGTTTTCCGACCGGTCCGTGAAGGTAACGGTGAGGGGCTCGGTCCCGTACTGGATATCGGCCGTGAATGCGGCGACCGGGGGATTTCTCTCCCCGACCGTGATGAGGTTCTCCCGTGAAATCATGTCCGAGCCATCCGGGTTCGCGACGGTCAGGTTGACTGTGTAGTTCCCGGGCGAGTAGCTGTGTACCGGGTTCTGCACGGT
>DATJPK010000113.1:0-2874 GCA_035506435.1 Methanomicrobiales archaeon
GAGACGTACCTGCCGTCACGGGAAAGGGTCACGGACCGCCGTCCCTGGCTCTCCCGGGTCCGCTCGTCGCGATCCCGGGATGGATCGAGGGTCCCGTGCCGGACCCTGAAGGGGTCACCCGAGGGGGAATGGACCCTCCCCGAGGCATCGGGATTGCCTCCGGAGGGCCGGTCGCTGGACTGTTGTGTGTCCCCCGGTTCATCGCGGGGTGCCGGGTTCCTGACAATGTTCTCGAGGTCCTTGTCTGAGAGCGATTTCCCGGTGAGGGGTGCTCTCCGGATCCGGTGGGGAAGGGCAAGGAGAGCCGCCTCCCGTATATCCTCGTCGATCACCTCCTTCCTCCCGGCAAGGGCGGCGAGGGTCATGGCAGCCTTAAGGATAGTGAGATCCGCCCGGTGCCCGTCCACGCCCGCGGACAGGCAGATTTGCACCGCGAGGTCAACCATCCCGTCAGGGCATGCTACTTCGGGGAGAAGCTTCCGGGCCTTCCGTATCCTCTCGGCAAGCGCCCGGTCCTCCTCCTTCCATCGCGCGGCAAACATCTCCGGATCCCGTTCATAGAGGATCCTCCGTTCCACCACCTGGCGTCGGAGCACCGGGTCCTGGATCCCCTCGATCCTGACCGAGAGCCCGAACCGGTCCAGGAGCTGGGGGCGGAGCTCCCCTTCTTCCGGGTTCATGGTGCCCACGAGGATGAAGGAGGAGGCATGGGTGAAGGAAATACCTTCCCGTTCCACGACGTTTACCCCCATCGCCGCGACATCAAGGAGGACGTCCACGATATGATCGTTGAGCAGGTTCACCTCGTCCACGTAAAGGAGGTTCCGGTGGGCGCGGGCGAGGATCCCCGGCTCAAAGGACTGTTCACCGGTCCTGAGGGCCCGTTCGATGTCAAGGCTCCCCACCACCTTGTCCTCGGTAGCGCTGACCGGGAGCTCCACGATCCGTATGGGTATATCGACAACCCGGAAATCCCCGTTTTTCACCTGGCAGGCTTCGCACTGCTCCTTCGGATTATCGGGATCGCATCCGAAGGGACACCCTTCCACCACCCGCTGGTCCGGGAGGAGCGCGGCGAGGGCGCGGGCGGCGGTGGACTTGGCAGTCCCTTTCTCCCCGCAGATGAGCACCCCGCCAATCCGGGGGTTGACGGCGTTCAGGACGAGGGCCTCCTTCATCCTCTCCTGGCCCACGATGGCCGAGAAGGGGTAGACCCGGTGGAACGGGGTCACGCGCGCATACCACCTCCTGTGGAGAGCATCGGTGCCTGCATCAGAACCTCACTATTCGTATGAATCTGGTATTACGATTCTTCAAGGAATGATATAAAGTAACACTATTTTGAATATGTTTATGTCTCCTGGCAGCCATTGAAAGATCCGGAACCGTGGAGGATGGCAGAGTGGGCATTCTGGGCGAGGAAGGGGAAGGAAAGGCCACCATTGTCGCGATCCTCTATGATGCTTACCTGGAACTCCTTCGGGAAGCTGCCGATGAGGAGGGGGTGGCCCTCACTTGTTACGGGGCCAGGGCCCTCGACCTTGATCCCGGGATCCGTGATGCTGCGGCAAGAGCAATAGGGGAAGCCGGTGCCCTGCTCTTCCACCGCACTTCCCATGCCTTCTGGGACGAGCTCGAGGGGGTGGCGAAAACCCGTGGGAAGCAGGTTCCCGTGGTCTGCGTGGGATCCGAACCGGTTCACTTCTCCCTCTCCACCGTGAAATGGGAGACGCTGTACGATGCCTACGCCTATCTCACCTACAGCGGCCTCTCCAACATGCGGGCGCTCGTCCGGACGATGGCCAGGCTTGCAGGGATGAAGACCGGGGATATCCCTCCTCCAGCCCCCATCCCCTGGCAGGGGATTCACCACCCGGATAATCCCCATCCCTTCCAGACCGCCGATGAATACCTGGCATGGTACGAGGGACGGGACCGGCCCCTGGTCGGGCTCCTCCTCTCCCGGACTGCATGGGTGACCGGAAAGACTGGTATCGAGGACACCATGATCCGTGCCCTCGAGGCCGAGGGGCTCGGGGTCCTCCCGGTCTTCACCTACGCCGTGCGGGATGATACCCTCGGGTCGAGGTCCATGGCCGACGTGGCCGGGGAGTTCTTCCTCGCCGGAGGTCGTTCCCGGGTCCGGGCAGTAGTGAAGATGGTCTCGTTCCTCATGGGTGCGGGGACGGGCGAGAGCGAGGCCCTCCTCCGTGCGCTCGATGTCCCGGTCTTTGCCCCCGTCATCACCTATTACCAGTCCCTCGACGAGTGGGAGGCAGGGAACGGCCTTGCGGCCGATGTCGGCTGGTCCATCGCCCTCCCCGAGTGCGAGGGGGTCATCGAGCCCGTCATCGCCGGGGCGAGCAGTGCCGCCCGGGCCGGGTTCGGGGACCGCACCCCGCTTCCCGAACGGTGCCGCCGGATTGCTGCCCGGGTCCGGGCCTGGGTCGGCCTGGGTGGGAAGCCGGTCGCAGACCGCCGTGTCGCCTTCATCCTCCATGCGAGCCCCTGCAGCGGCCTCGAGGCATCCATCGGGTCTGCTTCGGGCCTGGATGCGCCGGAGAGCGTTGCCAGGGTCCTCCGGAAGATGAAGGAGGCCGGATACACCGTTGATCCTCCTGCATCGGGGAAGGAGATCGTTGACCTGATGCTTGGAAAGAGGGCCATCGCGGAGTTCCGCTGGACCACGGCCGCAGACATCGCCGGAAAAGGCGGGGCAATTGCCCGTATCCCGCCCGGCGAATATGCACGCTGGTTCGCCACCCTCTCCTCACGGGTGCAGGAGGAGATGATCCGGGCCTGGGGGGAACCACCCGGCACAGCCATGGTCCACGGCGGCGAGATCCTGGTGACCGGCCTCTCCTTCGGGAACGC
>DATJPK010000114.1:0-18073 GCA_035506435.1 Methanomicrobiales archaeon
TGATCGACAACAGCCGCCGGAGCGCCGACCTCGTCGTGAACAACGTGAAGCTCACCCCGTCGGGAGGGAGCTACGAGCTTGACGGGGATATCACGAACGGCGGCCTCGACGACGCGAAATCGGTGGTGGTCACCGCCGGGAACCCGGCCCAGCCGGTCGATCCCTACCCCTCCTACGTCGTGGGGTCCCTTGCCGTTGACGACTTCTCGAGCTTCTCCGTCACCTTCACCGCCCCGGCCCTCACGTCGATCCCCGTCCTCGTCCAGTGGAAGGATACCGACGGGAATTCGTACCAGGAAACCATCGACGTGAACCTGAGGACTGTGGCCGTCGGGACGGGAAGCTCGACCGGTTCCTCAACCTTCACCAGGGGTGGCGGGGGCGGGCCCCTGGGGTTCTTCGGGGGAGGCGGGCGCGGCGGGTTCCAGTTCCCCTTCGTTGAGGTCATCGTGATCATCGTGATCGCGGTGGTCCTCGTCGTCGCATGGCGCAGGGGCGTCTTCCGCCGGTTCACGGGCCGGGGGAAGGAGAAACAGGCGCCCCCGCAGGCAAAGAAGTGAGCGGGAACCGGGGATTATGAGCGGTGACCCGGTCATCAGCCTCGTCGACGTGACGAAGGTCTACCACATGCCTGCCGAGGACGTGGTGGCCCTCGACCACGTCACCCTCGACATCCGGCGGGGGGACTTCATAGCCATCATGGGCCCCTCGGGCTCGGGGAAGTCCACCCTGCTCAACCAGATCGGCTGCCTTGACAGGCCGACGGAGGGTGACGTCCTCATCAATGGCCGGTCCATCCGGGAGATGAACGACAACGAGCTCACCGACCTGCGCCGCGACACCCTCGGGTACATCTTCCAGACCTTCAACCTGATCCCCCTCCTCACCGCATACGAGAATGTTGAATATCCCCTCATCCTGCGGTACAAGAGCCGGGCAGACCCCGGGAAAATTTACGAACTCCTCCGGCAGGTCGGGATCGACGAGGCCCTTGCCATCCATACCCCGGCCAAGCTCTCGGGCGGGCAGCAGCAGCGGGTGGCCATCGCGAGGGCCCTCGTGAACAACCCCGACATCCTCCTCTGCGACGAACCGACGGGCAATCTCGATTCGAAGACCGGGACCCAGATCATGGAGATGCTCTGCAGCTTCAACGAGAAGGGGAAGACCATCATCATGGTCACCCACGACACCCGGATCGCGGGGTATGCCCATGAGACCATCACGATACGGGATGGGAAGATTGCATGATCGGAATGGACATTTTCACTTCGCTCGCCTTCCGGAGCGTGAGGCTCCACCTGCTCAGGTCCCTCCTCGCCGCCCTCGGCATCGTGATCGGGGTGATCGCCATCACCACCCTCGGCATCATGGGCGCGAACCTGACCCTCTCGGTATCCGCCCAGCTGTCCCGGGGTGCGAATGTCGTCACCGTGACCCCCTATACGGGAGGCGGCAGGGGCTTCATGGTCGGTCCTGGTGGGGGCGGGGGAGAGGCCAACACGAACCTGAACATCACCCAGAGCCAGCTCCAGGACATCGAGCAGGTGGCTGGTTCGAACACCGTGATCCCCATCTACGCGACCTCGGACCAGATCACCGTCGGGCCGAGCGTCGGGAGGGCGACCATCTACGGCCTCCCGCCCGACAAGGTCTCGGACCTCCTCACGGTCTCCGAGGGGACCCCGCTCAGGGGAGGGGAAGGGGCCCTCGTCGGGGCGACCCTTTCCTCCGACTTCGACCTGACCATCGGGAGCCGCATCAAGCTCGGGTCCACCGCCAATAACGCGACAGCGAAGATGGTCCGGGTCTCCGGCATCCTCGAGCAGCAGGGGGCGTCCTTTTCGATCAACGCCGACCGCGCCATCATCGTGACCGACAAGTACTACACGGCGGCTTACGGCGGCTCCGGTGACTACACCCAGGTCCAGATCATCGTAAACGACCTCAGCCAGATCGGGAACGTCATCAACAACACCGACAAGCGGCTGAACCGGAACGAGAAAATTCCTGCCGTGCGGATCAGCAGCCCCAGCCAGTTCCTCTCGACCGTCACCTCGACCCTCGGCTCCATCACCTCCTTCATGACGATGCTCGGGGCCATCTCGCTCATCGTCGCAGCCGTGAGCATCTTCAACGTGATGATCATGTCGGTGTCCGAGCGCGTTCGGGAGATCGGGATCCTGCGGTCCATCGGCACGAGGAGGAGCGAGATCCGGAAGATGTTCCTCTACGAAGCGTTCATCATCGGGTTCATCGGCGCGGGCATCGGGGCGCTCCTCTCGGTATTCTCCGGGTACCTGATCGTGCTTGCCATCGTCGGGAATACGACGTACTTCTTCACGCCGGCGAGCCTGATCTTCGTCCCGCAGGGAATGTTCATCGGCGTCGCGACCTGTGTCCTGTCGGGCATTTACCCCGCATGGCGGGCGTCGGACCTCGACCCCATCGAGGCGCTGAGGGCAGAGTAACACCGGGGTGCGTGCGAACCGGCGAAGCCGGTTCGTGAGTACCCCCCGGGACATCCCCCGTCCACCCTCACCCAAAACGAGAAACCTTTTCCGTTCCCGGATACCTGAGATACGAGGAGGAGTGGGATGGATCTGAAGGACCTCGGGATCGAGGATATCTGGCTCATCGGCCTGTGCCGGAGGTACGGGCAGGCGTTCAGTATTGACCAGCTGAAAGAGGAATTTGACGTCAAGGGGCTGATCTGCGGCTTCCTCGTTGCCCTGGAACGGGTCTCGGGCAGGACGATGCTCCTCGACTCGGCACTTTCGCCGAGGGGCGAGCGGTGGTTCTACCCGATCTGAATCACCAGTCTCTTTTCTTCGAGAATTCGATTCCCATCGTTTCAAATGGCCATGGCACGAACCGGTCACCATGGCAGGACTTTCCGAAACCCTCTCGAAACGGGACAAGGATCGTGAACGTATCCAGCGCATGGCCCCCGACTTCGCGTCGGCGGTATCGGGCATGATCTCATCGAACCTGAAGCCCGGGGCGCTCGACAGGAAGCAGAAGGAGCTGATCGGCGTCGCCGGATCGGTCATCACCCGGTGCGAGCCGTGCCTCTCCCACCACGTCCGCGACGCCCTCGCCGCAGGGGCAACGAAGCAGCAGGTGATCGAGGCGGCCGCGGTCGGGGTGAACTTCGGCGGTGCCCCATCGTTCGTGTTCTGCTACTCGGTGCTCATGGGGTTCCTCGAAGAATCGTGACCGGGCGAATCCATTACCACCTAAGCTTTTCCCCGAAGAACCCGGTGACGATCCCGCTCAGATATTCATGCACCCTCCGGCGGTCTACCCCTTCACGGTCACGGCACAGGGCAACCCCGTTCGCCTGGCGGTCATGGTCGCATTCGTCGAGGAAAACAAAGTGCCCCTCTCCGCCGTCAAGGCGGACCAGTATCGCACCGGGTATGTGGCCGGCATAATGCCCTGCATGGGCCCCGAAGGGGAGGAAGTCGTTTTCCACGGCTCCGACGATGAAGACCGGCACCGATACCATGGCAAGGTTCTCCGCATCGTACCCCGGACCGAGTGCCGGGTCGAAGGCGACAATCGCCTTGATCCGTTTGTCGAGGTACGACCGGGATGCGTCCTCCGGGGGAGAAACATGAGGGCCGCCGCGGGCGTAACTGCAACCGCGGTCGCCAGCTGCACTTTTGGAAACACAGTACCGCATCATCGCCGCGAAATCGTACCTCGGGCCGGCCAGGGAGAGCACCGTGGCGCCACCCGAAGAATGCCCCAGGGCCCCGACCCTCGCGGGGTCGATCAGGTGGCGGAACGGCGACTCGCCGAGAAGGTAGTCCAGGGCGGCAATGCAGTCCTGCGACCTGAGCCAGGGCATGAGAGCCGTTGCAGGATTGATGGTCTCCGGTCCGTACACGAACGATTCGCCGAAGTGGGAAACCCCGGCGACGAGGTACCCCTGCCGGGCCAGGTGAAAGGCGATCCACGTGTAATTCCTCGCCGCACCAAAAGCCCCGTGGGAAAGCACGATTGCCGGATGCTTCCCCTCGAGGGCATCGACGTCCTCGGCACCCCGTCCCCCGCCCATGCCGTCAGGGTACGGCTTTTCCTTTGCCGGGGAGACGGCGGGATACCAGAGGTCGATGAGGATGGGTCTCCTCCGGTTCCGGTCCTCGGTCCGCAGAATGGTGTGACCGGCGGGGGAAAGCACCGTCATCAGGCCGACCTCCCGCCGTCGTTCATTATGGGATGCGAGGGGTGAGATTTGAACTCACGAACCCCTACGAGAATGGACCCTGAATCCATCGCCTTTGACCTGGCTTGGCAACCCTCGCGCAGCTACACCGTTCGGTGAGAAACGTCATAAAGATAGTGATACCGGCGACGACGGCCGGCTCCGGCTCTCCGCGTTTCCTGGAGCCGCCCGCAGGATGGCAGGTTCCCATCAGAGGTATTTCTTCAGCCACCTCACCGCCTCTGCCGCCGCGGCGCTCACGTACGGGTCCTGGTCATAGAGCTCGATGTGGTTGTGGGTCTCGATCCAGACGAACTCCTTCGGTTCGAGGGCAGCGTCGTAGGCCGCCTGGGCGAACTCGGGGAGGAGGGCGGTGTCCATGGTCCCGTGGATGAAGAGGAGGGGCGTCGGGGCGACGAGAGGGGCGTGCACGATGGAGTTGTACAGGAAGTACGGCTCGAGGGATGCAACGGTCATCTTCTCGGACCAGTTCGGGGCATCCGATTTGTAGGTGCGGTCATAGTAGGAATACGCCTCCTCGAGAGGCATCACCGCGAGCGGGATCTCAGGGGTGAACCCCTTCGAGATGGTGGGGATGTACTGCACCTCGCCGGTCCGGTACTCCTTCATCACGATCTCGTTGATCTGCTCCCGGAACTTTGCGAACCCGTCCACGCCCATAAATCGTTGGAACGTCCCGCCGATACTATACCCGCCGGCGATGGCCACCACCGCCTTCACCTTCCGGTGCCGGGCAGCGGTTGACACAGCGAACCCGCCTCCCATGCAGACCCCGACGATGCCGATCCGCGCGGGGTCGATGTCGCCCCGGGTGGAAAGGTAGGTGACCGCAATCGCGAAGTCCGCGATAACCCGGTTGGGATCGTAATGAGCCCGGGGCTCTCCCCCGCTCTCGCCAAAGGATCGGGGATCGAAGGTGAGAACGGTGAAACCCGCGTCCGAGATCCGCTCGGCGTAGTGGGGGAGAGTCTGCTCCTTGACGCTGCTGATCGGGCCGCACATGACGATCCCGGGCGTCCGCTCCCCCTCCTTTGTACCGGGAGGCCGGTAGAGGTGGCCCGCGAGATCGGCCCCGGCGCCCGGGAAACTGACGGCAATCCTGCGACGGGGGTCTGCCTTCAGGAGGTCCTTCGGGTCAGGGGGCAGGAAATGGGATGCATCGGCAGGCTCGGCCATTGATGTCGGCCGGATCCGGATCATTTTCACTGAACCCATACAGGATCACTTCTCCATGACCCGCGGGTGGAAAGAAAAACCTTTCCGGGATGGTGAAAATTTGAAAGGAGGTCGGTTTCTTGCTGACCTTACCTCCTCGCACCCGCCAGATGGCGGTCGCTCGAGCTCGGGTTCTGAAGAACCCTCGCTCCTCGCACCCCGCCTGACGGCGGGTCGCTCGAGCTCGGTTTCTCGCGACTTCGTCGCTCAAAACCTCGCTTCACCAAAACCGATGCGTCCTGATAAAGTTCCGCTCGGCCTTCAGGATCTCCCGGTAGAAGGCGTCGCCCTCAGTCATGGTCGCGAGGATCCGGGAGGCGATCTCGGGCCCCACCCCCCGCCCGGCAAGCGCGATGACCGCCTTTTTCCCCGACGAGAGGACGATGTTTGCATTTCGGAGGAGCCGGGCCTGGACGGCCTTCTCCTCCTCGGTCGCGGGCTTCTTCCGCAGCACGACGGTGCACAGGTCCTCCTCGTAGGGCTTCACCGCCGCGATGAGCCCTGCACCGCAGGTCGGGCACCGGGGCCGGTCCGGCACCCGGGCGACGGAGGTCTTCGCATGCCATTTCCTGCAATGGGCACAGCACAGGACTATCTCTTCGCGGTCGAGGCGCTGGCGGAGGGTGGCAAGCACCGCCTGGTCGGCAAGCGGCGGCGGGATCATGTCTCTCGATGAGAAGATACCTTCGCGGCCGAGGATGGTGAGCGGCCCGGTGGCAACGGACACCTCGCCGGTCTGGATCGATGAGAGGATGCTCGACGCTCCGGGGACATCCATGTACCTCGTGAAGAGCTCGCGGTAGGCCTCCTCCTGGATGACCGTGCCCTCGAAGAGGTCGAGGAGACGGTAGATGCTGAACCGCTCGTAGTCCGCGTCCACGTCGATGGCACCGAACTTCTTCGCCACCTGCACGAGCTTCCACCTGAAGAGGGAGGTCCGCTTCAGGGCAAGGGCAAGGATACCGTTCAGATGGGCGGGGTCGGTGGAGAGGAGGACTTCCTTCACCTGCGGGGGCCCGACGGTAGCCGGCAGCCGGAGGAGGAACCGGTACGCACCGACCTCGATGCCGACGGTGGTCCCGTGCCGTGCCGAGAGGAGGATGGAAAGGACCCGGGCAAGGGCCTCGTTCGCCTTGTGGCCGCCGCAGATGTTCACCACCACCCCTTCGTCGGAGGACTCGAGGGTGATCAGGTGGTCGTCGGGAATCCGGTCCTTCACCCGGTCCATCCGGGCGAGGAAGCCCTGCGAAAATCCGACAGCCCTGTGGCTGGCAGGGTACCGGGAGAAGTCCCGCTCGCGGCGGAGCCTCCCCACCTCGTGGGCAACCTCGAAGGGGACCGGTATCTGTTCGCCTTCCCACGACGGGAGCTCTCCCTTGGCCTTCTTCGCCGGTTCCACGGTGATCCGGTCCCCCTCCATGTCGAGGATCCGCCAGAGCTGCCCCTTCGCGATGAAGACCGCGCCCGTGTACGCCCACCCGACGACGAAGGACTCATCCAGTGTCGCAACCGTCCGCCGGGTGACCATGTCGAAGACCCGGATCTTCTTCTCGTCGTGGATCATCGAGAGGTTGAGGGAGAGGTACTTCCGGGTCCGGCCCGTCCTCCTGATGAGTTCACCGTCGATCCGGATCAGCCGGTGCGTGGCCATCTGCTCGCACACCCGGTCGAGGAGCAGGCCGGGGTCCGGGAAGCATCCCGATCGCGAGAGGATGGCGAGCGCCTTCGCCCGGGTGATCTCCCCGTACTCGACCGCCATGGCCGCCACCTGGTTTGCGAGGGTGTCGGCAGCCCCGATGTGCGGGACCACGGGCTCGACCCGGTTCTCCTTTGCCATCCGGGCGATGACCATGGACTCGAGGGTGTCGTCGAAGCCCGTGGTGAGTATGGTGCCACGGGAAATGGTGTTGAGCTGGTGACCCGCCCGGCCGACCCGCTGCACGAGGCGGGACACCTCCCGCGGGGAGCCGAACTGGATGACATGCTCCACCCGACCGATGTCGATCCCGAGCTCCATCGAGGAGGTGCAGATGAGGGTGTGGATCTCGCCCTTCTTGAACCGTTCCTCGGCATCGACCCGCACCTCCTTCGAGAGGGAGCCGTGATGGACCTCGACATCGCCCGTTTCGTAGAGCTGGTGCCCGAGGGCCTCGGCGGTGACCCGGGTGTTCACGAACACGAGGGAGGAGCCCTTCCCGCCGATGCACCGCCCGACGTACCGCGCCTGGCCGGCGAAGTCCTCGCCTGCGTAGCGGACCCCGATCTCGAGATGCGGGGTGACCGGGATCTCGACTACCTGGGAAGGACGGTCACCGCAGAGGAAGGCCGCGACATCCCCGGGATTACCCACCGTCGCAGACAGGCCTATCCGCTGGAACTCGCCGGCATAGACCGCGAGCCGTTCGAGAGCAACGGAGAGCTGGGCTCCCCGTTTCGAGCCGGCGAGCTCGTGGATCTCGTCCACGACGACGTGCCGGACATGGGCGAGGTGCTTCCGGAGCACCTTTCCCATGAAGATGGCCTGGAGGGTTTCCGGGGTGGTAATCAGGAGGTGCGGCGGGTGGAGCGCCTGCTTCCGCCGCTCGTGCATGGGGGTGTCCCCGTGCCTGACCCCGACGGTAATGCCGAGCTCCTTACACCACCACTCCATCCTCTGCAGGATGTCACGGTTCAGGGAGCGGAGCGGGGTGATGTAGATGGCACGAAACCCCGGCCCCTCCTCCCTTACCAGCCGGTCGAAAACCGGGAGCATCGCCGACTCGGTCTTGCCCGAGCCCGTCGGGGCGATGAGGACCAGGTGCCTACCGGCGAGGAGCGGGGGGATGGCGGCTGCCTGCGGCTCGGAGAGGCTCTTCCAGCCGCGTTTCCCCACGACCGCCCGCACCCTCCCGTCGAGCAGGGAGAGGGCGTCATTCTTCGGAGAGGGAACCGAGGAGCCCGAGGTAGGTTCCATCGGTGAGAAACACCTCCGCGTTTGGGAAGTCCATGCACTTCGAGAGGGGGCCGAGTTCGCTTTTCGTCATCCCCGTGAGGTCGAAACCGGTGAACTCGTTGAAGGCCGGCATCACGAGGATCCGGGTAGGTGAGTGCCCATCGCGCCTTCCGGTATCGGTGTCGACACCCCTCAGGCCGGTTTTCCCGCCTTCGCCGGCTTTCTGACCTGCGGGTCGTTTCGATCCTCCCTTCCTCCCAGGTACCCGGTTCCCACCCTGGCCCGGCGTCCCGCCCGCCGCCCCCTTCTCCGCCCCTTTTTCTTCGCCTGCGAGTCCCAGGCATTCCTCGTCAACGGTGGCGAGCAGGTAGGCGCGGTCCCGGAGGGCGCACCCGACCTCGTCGCGCAGCGTGACCATCGGGTGGTGGTGCCCGATGACGAGGAGGTGCCCGAGGAGGGCGGGGTCGGGGTAGGTGTGCCCGTGGAGGTATCCCACCCCGTCTATGAGGGCCCCCTTCATCGGCAGCAGTTCACCCTTCTGCAGGAACCGCTCGATGCCGCCGTCGTGGTTGCCCGGGACGACCTTCAGGGTCGCCCGCGACCGTATCTCCTGGAGGAGGCCGGGGATCTCGCGGTATTCCTGCCGGCTCGTCAGGGGGACCGAGTGCTTCACGTCCCCCAGGAGGAGCACGAGGGCCGGCTTCCCCTCCTCGATGCAGGCAATGACACGGTCAAGGCGCCCCCGGGTCTGGCTCGGGATATGGACACCGTGGAGGTCGAGGTCGGACTCGATCCCGATGTGGAGGTCGGCGATGACGAGGACCCGTTCGGTGTTCTCGACGACAAGCGCAGGGCCGCCGGGGAGGAAGTGGAGGGCCATGGTCACGCGAGCCGGACGAAGCCCTTGCGGGGCATGTAGCACTCACCCTCTTCGAGGAGTTCGTTCACCGCGCTCTTTCCTGCCTCTGCACCGATCCCTTCCCTGGCAAGCTCCCCGAGGATTTCGTCCATGGGGACTGCCTCCTTCGGCCGCGCCCCGAGGAGGGCAAGGACCAGTTCCTTCGGGTCCTTTCCGGCGGCCGCCGCGGGGGCAGGGCTCTTCGGTGCTCCTACCGATGCAAGGGCCTGGTCGACCATGCCCGCGAGCTCGAGGAGGAGGGCGGGGGTGATCCGGTAGTGAACGACGGCCCGGTCGAGGTCGGGATCCCGGCTCGGCCTACCGGCGAGAAACCCGCTCAGCCTCTCGAGCCGGGCAAGGGTCATCTCTGCGGTGGCAACGATCCACGTGTCCCGGGCAGCCCGGTCGACCTTCGCGACCGCTTCGGCGAGGAGGACAACCTCCCTGGAGGGCCCGCGCGACGGGAGCGCCGGGGATGCGGTCACCATCACGAACGCCGGTGGCTCGATCCCGGACAACGCCGAGGTGACCTCGGGGCGGTGCCAGCCGCTCCTCAGGGTGAAGACCCCGGTCGGGTCCGCGACCCGCGCATGGACGAAGTCGCCGGATTTCCCCTCCACCTCCGTGAGCGCACCGGCGATGGTGATGAGGCCGAGGGGGAGGCCGGTCGGGGAAAGGAGCGCCTGGCGCACCTGTCGCCCGCGTGCACCTTCAGCCGGGACCACGAGGTCCGTGCGGTTCAGCTCGCCTGCGAAGAGATGCGCCACCTTCTCAGCCATGCCACTTCACCATCCCGGGCCTGCTCCGAACCCGCACACCCGGGCACCTTCACGCTCCATCTATAAGTATTAATTTCCCATCACACTGATAGCTACTGTCCGGAGAGACCGGCCCGGCGGGAGGCCGCCCATCATGCCTGGGGGAAGTCAACGGGCTCCCAGCTGGTATAATCTCTCCCTTAACGCCGTTTATAGTAATCGCCCGGGGGACAGAGAGGGAAGGAGGAACAGGCTGTGGCAGACGAGGACCATGCCATCTGGATAGAGAAGTACCGGCCCGCACGGCTCGCCGATATGGTGGGCCAGGAGGAGATCGTGGAACGGCTCCAGTCGTACGTGCGGAGCGGCTCGATGCCTCACCTGCTCTTCACGGGAAGCGCCGGGGTGGGGAAGACCACGGCGGCTGTGGCCCTCGCGAAGGAGTTCTTCGGCGGGACCTGGCACACGAACTTCCGTGAGCTGAACGCCTCGGACGAGCGGGGCATCGACGTCGTCCGGAACCAGATCAAGCAGTTCGCCCGGACCTCGCCCCTCGAGGGGGCGTCCTTCAAGATCCTGTTCCTCGACGAGGCGGACGCCCTCACACCCGATGCGCAGGCTGCCCTCCGGCGCACCATGGAGAGCTATGCTGCCACCTGCCGGTTCATCCTCTCCTGCAACTATTCGAGCAAGATCATCGACCCCATCCAGAGCCGGTGCGCCATCTACCGGTTCAGGCCCCTCGACCGGCAGGCCATTGCCGAGGAGGTCCGCCGGATCGCCGGGAAGGAGGGCCTCACCGTCTCGGAGAAGGCCCTCGACGCCATCGTGTACATCGCGCAGGGGGACATGCGCAAGGCCATCAATGCCCTCCAGGGCGCGGCCATCCTCTCCCCGTCCATCGAGGAGAAAATGGTGTACGAGATCACGGCGAATGCCCGGCCCGAGGAGATCAAAGAGCTCCTCGACCTCTCGCTCACGGGCGACTTCGAAGGGGCCGAGCGGGTCCTCGACCGGCTCCTCAGGGAGCGGGGGATCGCCCCTGCCGAGCTCCTGGGCCAGTGCTACCGCGCCCTCGTCGCACGGAAGATGGACCTTGCCCTGAAGGTCCGCCTCATCGACGGCCTCGGCGAGACCGACTTCCGGCTCTCGGAGGGGGCTGACTCCGAGATCCAGATGGAGGCCCTCATCGCGCGGTTCGTCCTCGCGGCAAAGGGCGGGAGGTGACCGGGATGGCGAAGGGCGAGGCCCCGCAGAAACAGGAGCAGGTCCAGGCCGAGGTCACCGACATCGCCGGCGAATGGCGCCGGTTCCTCGTCCGGCACCACAAGCAGCCCCTCGGGGAGCTCCAGCGGGAGTTCCCCCACAGCCGGTCCCTGTACATCAACTACCGGTCCATCATCAGCAACCAGCTCGCCGACGCGGTCCTCGAGTCGCCGGGGAAGGCCATCGAGGACATCCGCGACGCGCTCGTCCAGCACAAGACCATCGAGGACAAGGACAGGGACCGGGTGAACATCCGGTTCACGAACCTCCTCGTGAAGACCCCGATCCGGGACATCCGGGCCGAGCAGATGAACAAGTTTCTCACCGTCGAGGGGATCCTCCGGAAAACCACCGATGTGAGGCCCCGGATCGTCGAGGCGGCCCTGCGGTGCACCGCCTGCGGGAAGATCACGACCGTTTCCCAGGCATACGGGAAGTTCCAGGAGCCGGACTTCTGCCCGAGCTGCGAGAAGAAGTCGAGGATGGACCTCGTCGCATCCCGGTCGCGGTTCACCGACTCGCAGAAACTCCGGATCCAGGAGTCCCCCGAGGGCCTCCGGGGCGGGGAGCAGCCCCAGACCCTCGACGTTGACGTGACCGACGACCTGACGGGCAAGGTCGCCCCCGGGGACCGGGTGGTCATCAACGGGATCCTCCGGACCATCCAGCGGGTGACCGCCGGGGTGAAGGGTACCATCTTCGACATTTACCTCGAGTGCAACAGCATCGAGATCTCCGAGAAGGAGTTCGAGGAGGTCTCCATCTCCGAGGAAGACGAGAAGGTCATCACCGCCCTCTCGAAGGACTCCCTGCTTCAGCGGAAGATCGTCCGGTCCATCGCCCCGACCATCTACGGGAACGAGGATGTGAAGGAGGCCATCGCCCTCCAGCTCTTCGGCGGGATCCCGAAGGAGATGCCAGACGGCTCCCACCTCCGGGGGGACATCCACATGCTCCTCGTCGGGGACCCGGGTATCGCGAAGTCCCAGATCCTGCGGTACGTGGTCACCCTCTCCCCCCGGGGGATCTACACGAGCGGGAAGTCCTCGACGGCGGCAGGGCTCACGGCGACCGCGGTGAAGGACGAGTTCGGCGACGGCCGGTGGACCCTCGAGGCGGGTGCCCTCGTCCTCGCGGACATGGGGATCGCCGCCGTGGACGAGATGGACAAGATGCGCACCGAGGACCGCTCGGCTCTCCACGAGGCGATGGAACAGCAGTCCATCTCGGTCGCAAAGGCGGGCATCACGGCGACGCTCCGGTCCCGGTGCGCCCTCCTCGGGGCGGCGAACCCGAAGCTCGGGAGGTTCGATGCCTACACCCCCATCTCGGAGCAGATCAATATGCCCGCGGCACTCCTCTCCCGGTTCGACCTGATCTTCGTCATGCAGGACCAGCCCGACCCGAAGCTCGACGAGGCCATCGCCGAACACATCCTGAAGACCCACCGGGTCGGCGAGCTCATTGTCCAGCACGGCAAGAAGCCCATCCCGGGAGTGGACGACGAGTTCATCAAGCAGCAGCTCTCGCCGGTAACGCCGGATATCCCGCCGGCCCTCATGCGGAAGTACGTCGCCTATGCAAAGCGGACCTGCTACCCCATCCTCTCCGACGAGGCAAAGGACGCCCTCGAGTCGTACTACCTGAAACTGCGGGGCCTCGCAGACACGAACAAGCCCGTCCCCGTCACCGCCCGGCAGATCGAGGCCCTCGTCCGGCTCGGCGAGGCAAGCGCCCGCATCCGGCTCTCGGATACCATCGAGGCCGCCGACGCCGAGCGGGTCATCCACATCGTGGATACCTGCCTGCGCCAGGTGGCCTACGACGCCGAGAGCGGCTCGTTCGATATCGACAAGCTCGTGACCGGCGTACCGAAGTCCCAGCGGGACATCATCCGTTCGATCAAGGAGGTCATCCGGGACCTGGGCGGCGAGAGCCGCGAGGCCCGGGTGGATCAGGTGATCGAGATCGTGACCGGCCAGGGATTCACGAAGGACAAGGTGGAACAGATGCTCAAGATGCTCCTCCGTGACGGCGAGGCTCTCGAGCCGAGGAACGGGATTATCAAGCTGATAGGGTATTGAGGAGAGTGAGACAGGAATGGTAACCGACCGCGAACGTGCCGCCTTCGAGGCAGGGATCAAGCTCGGGGCCCTGTACCACCAGTGGGTCGGGGCGCCGGTCTCCCCGGGCACGGCGGAGACCCTGGAAAAGGCCATCGAGAAGAGTGTCGGGCTCCAGCCCGCCGTGGAACGGGTGAAGGTGAGTCTGGACCGGGGCCTCATGTCCCCGAACTCATTCGGGTACAGCGAGCTCGCCGGCCTGATGTATGACGTCGAGCTCGTCACCCGTGTCGGGAAGGCCCGGGCCATCGCCACGCTCAGCCGCTCCGAAGACTACCCCCTCATGAGCCTGGTCTCCTGTGATGAAATCAAGCCCGGTTCCCATCACTGATGACCACATCCATATCGACCCGGTGAACGGCCGGGGCCTCGAGGCCGCGAAGGACTTCCGCCGGGCCGGTGGGACACACCTTTTCCTCGTGACCAAGCCCTCCTGGTCCTTCGGCATCACGCCCTTGAAGGGTGTGGACTTCACTCCGGTCTTTGAGAAGACCCTTGCCATCGCCCGCGGGATTCGGGAGCTCGGCATCGTGGTCTTCCCGGTCCTCGGCGTCCACCCCGCTGAGATCACGAGGCTTTCCGAACCGTTGGGACTCGAACGGGCCGAACGGGTGATGACAGAGGGGCTGGACGTGGCCGCGGGGTATGTCACCCACGGCGAGGCGGTCGCCCTGAAAAGCGGCCGGCCGCACTACGAGGTCCCCGGGGAGGTCATGGCTGCCTCGAACCGGGTCCTCGGGCACGCCCTCGGCCTTGCTGCAGACCTCGGCTGCGCCGTGCAGCTCCATGCCGAGGGAGGCCCGTGCGTCGACGTCGTGGAGATGGCACGCGATGCAGGCCAGCCGCGGGAAAGGGTGGTGAAGCACTTCGCGACCCCCGACACTCCTCTCGTCCCCTCCCTGATCGCCCGCCACGAGGCGATCCCCTCCCTTGCGGCGGCGGGCCGGGCATTCATGATGGAAAGCGATTTCATGGACGAGAACAGCCGGCCGGGGTCGGTCATCGGGCCGAAGTCGGTTCCCCGGTTCACCCGCCGGCTCCTTGAGGAAGGAAAAATCGACGAGGAGGCGGCGTACCGGATCCATGCCCAGACCCCGTCCCGGACCTACGGTGTCGAGATCCGGCTGGATTAGGGGGTCCGGGAGGTCTCGGGGCCGGTTCTCCGGGGTCACGCCGATGAGCTTTTCACCTGCGGGGTTCATGGGTACGTGATGTTCCTGAAGGTTCACAGGACCCCTGATGCGGGGGAAATCGTCGCCGTCTGCGACCGGGAACTCCTGAACACCACGCTCAGGCACCGCGACGTGGAGGTATGCATCTCCGAGACCTTCTACGGGAACGTGCCTGCCGACGAGGAACGGGTGAGGGCCGCCCTTGCGACCGCGACAAACGCGAACCTCTTCGGCCACCGGACCATCGCGGTCGCTGTCGGGTGCGGGGCGGTGGACCGCGACTGCGTCGTGCTGATCGCCGGCGTCCCCCATGCCCAGGTTTTCAGGGTCTGAGATGAAAATCCGGGAGTCCTTCTGCCCTGTCTGCGGCGAGCCCTCGGAGGGAGACCTCTGCGGGAGGTGCCGGGCATGCCGGACCCGCTGGATGGAGGCGCCTGCCCGGGTCGAAATCGTCACCTGCCCGTCCTGCGGGTCGAGGAAGGAGGGCGCCATCTGGCAGGACTCGCCGGTCACCCGCGAGGCGCTCGCGAGGGATGCCGCCGTCCGGGCGACCAGGCTCGTCCCCGAGGTGAAGGAGCCCCATTTCGAGGTGACCGCCCGGGAGCGGAGCCCGAACCGGACCATCGTCGGGATCAGGGTGAGGGCGACCCTGTTCGGGGTCCCTGTCGAGGACAGCGCATCCATCGAGGTGGCCTTCCACGGCGAGACCTGCGACCGGTGCAGCAGGATCTCGGGCGGTTACTTCGAGGGTACGGTCCAGGTACGGGCGGAAGGGAGGCCGCTCTCGGAGCGGGAGCGGGAGACGTCGGCCCGGATCGCCTGCGAGGTGGAGGAACGGCTCCAGGAAGGTGGCGCACGGCTCTGCTTCATCCAGCGGATGACCGAGGAGGAGGGGCTCGACATCATCGTCAGCGAAAACAACATGGGGGAGCGGATGGCGCAGGAGATCACGGGAGCCCTCGGCGGGAGGTACACCGTCCACCCGAAGCTCGCCGGGGAAAAGGACGGGAAACGCCTGTACCGGATCACCTACTCGGTCCGGCTCCCCCTGCTCCAGAGGGGGGACGTTATCGAGGCGGATGGCGAGTACCTGGAAGTGAGGGAGACCGGGAAGAGACAGCTGAAGGTCTATCGGCTGGGTGCCGGCTCCATGTCATCGGTCCCGCCCGATGCCCCCTACCGGCTCGTCGGGAACGTCCGCGAGGCGGTGCCCGCCCTCGTCGCGTATATCGAGGGAACCACCGCCGGTATCCTTGACCCCTGGACCTTCGCGACCCGCGAGGTCGGCCTGCCCGGGTGGGTGAAGACCGATGCCGGGTCGAAGATCCGGGTACTCCCCGACCGGCAGAAGGACCAGCTCGTCATCGTGGGATGAGGATGAGGGCGAGGAGGGTCACCATGGCCGGCCTTCCGGCGGCGCTTGCCGGGGACTGGGTGGATCGGAGCCGGCGGCCGGCGGTGGTGGACGGAGTTGCCTGTGTCCCGGTAAAGGCCGGGGAACCCTGCGACCTCGAGATCCCGGAACGGAGGCTGTACCGGGGGAGGGGATACCAGCTCCTCGGGGATATCGTCCTCCTCCACGGCGACCGCCCGACGAAGGAGGAGATGGACGGGATCCGGGCATGGGTCCATCCCCGGGGGATCCTCTGGGTGCAGGGGATAACGGGAACCGAGAGGTCGCCGCGTGTCGAGTGCGTCTGGGGGGAAGCCGGCGAGGTGCGGCACCGGGAGCATGGCTGTACCTTCGTCCTCGACCCGGGACAGGTCATGTACGCCATGGGGAACCTCTCCGAGCGCCACCGGGTGGTCGGGCTCACCGGCGCAGGAGCCGGCAGGGAACGGGTAGCGGACCTTTTCGCCGGTATCGGCTACTTCACGATTCCCCTCGCAAAGGCGGGGTCGGAGGTGCATGCCATGGAGATCTCACCCGTTGCATTCGGGTTCCTTTCCCGGAATATCCGGGAGAACTACGTCTCCGGCCGGGTCCACGCCGAACAGGGAGACTGCCGGGACCTCATCAGGGGTACCTACGACCGGTTCATCATGGGGCACTTCGACTCCCCCGGTTACCTGCCCGATGCGCTCGGCCATGCGAAGCCCGGTTCGGTCATCCACCTGCACACGCTCCACGACGTGACCGGGCAGATCCTCGCGAATGCGCGCGAGGCGGGATTCGAGGCACGGGTCTCCACGCGAAGGGTAAAGAGTTATGCACCGCATACATGGCATATGGTGCAGGACGTGACGCTCTCGTGACGAGAAAGACGCTCGGGGGAAAGGTCATCGCCCTCGGCGTGACCGGCTCCATCGCCGCCGTGGAGGTCGTGGGCCTTGCCCATGCCCTCCGTAGGCGGGGTGCGGAGGTCCAGGCGGTGATGAGCGCGTCAGCCGCCAGGATCATTCACCCCGATGCCGTCACGTACGCGACAGGCCGTCCTGCGATCACGGCCCTCACCGGCATGGTGGAGCACGTGGAGTTCTGCGGCGAGGGGGGGAAGGCAGACCTCCTCCTCGTCGCGCCCTGCACGGCGAACACCCTCGCGAAGATCGCCCTCGGGATCGACGATACCCCGGTGACCACCTTCGCCACCACCGCGATCGGCAGGGGAATGCCCGTCATCGTCGCCCCCGCAATGCATGACTCCATGTACCGGCACCCGGCCATCGCCGGGCACCTGGAGACCCTTGCCGGGTGGGGGGTCGGGGTGATCGAGCCCCGCATCGAGGAAGGCAAAGCAAAGCTTGCGGCACAGGAGGCCATCGTCCTCGGTGCCGAGCGTGCGCTCATGGGGAGACCTCTCGCCGGTAAAAAGGTGCTTGTCACGAGCGGACCCTGCGCAGAGCCGGTGGACGACGTCCGGATCCTCACCACCCGCTCGACCGGGAGGATGGGGAGGGAAATGGCCCTCGAAGCCTTCCGGCTCGGCGCAGCCGTGACGGTTGTCCACAACGGGACGATCCCCTGCGTGAAGAATGTCCCCATCACCAGCGCCATGGAGATGCGCAAGGCAGTCCGCCGCATACTCGGGTCTGAAGGGGCGGATCTCTATGTCTCGGCGGCGGCCATCTCCGACTTCGCGCCAAAGAGGGTGAAGGGGAAAATCCGGAGCGGGAAACCGGTCACCCTGGACCTCGATCCCCTGCCGAAGCTCCTCGACGAGGTACTCCAGTCCCATCACCCTGAGGTCATCGCCTTCAAGCTCGGGCGCGACGAGGAAAAGGCTGCCAGGGTCCTGCTGGCCCGGGGGGCGCGGCTCGTCGTGGTGAACACCCCCGACGCGATGGGGGCGGCCGATGCGGAGGTCACCATCGTCACCCGGGGCGGGCGGGAACCGGTCCGGGGATCGAAGGAGGAGGTCGCCGGGGCCGTATGGAACGCGCTGCTTTAGCCAGGTCGCCGGGCCATCTTTCGGGCTACTTCCGGCGCGTCCCTGGCAGGACCCCGGGGGAGACCGGTTCCTGCGGGGCGGGGGTC
>DATJPK010000115.1:0-13653 GCA_035506435.1 Methanomicrobiales archaeon
CATGTTCACCGCACGCTTCATGGCCCCGTGGTCGTCGGTGATCCGGCTCTTTGCCACGAAGTCGAACTCGTCGATGAAGAGGATGGCCGGGGCGATCTTCTTTGCAAACTCGAAGATCCGGTCGATGTTCTTCGAGGTCTCCCCGAGGTACTGGGAGGTGACCATCGAGAGGCGCACCTCGAGGATGGGCATGTGGAGCTCCCGGGACAGGGCGAGGGCGAGGGTGGTCTTCCCCGTGCCCGGGGGCCCGACGAAGAGGAGCTTCCCGAGCTCGTAAATCCGGTGCCTGCGGAGGAGGTCCCGGTGGAGGAGGGCGGTCCTCACCTTCTCGGCGATCCCCGTCTGCTGGCCGGTGCAGACGAGGTCAGAGAGGTCGGGCTCGACCTCGTCGGGGGCGGAGATGATGAGGAGGTCGAGGGCGGTCTTCAGCGCTTCATCGGCCCCGACGAGGGCTGCGATCCGCCCGTCCAGCCAGGCGCGGGTGTCCTCGAAGCGCGGGTTTGCCGCCTTCGCCTCGCCATACGAGACCCCGGCCGAGTCGAACCCCTCGAAGAAGCTCGCGAGGGCCGGGTTCTTCGCGATCAGCGGTTTTCCCCCCTTCTTCAGGAACCAGCCCGCGGCGGCCTCGAGTGCGGAGATATGCATCCGGTGACCGAAGGGGTCCAGCTCGACGAACGGGTTCCCCTTCACCTTCTCCGATGCATCCCCGATACCGGTCGCCTGGGTGACCGTCCCGTCCGATACGATGACCGGCCGCTTCACCTGCCCGTCGGGCCCCATGCCGAATGCCTGCCTGCAGGCGGGGGTCAGGTCGTTCCCGTCCAGGTCCCTGTTCCGGTTGAATACCTCGGCGGTGAGGAGGATCTCCATCACCCGCACGAGCTCGCTCGTCCCTTCGGCGGCCATGGTTGTAACTGAGTGAATTTCACCGGAAAGCCAATAAGGGTATCTCAGCACCCGGGGTCCCCGGGTGGTCGCCGGGCGGTCAGCGGGTGGTGACGAGGCATCCGTCCCCGGTGACAATGACGGTGTGCTCGGCCTGGGAAACAAGGGAGCCGGGGACATCGCGGAGGACGGGATAGGCATGGAGGTGCCCCGAGCGGACGAGGGCCGCGAGGGTTATATCCAGTTTCTCCCCCGAGAGCCACCGGCGCGCGAAGGGGAGGCCGTGCCGGTCCCGGACCTGGTCGAGGACATGCCGGGCCCCGGGGAGGCGGGCGGGGCGGTCCCCGGTCTGCTGGTAGATCTGGACCCGGGGCCCGTCCGAGACGAACCCGGTCCCCGTGGAAGCGAAGGGCTCGATGGCAAAGACCATCCCCTCCCGGAGGATCGCGCCGCCATGGACCCTGACGTTCGGGACCGTGGGGGGAGTGTGTTGCTCGAACCGGCCGAGGCCGTGACCCGTGAGGTTTGCCACGGGCCGGAAGCCCTGCCTCTCGATCTCTCCCTGGATAGCCGCCCCCAGGTCACCTGTCGAGACGCCCGGCTTCACGAGGGCGATGGCCTCCTCGAGGGCGGAGCGGGATGCCCGGACGAGAGATGCGTTCTCCCCGAGGTCCACCGTGGCCGCCATGTCGGCGATGTACCCCTCAAGATGTACCCCGAGGTCCATCTTCACCACGTCGCCGGGGACAAAGACCCGGTCGTCCCCCGCCGAAGCGGTGTCATGGGCCGCGGCCTCGTTGAGGGAGAGGTTCAGGGGGAAGGCGAGGCCCGCCCCCTCGTCCCGAACGGAATTCTCCACCTTCTCGACCACTTCGAGGAACGGTCTCCCCGCCCTGACGAGGGGAAGGGACCGGGAAAGGATACGGGATGCGATCTTCCCCGCCTCGAGGTACGAATCGAGGGAGGCGTCCTTCATACCCTGAGCTCCTTCGGCATCCTGGTCAGGTCCCGGAACCCGTCCCGGGTGACCGCGCCCATGTCCTCGAGCCTGACGCCGCCGGTGCCCGGGTAGTAGAGGCCCGGCTCGAGGGTGATCACGTTCCCCGCGGCGAGTTCCCCTCCGCCGGGACCGAGGACGGGGAGCTCGTGGACATCGAGGCCAACCCCGTGTCCGAGGTTGTGGATGAAGCCCTTCGTGTTGCTCTCGAACCCGTGCTCCCGGAAGTACTCCACGACCCTGCCATGGATTCCGGCCCCCGTCGCCCCAGGCCGGACGAGGGATGCGGCCATGGCCTGGGCACCGAGGACCGCGTCGAACATCTCCCCGATCTCCTTCGACGGTTCCCCCTTCACGACGGTCCGGGACATGTCGGCCGTGTACCCGGTCTCCTCGTCCTGCGGGAAGATATCGAGGATGACGGGCTGCCCTTCCCGGAGCGGGCCAGAGCCGCGCACGTGGGGGATGGCCGAGTCCTCGCCGCAGGAGATGATGGTGTCCACCGCCCGGCACCCCCGGGCAAGGAGGGCCATCGCCACCTCCTGCTGGAGGGTCTCGGAGGTGAGCGCGGACCTGCCCCGGTACAGGATCCCCTTTTTCACCTTCGCCGAGCGGATGGCCGAGACGGCCCCCTCCATCGCCACCTCTGTCGCCTCCTGCACCCGGGCGATGGCCGCGATCTCGTCGTCGGACTTCACCGCTCTCTGCTTCAGGACCGTGTCGTCATCGATGAATACCTTCCGGAATGCCTCGATCTCCCGTGAGAGAGCCGAGGGGAACTGCGGGGGGACGAGGACATCGCCGCCGGCGAGGTTCGCGATCATCCGGGCATACGCCCTCCACCGGTTCTTCTCTTCCTTCAGGATCTCGGTGAGCCCCGCCTGCGCCCGGGTGACGGGCACGGCGACCGATTCCCGGGACGCCCGCGAGTACTCCATCTGGGAGACGATGACCTTCCCCGGCTCACCGCGGACCTTCAGGTAGAGGACGGGGTCCGTCGTCCGGAACCGGGTGAGGTACCTCATGTCCGCGTCGGCCGAGGACCCGAACGCCACGTAGGCCTGTGCCCCGGCCGAGGTGATGGCTTCGTCCAGCCGCTCCATGGGCATGAGCTTTCGCTGCACTACCACAAGTACTTTTATGATTGGGGTCCATGTACGAGGGATGGACGAACGGGCGCGTGAGACCTTCAAGATCAGGTTCATCAAGCTCACCCTCCTCCTGAATGCCATCGTCCTCCTCGTTGCCATCGGCGCCCTCATCCTCATCCGGTACCACTCCCTCCCCGGGATCGCCGTGGGCCTCGTCCTCTTCGCATCCGCGGTTATCACCTACATCTACTTCTCCCGGTACTACCAGGAGACCCGGGACTGGCTCGAGGTGAACGCGGGGACCGGAGGGACGGAGAAGCATTGAAGTAGCGGAAGCATGCTACACTCTGTCAGGCATGCTTGAGAAGCTCAAGAATGATATTCAGCTCCTGGACCGCCACATCGGGGTGATGAAGGCGGTGATGGAGCATGAGCCCATCGGCATCGTGAAGCTCTCTCTCCTCATGGACCTCCCGTACCACCGAATCCGGTATTCCCTCCGTGTCCTCGAGCAGATGGGATACATCAGGGCGAGCCCCGCGGGGGCGGTCACCACCACCCAGGCACGGCGGCTCCTCGGGAATATCGACCACGACGTGGACGAGCTCGTGTCCCTCCTCCAGTCGCTCAAGGAGAAGCGGACCCGGTAAGGACTCGATACTGTTATGAGCCCCGGGAGAGGACGTAATAAAGCATATCAGCTCCCGTGCCGCCATAACTCAGTTGGTAGAGTGGCTGGCTGTTAACCAGCATGTCACAGGTTCGAGTCCTGTTGGCGGCGCTCTTCCTTCTTACCGGGCCCGTAGCTTAGTCTGGTGAGAGCGCCCGGCTCATAACCGGGCGGTCATGCGTTCGAATCGCATCGGGCCCATCATGGAATGCCCGGTCTGCGGTAAGGACTGCGTCCAGAAGGCAGAGGATCTCCTCGCAAACCTGGAAACGGTTTTCGCCCCCTGCCCTGAATGCCGGGGGAGAGTCCTCGACAAGTCGGTTCCTCCTCCCGATGCCGCCGCCCCGAGGGCATGCCCCTGCGGGAAGCGCTTCATCGACGATGTATTCGTCCACCTCTGGAGTATCATGGTCGAGGAGGGGGCCCTGTCAAAGGACGACCCCCTGAAGAAGGTCGGGATGCCCCTCGTGCACCCGGGCTTTGCGATGGCAGAGGCCCCGTACCTCCCGAACAACTCGCTCCTCCTTCTCTCGCAGGTCGTGGAGAAACCCGTCGCAGGCCGGCTGTTCAGGGAGGTGCCGGAGGTGAGGGGCGTGGTGAAGTGCGGGAGGTTCGTCCCGGGGGCGATCGACGTCGACCTCTCGGTCACCCCCCGGGTGTACCAGCTCCTCGCGGGCTGCGACGTCAGGGCCGATGTCTTCTACACCCAGCACAGCCCCGTCGTGGTGTACAAGCAGCAGTCCCTCATCCACATCGAGTTCCCCCGGGGCTATGACCCGAAGATCGTGAACGTCGGGGTCCATCTCGGGCACTCCCTCCCGAGCGTGTTCGTGGACGCCTCCTGCGGCGTCGGGACCCTCGGGATCATCGCGGCCCAGTACGGCGTGCCCCACGTGATCATGAACGACGCCTGGTACGCGGCTGCCTTCTGGTCGGCCTTCAACCTCAAAGTGAACGCAGATTCCCTGCTCGGCGGCGAGATCCATATCCTCGAAGATTATGCCGCGATGGCCGCCCACCCCGTCGTGCGGGAACCGCGGCGGATCGCGTACACCGAGGGAAAGCAGCTCGTCGAGGTATACCAGGGGGACTACCGGAACCTGCCTCCCCGCATTCCTGAAAAGGACCGGATCCTCACCATCATCGACCTGTTCGAGAAAGGCGACGAGGCACTCAACCGGCGGATTTTCGACGACTGGAGGGCCCGTGTGGGCGGCGAGATATTTATCCCTTGACGGTGCTAAGCATAACCGGGGACTAGCCCGGGTGGTTCGACGTCACCTGTCACCCGAAACCGCCGGCACGCGGGGGGCGAAGTCCGAGGGAGACACCGGCGACCTGCCCACGTTTTGTGCAACCTGACAAAGAAGCCTCGTCCTGTGAGGTCAATGGACAGGGATCGATGCCCCGGAGGGGGCGGGGACCTGCTGCCGTGGAGACCGGTTCAGGCCCGGAAGGGAGCAGACTCACCGCGGACATCTGGCGCCCACGGGGGAGCGGGGTGGAGGAGGGCTGCGCAGGCAGGAGCAGGGTACGTGGTGCCGACCGAGGACGTGTCCCCACTTCACGATTACCATGGCAACAGTCGCGATACTCGGCGCTACGGGGCGGATGGGGTCCTTCGCAGCCCATGCCATTTCACATGACCCTTACGTCGGGGAGATCCTCCTCGCGGGTCGGCCGGGCGGGGAGGAGCGGCTCGACGGCCTCGCCCGGGACCTCCAGGACTCCTTCGCCGCCCGGGGGAGCGACATCGACATCGGCTGGTCCGTCGACCTCGACGACCTGAGGGGCTCGGACATCGTGGTCTGCGCCGCAGGGGTCCCGCGGCACGTCGGGCAGGACCGGCTCGACCTCGCGATGGAGAACGCGCGGGTCGTGGCACCCATGGCGGAGACGGTCAGCCGGGTCGCCCCCGACGCCATCATCTTCATGGTCACGAACCCCGTCGACGTGATGACCACGGTCGCGCTCAAGGTCTCGGGGATGCAGCCCGAGCGGGTCTTCGGCCTCGGCACCCACCTGGACTCGATGCGGCTCAAGTCACTCATCGCCGAGTTCTTCAAGGTCCACGTCTCCGAGGTGCACACCCGGATCATCGGCGAGCACGGGGACAGCATGGTCCCCCTCTGGTCGGCGACCACCATCGGCGGCATCCAGGTCGAGAACCTGCCGGCCTTCTCGGACCTCCCCAGGGACGAGATGATCTCGGCGGTGAAGAGCTCGGGGGAGGAGATCATCCGGAAGATGGGGGCCACGACGTACGGCCCGGGGGAGGCCATCGCGACCCTCGTCCATACCATCCTCGGGAACGAGAACCGGATCCTCACGGTCTCGCGGTACGTCGTGGAAGACGTCCCCGGCGTCGGGGACATCTGTATCGGGGCCCCGGCCCGGATGAACCGGAACGGGGTGTTCCCGGTCCCGATCCGGATCGAGGATTCCGAGGTCGAGGCATTCCAGCGGTCGGTGGAGAAGATCCGGGGGATCACCCGCGAGGTCCTCGACGGGCTGGAGAAAGAGTAACCTGCACTTTTCGGGCTGGCCGTCTTTTAAAATCCCGGGAAAAAAGGTGGTTCGAACCGGCAGAACTCAGATCATCCGGTTCACGCAGACCGTCTCGGCCTGGGAGACGCCCGGTACTTCGCCGAGGGCCTTCTCCACGGCGTCGGTGCCCCCCTCCTCGTCGTTCACGATGACCGCGATCTTGAGGGCCTTTAACCCGAACGCGATCGGCTCGACGCCCACGTCCTGGATGGACGGGAGCTTCTTTCGGAGGTCAGCCTCGAGCTTCTTCATGTCCACGTCGACCGACTCGGGCATGATCCGCACGAGTGCGACTACCTTTCCCATTCCCTCACGGCCCCCAGAACCCGCACTTGGGGCATACGTAGGGGACGCTCTGCATCCTGCACCTGACGCACCGGCAGATGATGGTCTTGCACTCGGGGCACCCGAACTCAGCCGCCCCCTGCTCGGCGAGAGGGGCGCTGCAGGAGGTACACTTCTTTATCTCCATTCACCGTCTCCCAAAGGATTCTTTATAATCTAACCCTTCCGGGAATTAAAGCCTTGGTTCGATGACCGTTCCCGGGACCTCTTTCCCGTGAAGGAACTCCCCGATCCGCCCCGGGACCCGGCCGTTTATGACGGTTGTCTTCACCGCGTGAGCAAGGACGAAGGGAATGAGACACGGGTCGACCACGTCGGTTTTGATCGGCCGGGTGATGCGGGGGACCAGGATACCATCTGCCATGATCCCATCCACGGACTTGAGCAGGAGGAGGTCGAGCCCGATTTCCGACGCCACCCAGGCTGCGATGGTGTCAGAGGTCACGTCCCAGCTATGGGGCAGCGGGTCCTTCTCGCGCATGGCCCGGTACGGGAGGAGGATCTCCACCTGCCGGGGTGGCGCGAGCTCGTGGGTGACCGGTACCCCTCCTGCGGCGAGGAACCAGCCGAACTGGTCCATCGCAAGGATCGCCATCCAGTGGGCAGGATCGTCGGGGAGGTTCATCGACCGGACCAGCCGTGCGAACGGGCCGCCACCCGGGACAACGAGGAGGGGGCGGCCGGACTGCTTCAGTAACCGGACGATGTCTCCCGACCGGGTGATGAGGCTCCCCCCGATCTTTACTACGAGCGGCCGGCCAGCCGGATCCATGCCGGAGGATCAAATCGCGTTCTTCATAAAACCGACGGGCATATCCAACCGTGATGCGCCGGGCCTGCCTCGTCCTCCTCCTCCTCGCGATCCTCCTCGCCATCCCGGCGGTATCGGCATTCAGGATCACCGAATTCTGCCCCGACACCTACCTCCCCCGCGATGCCGACGCGTACTTTGTCCTCGAAGGGACGGGGCCCCTCGCGAATCTCACCATCTCGGACGGGGAAGGGAACATCTCCTTCCCTCCGGGCTCGCAGGGTTATGGGAAAGTTACGGTTTCAGATGAGGCCCTTGCCTTCAGGACGGTTCACGGGAGCCCTCCGGACTTCGAGCTGAAGGATACGGACCCCGCCATCCCCGACATGGTGAAGGCAGGCCGGTACGCCCCTGCGAATGACGGGGATGGGATCACCCTCTCGGTGGACGGGCAGGTGGTCCAGTCCCTCAGCTGGCCGGGAGATTTCCACCCGAGGGAGGGACAGGTGCATTTCCTCTCGGGCGAGGGGTGGGACCCCCGGGTCCTCCTTCTCGGCCAGTCTCAGTTTGCCCCGGAGACCTTCCCGAACGCGACGGTGACCGCCTTTGTCTCGCCGGATTCGTCGTTCGGGGTGCTCGAGGGGGCCATCTCCGGCGCCCGGCGCGAAATCCTGGTGAACGCGTACGAGCTCTCCCATCCCGGCATCGGGGACCTCCTCGTCTCGGCCCGGCAGCGGGGGGTCTCTGTGCAGGTCCTCCTCGAGGGAGGGCCGGTCGGGGGCATCACCCCCGGGGAGCAGGTGGTCTGCACCGCGCTGAACCGGTCGGGAATTCCCGTCTTTGCGATGGCCACGACCGCGACTGCCCATGCACGGTACCGGTACGACCATGCGAAGTACCTCGTTATCGATGGGGAATCTCTCGTTATCTCGACGGAGAATTTCGGCTACCACGGGTACCCGCCTGCAGGGTCGCGCGGGAACCGGGGGTGGGGGGTGCTCGTCGAGAGCCCGGGCGTCGCGGGCTATTTCCGGGATGTGTTTTCCGTCGACGTCCACGGCGGCGACGTGTCCCCGTATCACCCGCCCGTGCAGGAAATCCAGCCCCCGAACCTCGTTTCCTACTCTCCGCAGTTCCCGGCCACCCGGGTAAACGGGGTCGCGGTTACTCCGATCCTCGCCCCGGATACGAGCGGGGAAATACGGACCGTGCTCGCCGGCGCGGGGGAGCGGATCGAGATCGAGCAGGCGTCCATCAGGAATGCCTCCGGGGACGACCTCGACCCGTTCCTCGCCGAGGCGGTGAATGCATCCCGGCGCGGGGTGACCGTGAGGGTCATCCTCGACGGCAGCCGGTACAACGACGAGGGCCCGGAGGACAACGATGAAATGGTGGACCTGGTGAACGATCTCGCGAGGCAGGAAGGCATTCCCCTCGCCGCCCGGATCCTCAACCCGGCCGCGGGAGGGCTCGAGGCCGTGCACACGAAAGGCGTCATCGTCGACGGGCGGACAGTTCTCGTCTCCTCGGTGAACTGGAACGGGAACTCCCCGGCCTTTAACCGTGAGGCCGGCGTCATCCTCGAATCCCCGGCCCTCGGTGCCTACTATTCCTCGGTGTTCGACGAAGACTGGAACCGGGCCGGGGCAGGATCCGGGCCGCAGGGGCCTGACCTGGTCCGGCTCGCGATCGCCGGGGTCGTCATTCTTGTGCTCCTCCTCTTTCTCTGGAACCGGCGGCGGTGATCAGATCCGGAACCGGGGACCTCGCGGGTCAGGCGAGGGTTCGTCCCGAATTTATTTATCCCGGGTCCGCGAAAGCAGACAGGAGGGGGATTTTCGGGTGGATCAGGGGGCCTTTCGGGAACACCTGAGCCGGTCGGTGGTCAAGGCCATCAGTTACCGGATCATCGTGGTCATCGCGGATTTCATTGCCGTGTACTTCTTCACGCAGAGGGTCGAGATCGCGCTTGGTTTCGTCGTGGTGAGCAACGTGTATACCACGGCCCTCTATTTCCTCCACGAGCGGTTCTGGGACCGGGTCCCGTGGGGGAGGGGGACCGGTTAGTTCCCGCACGATCCAAACCCCCGGTCTTTATCACCCGTCCCGCGCACGTTCCCCTCGTGCTCGAGCAGCAGGAGTGTACCGCACTCGCCCTCCTGGGAGCCGTGCTTCTCATCACCCTCTCGGGCCACCTCTTCCTGTCGTTCCTCGGGAATGCGCCTTTCGCCGCACCATTCGGCCCCGGTTCCCGCGAGGGGGACCTCGTCCGGGTGGCGGGTGAGGTGGAAAGCATCTCCCCGACAGCGACCGGCGGGCACCTGCTCCTTTCGGTGAACGGGACGCGGGTCTTCATCCCGTCACCCGCCTCCCGCGACGTCCGGCTCCGGGTCAACGACTCGGTACGGATCTACGGGATCGTGCAGGTCTTCCAGGGGAAGGCTGAGGTGGCGGTGCGGGATGCCCGGGACGTGGAGCTGGTGTGATCCGGGCTTCACCGCCGGGGAAACCCCGGTTTCCCGTCGGAGGATTAGCCGGGAGTGTTGTCTCCTTCGGACCGGCTCCACAGGAAACAGCTCTGTTTCAATCGTGAAAACAGGGCATTCCGAAGGATAAAGGATTTTACCTATATGAACTTTAGGTACTGTATAAGCAGTCCCTTACCCGGAGGAAGGCGATAGTATGGCAGAACAGCATAGGCAGACGAAGGACTATTTCTGGTTCGTCGTGATCTTCGGCACGACAGGAGCGGCCCTCACGGCCACCCTGATCGGCCTCAGGCACGGGATCTTCTCGGTATTCCCGCACCTCTACTACTTCCCGATCATCATCGTATCCTACCTTTATCCCCGCCGCGGGGTCATCTTCTCGGTCCTCCTCGGCGGCATCTATCTCTTCCTCCTCTATACCTTCATGTTCGCCTTCGGGCTGGGGACAACGGACACCCTTGCTGCCGGGACCGTCCACTTCTACGTCTTCGTCACCGTCGGGTTCATCGCCTCCTCCCTCTCCGGGAAACTGCTTGAATCGGAGGCGAAATTCAGGGACATCACCGAGAATTCCCCGCTCGGGATCTACCTCACCGAGAAGGGGAAGTTCAGGTACGTGAACCCGCGCTTTGCCGAGATCCACGGGTACGGGCCGGGGGAACTCCCCGATCGCATGGGGCTCGACAACCTGGTCCACCCCGATGACTGGCAGCAGGTGCGGGAGCAATTCCATGTCCTCGACGCGGGCGAGGCAAAGCCCTTCAAGTCCGTCGTCCGCACCCTGACAAAAGACGGCCGGACCATCTGGGTGGAGATGATCGGGTCCCGGATCACCTGGCAGGGCCGGACCGCCTACATGGGCACCCTGATGGACGTGACCGAGCTGAAGCAGACACGGGACGCCCTCGCCGAGAGCGAGGCCCGGCTCCGCACGCTCATCGAGTCCATCGGCGCGGGGGTCCTCGTGGTCGACCCGGTAAGCCACCTGATCACCGACGTGAACCCCGCCGCCGCGGAGATGATCGGCGTCCCGAAGTCCGAGATCGTCGGGAAGGTCTGCCACCGGTTCATCTGCCCTGCCGAGGAGAAGAACTGCCCGGTCACCGACCTCGGAGAGACCATCGACCACACCGAGCGGGTGCTCCTCCAGGCCGACGGCAACCGCCGGGCGATCATCAAGACGGTCGTCAACGTCAACCTCGGCGGGAAGCCCTACCTCCTCGAGACCTTCCTCGACATCTCCGAGCGGCAGAAGGCCGAGGTGGCCCTCCGGGAATCGGAGAAACGGTACCGCACCCTCTTCGACTCTGCAAGCGATGCCATCTTCATCCAGGACCTCTCGGGGCACTTCCTCGAGGTGAACCGGGCGGCCAACGACCAGCTCGGCTATTCCCGGGACGAGTTCCTGAAGATGAACCCCCGGGATCTCGAGGCCCCGCCATTCCAGGGCCTCCTCATGGACTGGATCGAGGAGGTGAAGACCGGCGGGTTCCTCGAGATGATGCGCGGCGGCCGGTCCACCTTCGACACGGTCCATGTCCGGAAGGACGGGAGCTACATGCCCGTCGAGATCAGCTGCCGGTTCATCGAGTTCGAGAACCAGCCCGCCCTCCTCCTCATCGCCCGTGACATCACCGAGCGCAGGAAGATGGAGAGCATCCGGGCCCTCCTCGCCTCCATCGTCCAGTCCTCGGAGGAGGCCATCATCAGCACCGAGCTCGACGGCACGGTGGTGAGCTGGAACCCGGGCGCGGAGTCGCTGTTCGGGTACACCGACGCCGAGATGAAGGGACAGCCGATGTCCCGGATCGTGCCTCCGGAGCTCCACCACGAGATGATCGAGGTGCTCGAGCGGCTCGGGCAGGGCGAGCGCATCCAGCACTACGAGACGGTGCGCCTCCGGAAGGACGGGAGCCGGGTCGAGGTCTCCCTCTCGATCGCACAGCTGAAGGATGCCAACGGGCAGGTCATCGGGACTGCGACAATCGCCCGGGACATCACCCAGCGGAAGGAGGCCGAGCGGGCCCTCCTCGCCTTCATCAACGAGGCCGCCATGCGCCTGCGCCACCCAGTCGAGATCGTCCATGACCAGCTCAAGGAGGTCCAGCGGCAGGTCGGGACGGGCGAGCTCTCGGGCGATGACCTCAAGGTGCTCCTCTCGGTGCAGATCCGGAACACCGAGCAGATCATCGAGAACCTGAACTACCTGAACCGCGCCATCCTCCAGGGCAAGAAGGACATTCCTGAATCGTACCGGAGGTACCTCACGAGGTAGCGGGGCGCGTGATGATGTTCTCCTTCGACCGCCTTGACAGGGACAAGATCTACCTCTGCCTCTCGTCAGCGGAGCGGCTCAAGGAGAACTCGAGCGCCATCATCCGCGGCCTCCTCGGCCGCGGCTACATCGTCATCGTCGTCACCACGAACCAGCCCTACTCCATCCTGAAGAAGGCGTACGAGAAGGACGGCATCGACCTCACGAAGGTCAGGTTTATCGATGCCATCACCCGGTACGCCATCGGCGAGGTCCCCTCCGGGGTCCCGGGTGCCCGTTTCACGAGCAGCCCGTCGGACCTCACCCAGCTCGGCATCGCCATCTCCGACTCCCTCAAGGAGATGGAGGGGAGGAAGGCGGCCATCCTCCTCGACTCGGTCTCCACGATGCTCATCTACCTCCCGTCGGCAAACCTCTCGAAGTTCATCCACTTCGTCTCGAGCAAGCTGAAGATCCTCGACATGGCCGGGATCTTCCTCGCCGTCGAGGACGGCCTCGACCCCATCCTCCTCTCCCAGCTCACCACGTTCGTCGACCAGGTGGTTAACATGGACAAGGGCGGGGCCGGAGCCCCGCAATCCCCGCCCCCGCCATCGCCGCCTCCCTCGCCACCGCCCATGCCCCCGTCCCAGCCCATGCCGCCGCCCCCTCCGCCGCCAACGCAGCCGGGGCAGGTCCCGCCGATCCGGAGACCGCCGGTCTGACGGCCGGGCACGGGACCGGCCCGGCCGGGCCGGCGTCTTTTTCATCCTCCGGGACGAAGATCCTCCCTGGACCATGGACATCGGCGCGATCATCCTCACCGTCGCGGGCCTCTGCCTCTTCGAGACCATCTCCTCGATCGACAACGCCATCGTAAACGCGGAGGTCCTCTCGACCATGGGGGCGAAGGCCCGGCGCTGGTTCCTCACCATCGGCCTCTTTATCGCGGTATTCGTAATCCGTGGCCTCCTCCCATGGCTCATCGTCTGGTTCGCGACCCCCTCCCTCGGCCCGGTCGGGGCCTTCACCGCCGCCTTCTCGAGCGACCCCCTCGTGATGAAGGCAGTGGAGGCCTCTGCCCCCGTCCTCCTCATGGGGGGCGGGACCTTCCTCGTGTTCCTCTTCTTCCACTGGCTCTTTCTCGAGGAGAAGCACTTCGGCATCCGGGGCGAGCGGTACATCCAGCAGAGGGGGGTCTGGTTCTATGCCATCGTGTCGGTCTTTCTCGCAGCGATCGTGTGGCTCGCCCTCGCGAAGGCCCCCCTGATGGCATTCGGCGCGGTCATCGGCTCCACGGCCTTCTTCATCGTCCACGGGTTCCGGCAGAACGCCGAGGCGCAGGAGAAGCGGCTCATGGACACGCACCTCACCGACATCTCGAAGATCTTCTACCTCGAGGTGATCGACGCCACCTTCTCCATCGACGGGGTGCTCGGGGCCTTTGCCTTCACCCTCTCGGTCCCGCTCATCATCCTGGGGAACGGGCTCGGGGCCCTCGTCGTCCGAGAGCTCACCGTCGGGAACATCAACCGGATCCGGCAGTACATCTACCTGAAGAACGGTGCGATGTACTCCATCCTCGCCCTCGGTATCATCATGATCCTGGACAGCTTCGGGGTCC
>DATJPK010000116.1:0-6227 GCA_035506435.1 Methanomicrobiales archaeon
ATGATCCCGAGCTGGGCGACGATCTGGACCGTGGTGGAGCCGGGGAGATCGACGTAGAAGGGGGTGCCCTGGAGGTTTGCAAAGAGCGCCCCCATGAGGATCCCGGCGAGGAGCTCGCCCGAGAGGGAGGGCTGGCGGAGCCTGATGAGGAATGACCCCCCGATCTTCGCCCCAAGGAGGAGAATCGCAATCTCGAGGAGACCGAAGTTCAACCGAAAGCACCCGCCTTTTCCCTTTTCTTCTTAAATACTTGGGGAAAAAGGGACGTAAAGATATCTGAACGGAACCAGGCTGCTTTCCGCAGGGATACGGAGAGCCAATCCCGACCTGAAGGGAAACCTGTTGGAAGAGAAAGGTTGACTCCCTGTCATTCCGCGGCGAAAACTTTATCGAGTCTCTCCCTTATGTGGAAGCTGTCCCGATTCGGAATATGTCGGGTCGTTTCAGAATAACAGGAAGGTGATGGGGGTTGTAACATGAGGATGATACATCTGATAGAAATCTGGGTAGTGGTGTTCTTTTTTACCGTAACCATTGTCATCCCGGCAGGTGCGGCGGGATCGGCGATGATGTTCAGGATGAACCCGCAGCATACCGGGGATTACGGCAGCGTTTCAGGTGGAATTCTTCCGAACGGCCTCCAGAAGTGGGTATTCCCAACGGGAACCGTCGTGGTTTCATCGCCCGCTGTTGTGGATGGGGTGGTTTACATCGGAAGTGGTGATGGGAAGGTCTATGCCATCGATGCAGCTACCGGCACCCCGAAGTGGACCTTCACGACAGGAGGTTATGTTGATTCCTCTCCCGCGGTCGTGAGTGGTGTGGTTTACATCGGAAGTGGTGATGGGAAGGTCTATGCCATCGATGCGGCTACCGGCGCCCAAAAGTGGACCTTTGCGACGGAAGACTCCTGTGAGCCTATGCGTGAGGCTTCCTCTCCCGTGGTGGTAAATAACGCTGTCTACGTAAAGGGATGCCATCTGGTCTATGCCATCGATGCGGCAACCGGCGCTCAAAAGTGGATATTTACGACGCAACTCTCTTGGGAGTCTTGGAATAGGTTTTCCTCCCCTGCGGTTGCAAATGGGGTAGTCTACGCAGGGGGCGGGAACAGGTTATACGCCATTGATGCGGTGACCGGCACCTTGAGGTGGGCCACCGTATTACCCATAGGGGGTCCGTCTTCCTCTCCGGCAGTGGCGGAGGGGGTTGTCTATGTGGGGGGTTATGCGAACGTCGTGGCTTTCGATGCGGCAACCGGCACTCAAAAGTGGATCTCCTGGATCGGGGTATGTTGTATTACCCACCCTGTATATTCGTCACCTGCGGTAGTTAATGGCAGGGTCTATGCAGGGACCTTTGAAGGTAAGATCTTTGCCCTGGATAGCATGACCGGGGCCAGGAAGTGGGCCTTTAACACTGGTGCTGATGTGAGATCCTCCCCTGCGGTAGCGGATGGTGTGGTCTATGTAGGGAGCGGTGATGATAAGATCTACGCTCTCGATGCGGTAAAAGGTACCAGGAAGTGGGCTGTTAAAACTGGAGGGAGGGTGGATTCTTCCCCTGCAATTGTCGATGGTGTGGTCTACGTGGGAAGTGCTGACGGTAAGGTCTATGCGATCGAAAATGGCGTGGTCCCATCGCCAACCATTCCCGAGTTCCCACCACTATTTCCCTGTATTCTCCTATCCGCAATTCTCGCTCTCGTAATCGTGGTAAAATGGAGAGAAACCAACATTTTTATTTGAGTCTCTGTCCACGACTCTGAATCATCTTCCATCAGTATCCCGATCCAACCTGGTGTCACCGTCCACGGATCACCAAGGCATCCGGCTTGAAATCCGGTTTCTCATGAAGGTCAGCTTTCCCCGTGAACACCTCCCCACCACACTTTTAAGTCGTTTCATCTTCGAGTACCCTTCATGCGCGTGGTATTCCTCGGGACGAACGGCTGGTACGACACGGAAACCGGGAACACCACCTGCACGCTCGTCGAGGCCGGGCCGTGGAGGATCCTGCTCGACGCGGGGAACGGCATTCGCAGGCTCGACGGACCTCTGGGAGACAGGGACCACCCGGTCCAGCTCTTCCTGTCCCATTTCCACCTCGACCACGTGGAAGGGCTCCATGTCCTCGGCAGGTTCGACTTCCCCGGGGGACTCAACATCTGGGGCCAGCCGGGTACCCGCGAGACCCTGGCGACCCTGGTCGCACCCCCCTTCACCGTCGCCTGGAATACCCTCCCTTACCCGGTCGAGATCCGGGATCTCCGGGAGGGGACCCATCATATTCCGTTCACGGTTACCTGCCGGTACCTCCCCCACGCATCTCCCTGTTTCGGGTACCGGTTCGAGCTCGAGGGGAAAACCATCGCGTACTGCACCGACACCGGCCCCAGCCCGGCGGTGGTCGACCTCGCCCGCGATGCCGACCTTCTCATTGCAGAGTCTGCGATGAAGCCCGGGCAGGTGGACCCTGGATGGCCGCACCTGAACCCCGGGCTCGCGATCGACCTTGCGAAGGCCGCCGGGGCAAAGCGGCTCGCCCTCACCCACTTCGATGCCTGGGCCTGGCGGACGCTCGCGGAGCGCCTCGCGATCGGGGAGGAGTACCGCGAGGCGTTCCCGGACCTCACGGTGGCGACCGACGGGCTCGTACTGGAAATCTAGCGAGTCAGGGACCGGCCGGTCCGGCGCACAACCCATAAATAGAACAATACCCATCACTCTCCTTGCATATCCCATCCAATCGGAGGTTGACATGGCGAAAAAGGTGAGCAAGGCAAAGGGCGCTGCCGCGTCAAAGCGCTGGGTCTGCAGGCACTGCAACTACATCTACTCGGAGAAGATCGGTGAACCCCACAATGGGATCAAGCCGGGAACACGGTTCGAGGACCTTCCCGATACCTATGTATGCCCGGTCTGCGGGTACGCAGGGAAAGGGAAGGTGGGCAAGTGGGGTTTCGAGGAATGGAAGCCTACGAAGTACGTCTGCAAGATCTGCGGGTACATCTACGACGAGAAGCGCGGTGAGCCCCAGCACGGGATCAAGCCGGGGACGGCCTTCGCTGACCTCCCGGAGTCCTATGCCTGCCCGGTCTGTGCTATTGACACGAAGATCAACAGGGAGCATGGCCGGGTGGGGAAGATACAGTTCGAACCGCTCCTCGAGTAGGGTGCGGGGACGGAATTGGAGAGGCTCCTCATCGGACTCGCAGTGCTCGCGGCCCTTCTCCTCGCCGGGTGCACGGCGACGGCGCCGCCCGGCCCCGGAACCGGTGGCGGGGGAGGCGCCGGGCCTGCCGGTACCTCCTGGGTGCTCGTCTCCGTGCCCGGCGTGGGAGGAAACCTGACCCCGGTGCCCGCGACCCCTGCCATTACCCTCGATTTCAGGGACGCGGCGACCCTCGGCGGATCCGGGGGGTGCAACCAGTACGGCGGTTCTTACACGACGACCGGTATCCGGATCAACATCACCCGGCTTGTGAGCACCCTGATGTACTGCACTGACACGGGAGTGGACGAGAGGGAGTCGGCATACCTCGGGTTCCTCGGCGGTGCCAGGTTCTTCCGGATCGACGGTGATTCCCTCCGGTTCTTCGACGGGAACGGGACCGAGCTGCTCACCTTCATCCGTGCCGTCCCGGCCTCGCCCCTGCCCCTGGCGGGAACAAGGTGGGTGCTCGGTTCGATCGCCACGGGTTCGGGTGGCGTCTCTTCGGTGATCGCGGGAACGGAAATCGATGCCACTTTCGCGGCCGACGGCTCGGTTTCCGGTTCCGCGGGGTGCAACACCTACCTCTCCCTGTATACGACTGACGGGGCATCCCTCACCCTGGGCACGGTGGGGACGACGAAGAAGTACTGCGGCCAGCCCCCGGGGGTCATGGAACAGGAGCAGACCTTTATCACGCTCCTCGGCGAGGTCCGCTCGTACACCTTCGATGGTGACCAGCTGGTTCTCATGGACGCGGGCGGGAACGAGCTCCTCCGGTTCGGTGCCGGTCCCTGAGAAGCGAACAAAATCCTGCGGTGCGTGCGGGTTCAGGAAGGGCGGCGGGGCGATCCCGCCTCATGCCCTACCCGACGAGGAACACGAACTGGAGAAATGCGTCGAAGTTCCGCAGCACCGACGGGTCCATCTGTTCGAAGACGAACGTGCGCTTTATCTCGCCGAAGTGGCCGCCCGGCCGCTCGTAGATGGCCGGCTTCTCCCGGTCGAAGGCGAACATCCTCCTGACCGGCCCGTGGCCGCCACCCTCTCCCTCGACTATCCCCTCGGGCTCGAAGAGGAAGCCCCGGAGGAGCGTCCCGTACTTGCCCCCGTCCCGCTCGAGGATCCGGTGCTCACCCGGGTCGAAGAGGTAGGTGGACTTCCGCTTGCCATACGGGGAGAGGTCGGCCTCGACCGCGTGGTCGGTCTCGAAGGTGACCGTCCGGACGACCTTCCCCTCCTTCCCGCCCTTCCGCTCTGTGAGGGTCTTTCCGTCGCTCTCGTACCAGAGGGACCGCTTCACCCTCCCGAGCTTGTCCCCCTCATGCTCCGTGATCCCGTCGCTTTCGTACACGAAGGTCCGGAGCACCTTCCCGAAATTCCCCTCGCGTTCGACGATTCTTCCCCGTATCATGGCCGCCACACCCGGCGCTGCTGCGCCGTTTCCTTTTGAACTATTTTGTGACGGTCACGGTAAATATCTTCTCTTCCCCGGGCCCCCCGGCCTGACGAGGCAGTTCCAGGCGGTCCCGGCGAGGTCTTCCCTCCCGGCCCGGGCGAGGCCCTCCCGGACGAGCCCCTCCTTCGACGGGTCCCGGAAGTGGAGCAGGGCCCGCTGGATCTCCTTCTCCTGCCCCCGGGGGACATGGACCTCCTCCATCGTGCACGGGTCGATCCCCGTGTAAAACATGCAGCTCGCCGCGGTCATCGGCGTCGGGGTGAAGTCCTGGGCCTGCTCGGTGTAGAGGCCCTCGTCCCGGATGTACTCGGCGAGCCCGACCATGTCCGCGATGGTGCAGCCGGGGTGGCCGGACATGAAGTACGGGAGGAGGTACTGCTCCTTCCCGACCCGCCGGCTCACCTCGGCGAACCTGCTCCGGAACGCCTCGAAGGACCCCTTGCCGGGCTTCCTCATCAGGGAGAGGACCCGGGGCGAGATGTGCTCCGGGGCTACCTTCAGGTGGCCGCCGACATGGTGCCTGCAGAGCTCGGTGAGGTACTCGAGGTCGTCGAGATCGATGAGGTCGTGCCGGATCCCGCTCGCGACGAGGACCCGTTTCACGCCGGGGACCGCACGGACCTTCCTGAGGAGCGCGAGGTGTGCCTTCTCGCCAGACACGAGGCTCCCGCAGTCCAGGCTGCACCGGCGGTCGGCGCAGGCCCCCGCCGTGGTCCACTTCCGGCAGGTGAAGCCGTACATGTTTGCTGTCGGCCCGCCGAGGTCCTGGATCGTCCCCGCGAAACCCTCCATCTTTACGATCCGCCCTGCCTCCCGGACGAGAGACTCCGCCGACCTGCTCTGGATGATCCTTCCCTGGTGGTGCCCGATGGCGCAGAAGGAGCAGTCCCCGAAACAGCCCCGGTGGCTGACGAGGGAGAACCGGACAGGTTCGAGGGCCGGGATCTCCTCGCGGTACGACGGGTGTGCCCGACGGGTATAGGGCAGCTCGTAGACCCGGTCCAGTTCCTCCGTCGCAAGAGGGAGGGCAGGCGGGTTCTGCACGATCACGACCTTGCCATGGTCCTGGGCGACCCGCCTCCCCCGGACCGGGTCCTGCTCGAGCGTGTGGAGGGCGAAGGCCCGGGCATAGGCATGCCGGTCGCCAGTGACGTCGCCGTGAGACGGCAGGACGATCATGCCCTCCTTTTCCATGGCCCGGAAGGTCTTCGGCGCAACCCTGACGGAGGTCCCCCGGATGTCCGTGAGGTCCCGGGCCTTCTCCCCGGCGTCGAGGCGTTTCGCGATCTCCATGACCTGCCGTTCTCCCATGCCATAGACAAGGAGGTCGGCCGGTGCATCGGCGAGGATGGACCTCCGGACCCGGTCGGTCCAGTAGTCATAGTGGGCGAACCGGCGCAGGCTCGCCTCGATACCGCCGATGACGATGGGGATCCCGGGGAAGAGGGCGTGGATGCGGTCGGCGTACACGGAGACCGCACGATCGGGACGGCGGGGGATGCCCCCGGGGGAATATGCATCGGTCCTCCGCCTCTTCCGGGCCGCTGTGTAATTG